>CAIVSQ010000032.1 GCA_903908605.1 uncultured Anaerolineae bacterium
GATTTGTTGTGGACGGGTTGGCGCTGGTTGCTGAAGAATCATCCGCATGATGATATTTATGGTTCTGGTATCGATCAAGTTCACCATGAGATGCTTCATCGTTTTGATCAGGCTGAGCAAATTGGATTGTTATTGATACGTGACAGTTTACGGCAGCTGTGTCGTGAGGTCGATTTCAGCGAACAAAATGGAGTACCGTTGATTGTTTACAACCCACTTGCCTGGGAACGCCGGGAGATTGTTTGTGGCGACGTAGATTTTGATTACGATGACCCTCTGGCGAATGATTTTTGCATTATGGATCGCGCAGGCTTGCATGTTCCATTTCAAATTCTGGCCGACCGGGAAGAGTTTTGGATGGAAACCCTTAAGGCCAATCGTAAGCGCCGCTTGAAAATAGCTTTTCCGGCAATTGTGCCTTCTTGTGGTTACACAATTTATTATGTAGCACCATCAGAACAGGCTTCGCCTGAGGTTGGGTTCACTGATGATTGGCGTTGGGGAGATACTGGAGCTGAAAATCGCTTCCTTTCCTTCACGATTGCCAGCGATGGTGGTTTGGATGTACTTGATAAGTCCAATGGACAGCTTTACAAGGGTCTTGGGCATATTGAAGATGTGGAAGATGCTGGAGATGAGTACTCATATTGCCCGTGTGGACATTCTGAAACCATCACAACCAAAGATCGCCCTGCTCAGTTTCATTTAGTGGCGAGTGGTTCCAACCTTGTTACCTATGAAATTATTCGTTACCTGCCTATCCCGCAGGGGTTGACTGAAGATCGCCAACGGCGTTCTGAGGAGCGGATTGACCACCCGGTTATCTCGCGTGTGACAATTTACCGTAACCAGCCAGGGATTTTCATCGAGACTGAAATCGATAACCGGGCGAAGGATCATAAGTTGAGTGTTAGTTTCCCAATCCCATTTTCAGCGAATACAGCCAATGTGGATGAATCTTTTGCCGTTTTGCCACGCATCCTCGATTTGCCAGATTCGACCGGATGGGTGGAAGATCCCAACCCATTGATGCACCAAAGGTCATTCACAGATGTAAGCGTAACCGGGCGTGGGTTGGCGATTATGAATCGTGGGTTGCCAGCTGTAGAGGTTACCCATACTGAGGAGAGTACCCAGATCTCTTTGACTTTGTTGCGAAGTGTTGGTTGGCTAAGCCGGGATGATCTTTTCACACGCAGGGTAGCAGCAGGACCACTTGTTCCCACACCGGGGGCACAATGCCTTGGTAAATACTCCTTTGAATATGCATTATTACCACACGAGGGTCACTGGCAGGCGGTTTATCCTGTGGCTTACCGTTACGTTAGCCCATTGCTGTTGACACGTGCCGATACCCATGAGGGCCTTGATCTGCATGATATGAATATCACCCGCGATGATCCATCACAGATTAAACCTATTCCCTTCCCGCGCAGCGGCTCAACCCCTGGGCAGGTGAGTTTTCTCTCGGTGGATGTACCTGAGCTTGTCTTGAGTGCTCTGTATCGAGCAAGAAACCAACCTGACGGGGTGCCCGGTAAAACCTTCTATGTGCGTTTCTATAACCCGATCGATCGGAGCATTGACGCGTGCTTTACAAGCTACCGAGAGTTGGATATGGTTTGGGAAACAAATTTGAATGAAGAACGTATCCAGAAGTTGGTACTTAATGACAACCATAGTTTCCGACTAACGATTGGATAACATAAAATAATTACATTTGAAATTGAGCCAAAATTCTTATGAGTAAAAACAAACTCACCCCCCGTGAACGAATGCTTACTGCTCTTGACCGCGGTGTGCCAGACTGCCTTCCGACCACCCTTCACCAATGGCAGCCCTATCATTTGAAGACATATATGAATAACATGACCGATATTCAGGCCTTTCGTGCAGTTGGGTTGGATGCCGCCATTACGATTTGGGATGCGAACTATGAAAAAACTACGCCCAATTGGCAGGTATCGACGACGATATCGCATGGTAATGATGGTCAGACAATCTATGATTACACTATAACAACCCCTGAAGGCGTCTTGACTCAACGCGATGAGATGAATGACAAGACTACTTGGACGGTTAATTATTTGATTAAACGGCCGGAGGATATGCACCTGGTTGCCAAATATCTTCCGGTTCCAAAGCTTGACAAACCTTTTGTAAGTCAGGTGAAGCGTGAATTGGGCCAGGATGGTATCCTGCGTGGATTGGTGTTTGGTGAACAAGCTGGCCCATGGCAACATGCCGCTTCCTTGATGGGTGTTGAGAAACTGATATTTTCAACCTTTGACGAGCCCGATTTGGTACATGAGCTGCTAAAAGGCCTGACTGAAAAAAAACTACAGTTTATTGAAGAAAGCCTGCAAGGGTCCGAATTCGACCTGATCGAATTGGGTGGTGGGGCAGCTTCCTCTACAGTTATCTCTCCAAAGATCTTCCGTAACTTTTGCTTGCCTTATGACCGTCAGTTACATGATGCATTGCACACCGTTGGGCAGAAAGTGGTGTATCACACTTGTGGTGGCATGATGGCAATTTTGGACCTGATCGTTGAAAATGGTTGTGATGCTTCTGAAACACTTTCTCCGCGTGCCATTGGTGGTGATGCCATTCCGACTGAGATTAAGCGTCGTATCGGTGAAAAAGTTTGCCTGGTAGGTGGAATGGATCAAGTCAACATCCTATCCCGCCAAACTCCTGAACAAATTACCGCTGAGGTAAAGCAGCTGTTTGAGGGTTATGGGACGGGTGGTGGGTTTATCCTTTCGGCCTGTGATCACTTTTTCGAAGCTCCTGTTGAGAATTTACGTGCCTTTGCTGCTGCCGGGCATGAATGCCGATATGACTGAGAAACGCAGCCCCCTTTATTACACTTTTGGGAACCATATGCATTGGGTAGATATGGAGTGGCTGTGGGGCTATTCCACCCTTTCCGGTTCTGTGGATGATATGCTGCGGTTTTGCCAGGAAACCGGAGTTAAGGGGCATATAAATTTTGATGGGATTGGTTATGAAAAACTGGCTGTTCAAAATCCAGAAACGCTGACTCGTCTTAAACATGCCGTTATGGCAGGAACAATTGAGATTGTGGGTGCCTCTTATGGACAACCGTATGGTTTGTTCCATGGCGGCGAGTCTAATATGCGCCAGCGCTTGTATGGTGCCCGAACCATTAAACGTCTTTTTGATACCTGGCCACGCACTTTTTGGGAGGAAGAATTCGATTTCTTTCCACAATTGCCTCAAATGCTGCGCTCGGCTGGTTTTAATTATGCTTGCCTTTTCTTCCAGTGGACCTGGCATACTCCTTCTGTACCAAAGGAAAATGCCCCGGCGATCTGGTGGGAATCACCGGATGGCAGCCGATTATTGACCGCTCCGCGAAATGATCTGAATCTGCATCAGTGGCCGGAAGAATTTGCCGGATTGCTGAAGAGTCCGGAGTTGCACACTCGTCCACTGCCCTGTTTGGTGCAGTGGTTGGAACTCATGCCTTCACCTGACTGGATGTGTCGATCTGAGCTGTTGTTGCCCCATATGCATCAGTTGTTGGAACACCCTGATTTTGATGTGCGCCCGGTATTGTTACCTGAATTTTTGGAGCTGGCACGTCCTTTCGCTGAAACTCGTCGATATCGTCTTGATGAGGTATTTCATGGCACCAGTTTGGGCAAGAACGGAGATCTGTTTCGTCGGTTTAGCCATCGGGCTGAACAGTTAGTTCTCAGTGCAGAATCTATTTCGGCTATGGCGGGATTTTTTGGGCGTCCCTACCCAAGTTGGGATGTTTATCCAACCTGGGAGTTGGAAGAAGCCTGGCGCGAATTGCTATCTGCTCAGCATCACGATAACGAAGAATGCGAAGGCTTGTGTGGTTATATTGGTCAACGTTCATTTGAACGCAGTCTGAGTCTCTCGCGCTATATAATCGAACGTACAATCAATAATATAGCGCGCCGAACACCCGGATCGGGAGATAGAATGGTGGTCTATAACCCATTGGGTTGGGATCGACCTGCATTGGTTGATGATCCATCCAGTGGAAAGAGCATTTTCCTGCCCACTGTACCTGCCTTAGGATATATCGTTATAGAGCCTGAAGATCACTTTGCCGTTCACTGTGGGATTAAAGTACGTGAAGACCCAGACAGTGTTACGCTTGAGCGAGATTCGTTGAGTGTAACGGTCGACCGGAGCAGGGGTGTGATCACACAGGTGACCGGGGTAGATTTCCCTGAGGGAGTACTGCCAGAAGGTGCCTGCCTGGCTGACCTATGTATGACCAGGCATGGGAAAATCGACCATTTTACTGGCGTAGAAGTAAGCATTACAGGTTTACCTCGCAGCCCACATATCCAGGTTTCTCGGCGCGGACATGAGGGTGCTGAATTGACAGTAACGATCAGCATTGCGGCAGAACTCGATGCTATCGACGTGCACTATAAGGCTCAAAACCTGCCACGCCCGGATCCATGGTTTTCTTCAGCTTTACATACCACCCTGACGGTCAATATGGTTGAGCCGGAATTGGTTCATGATCATCCTTATGGAGTTAGTTCAATAAAGCCAGCCGGGAGTTTCACCCGTAAATACCCCACGGGGGATTGGATGACTTCCCATCAAGTTTTCGAAACCATTGAAAATCCGTTCACAGCACTTCAATTCTTGGATTTGCAGGATGGTAAACGTGGCTTACTTTGTCTGCACGATGGCAGCCAGGCGTTTCAACTAAAAGGCGCACTAATCCGGCAAATATTAACAATGTACGATGCGTGGGATGAGGATTATTTTGTCAGTGATCTGGATTCTCGCGTACGGTTTGTCCCACACGGCGATATCAATAATGCCACCCGCTGGCGCATGGCGCAGGAATTTCTCCGCCCGGTCAGCCAGGTATCTTGCAAAACCAGCACCAAATACATGCCCCAGATCTGTAACGAAGCTGGGGGTAATTTGCCGCTTCTTTTCAGCGCAATAAAATGTGATGTCCCCAACGTGGTGGTTACTGCTTTCTATCGTGAAATGGAAGTTGCAGGGCATGGCCTGCCTGATTATGCAGGGATAGGGATGGCGTATCCATATATATTGCGTTTGGTGGAGCTAGATGGCGTTGTTGGTGATGTGCGTATCAGTTTGCCTGGGCGAACGTTGGCGGCTTATAAGACTGATCTGCTTGGGCGTGTTTTGACAGACTCACCGAAAATAGAGAATACCTCTTGCGAAAATGAAATGGATTTCGGTTCAAGCTTGTCTTTCATGCTGCGACCGTATGAAATTGCTACCCTGTATGTGGATCTCGAAATGGGACATAAGGTGTATCGAGATCTGGATGCTGAGCGTGGGGTATGGGCGATGTCTCATAAAGTCAGTGATAAAGAGGCCGACCAATGACGAAAAAATATCGATGTTTGGAGTTTGCACGAAGGTTGTGTGATTTCGGTAAGTATGCACATGGCCAGCCATGTTGGTGTTAGTGCAGGCAGTGATTTACGAAACGAATTGCGACTTTATTGATATCACACTGCAAGCAAAACCATCGAGTAATGATGTGCGCTTCCGCGCAAAATCGATCGGATAATAAGTCGAAAAGTCTGTGAGAGTACAGTTCCAAATGAAACGTGAGATTAGAAAGAAATGACTTACTTGTACCGACTGAATGAATATCACTAGATAGGGCGAACAGTTAATACCAAATTTCAAATAGCTCGAATCGGTTTGAAGCGCAAGAAGGAGAGATACTTATGAAACGATCAGAAATAAACAAAATAATGCTTTCTGCAGATCAGTTTATTCAGGAACGAGGTTTTTTTCTGCCGCCGTTCGCATATTGGCAGCCGGAAGATTGGCGTGCTAAAGGAGAAGATGTTGGCGGGATAGTCGCCAACAAACTTGGGTGGGATATCACCGATTTCGGTATGGGCGATTTTTCCAAATTTGGACTGTTCCTTTTTACGTTGCGAAATGGCAATCCGGATAACTGGAAAACCATGCAAGGTAAACTGTATGCCGAAAAAATTATGATAGTTGATCAAGACCAGATCACCCCCTATCACTTTCATTGGAACAAGATGGAAGATATCATCAACCGGGGCGGCGGAAATTTAATGATCCAACTCTACAATTCCACGGCGTTAGAGGATTTTGACCGACTTTCGCCGGTGGTTCTTTCTGTCGATGGAACTGAGCGCAGTTTTCCCGCCGGGGATATTTTGTGCTTGGAACCAGGTGAAAGTGTTTCTCTGCCCCAGTTTTGTTATCATCAATTTTGGGGTCAGGGTGGTCGTGTTCTGGTGGGTGAGGTTTCTATGGTCAATGATGATCATACTGATAACCGTTTTAACCCGCCTGTTGGACGATTTCCGACCATTGAAGAGGACGAAGATCCGTTGTATTTATTGTGTAATGATTATGAACGATATTACCGGGCTTCGTGATGAAATTTGAGCATGTTTGCGTAAAGTGAGTTGTTTATGGACTATCTGATGGGAATTGACGTATCCACCACTGGCGTTAAAGCGCTGATTATTGCGCGTGATGGTACCGTGATAGCGAGTGCCAATACCAACCAGCCGATTTCCACGCCATTCCCATTATGGAGTGAGCAGGATCCGGCAGATTGGTGGAAAAGCAGTTTGAACAGTATTCGCCAGGTGTTAATGCAAAGTGGAATAAATGGCGAACAGATTGCTGCAATAGGCCTAACGGGCCAGATGCATGGCTTGACCTTGCTCGACGAAAAAGGTATTGTCCTGCGCCCCGCCATCCTGTGGAATGATCAGCGTACCGCAGTCCAATGTGACGAGATCCGCGCGCGCATTGGTCGCAAGCGTTTGATTGAAATCACCGGTAATGATGCTCTGACTGGTTTCACTGCGCCAAAGATATTGTGGGTACGCCATAATGAACCCGATATTTATGCTCGAACACGCCATATCCTGCTGCCCAAGGATTATGTACGCTATCTGCTAACAGGTGTGTTTGCGGTGGATTGTGCAGATGGGGCGGGTACCATCCTGTTCGACTTAAAGACTCGTGATTGGTCACCGGAAGTACTAAAAGCGTTAGATATCCCGCTTGAATGGCTGCCGAAGACATATGAAAGTATCCAGGTTACCGGTACGATTACAGCCGAAGCGGCGGCTTTGACTGGCCTAAAGGCAGGGACACTCGTGGTGGCAGGCGGTGGCGATCAGGCCGCCCAGGCGGTAGGCGTCGGCGCGGTACGTCCGGGAATTGCTGCTTTGACTTTAGGCACATCCGGTGTGGTCTTTGCTACTACGAACGGACCCTTTATTGAACCAGAAGGCCGCCTGCACGCATTCTGCCACGCTGTGCCAGACCGCTGGCACTTGATGGGTGTCATGCTCTCGGCTGCGGGAAGTTTACGATGGTTTCGGGATACCCTTGTGCCTGGGATGGATTATGAAAGCCTGATTGCTCCTGCTGAAAAGGTAAAAGCGGGTTGCGAGGGTCTGCTCTTCCTACCTTACCTGACCGGCGAACGTACACCGCATCCCGACCCGCTGGCTCGCGGAGCTTTTGCCGGTCTGACGGTACGCCATACAAGAGCGCACCTGACAAGAGCTGTCTTGGAAGGAGTATCTTTTGGCCTGCGAGATTCCTTTGAGCTTATTAAAACATCTGGTCTGACAGAAATTCAACAGGTGCGCGTCTCAGGTGGTGGAGCTAAAAGTCAGCTCTGGCGTCAGATCATTGCAAATGTGTTTAATGTAGAGCTGGTGACAGTAAATACCATCGAAGGCGCGGCATACGGTGCTGCACTCCTGGCGGGAGTAGGATGCGGTATTTTTAGTGACGTTGATACAGCCTGTCTGCATGCGGTAAAAATCACCGATACTACCAGCCCACAGGCTGATGAGGTAGAAAACTATGAACATTTATACGCCATTTACCGTGATCTTTACCCAGCTCTGAGTGAAATTTCGCATCGGCTTGGGTAGGTGTGGAAAAGCTCATCATGAAATGCAGTTTTTAATCAAAATAACCAACAAAAAGGAATTCAAATGGATCTGAAACAACTTTACCAACATGTAATCGATGGAGAAGCCTCTGAGGTTGAGGCGGGTGTACAGGTTGCCCTGGATGCGGGTATCAATCCACAGCAGATATTGAACGAAGCATTAATTGCTGCCATGGATGAGGTTGGCCGTCGTTTTGAGGAAGGTGACTTCTTTGTGCCAGAGATGTTGATCGCAGCTCGAGCAATGCAAGCTGGATTGCGCTTGCTCAAACCGCATCTGGTTGCAGGTGAAAATAAATCCATGGGGAAAATTGCCATTGGTACAGTAAAGGGTGATCTGCACGATATCGGCAAGAATCTGGTGGCCATGATGTTGGAGGGGGCTGGCTTTGAAGTTCAGGATCTGGGGGTTGATGTACAGCCTGAAACTTATGTGAAAGTAGTGCAGGATGGAGTAGGCGTGATTGGTATGTCCGCCTTGCTGACGACTACCATGAGTAATATGGCAATCACAATAGACGCGCTGAAAGCTGCCGGCCTACGAGATAGCGTTAAGATTATGGTTGGGGGCGCACCGGTGACACAGGAGTACGCGAATCAGATTGGAGCGGATGCTTTTGCACCAGATGCATCCAGCGCTGTACGTGCTGCTCGCCAATTGGTTAATTAATGCTGTGTACTCAGGTGAAATTATCACACCGGCTCAAAAGTTAGAAGCACTGGAGAGAAGATATTTTTCAAGTCTGGCAAATGAGCATTAGGATAAAAATCACCCGCTTTGAAGATGGCGCTACGAGCGCAATCCAGATATTTTGCATAACAGGTAGATAATTAATAATGGGGCAGGTAGACAGTTTTTATATATGTGATTGACTTTTTATCCGATAGACAATTATTACTTTGTTTCTGGACTGTCCAAAATGGCTTTCCTAGCCAGCCACGCCCCGAAGCAGAAGTAATGCCGGGCGGCGGTGGAATGAATAAAAGAGAGAAGCTGGCGGTCGTCTGCCAGCTTCTCTCTTTTATGGTCTTGAAGGGGTTGGTTAGGGGACAGTGGTTGGCTGGGGCTGGTTCCAGCCGCCGTGCATGCCACCCTGGCCGCGGTTACCGCGCATGCCGCTGCCATTTTGCATGGGGATGCCGGTGAAGCCGTTGGCGCTCATGTTTTGGAGCATAAGGTCGGCCTGGGCCTGGGTCAGGACACCATCGGCAACAGCCTTGGCGAAAGCGGTCTTGTGAACTTCGGTCAGCAGGGCGGTTACGTCGGCTGCTTTGATGCCCTTTTCGGTGACGAACTGGGCCATGGTCTTGCCGCCATCCAGGGCAGTTTCAACTTCGGTTTTGGCAATGCCCAGTTTATCGGCGAGGGCCTGTTCAACATATTCGTGCATCTGGCCAGCTCCCATGCCGCCACGATCGCCCATCATGCCACCGCCCCGATTGCCTGGGCCATAACCAGCCTGCAGCGCGGCTGCCTGTGCAACGTTTGTTTGTGAGAACATGAAGCCCGCGCCAAAGATGACCGCTGCGATTACCAGTGCTGCTACGATAGCTAATATTTTTTTCATTTTATTTTTCTCCTTGAATTTTGTGACCTGGTGTTTTTTTCTTTCCAGGTTACTTTATATAGGATATCGCAGCAATATAAAGATGGTGTAAAGGCTGTGTGAACCTTGGGCAAAGAAATGGATGGGGGACGGAGGACGGAGGACGGGGGACGGGGAAGTGATGACGGGGACGGGGGACGGGGGAGTGAAGACGGAGGGGCGGAGGACGGGGGAGTGATGACGGGGGACGGGGGACGGGGGAGTGATGACGGGGGGCGGGGGGCGGGGTTATTTGAACTGGGCTTTGCTGAAGATGGCGTGAAGGATGGTTGGAAATCGGTTGGGAAATAACTGCCGGATGGTATTGACGATGTGCGCGTCTGCGCCGAGGATGAGGCGGTTTTTCTTTTTTTGGACGGCGCGCAGGATCTGGCGGGCGGCGTCATCGGCATTGGTCAGGGCGAACCTGGAGAAGTTCTGGTGGGCGGCAGCGCGTTGGTCTTCGGCCAGGTCGGGGGCGTTTTTGATGATGTTGGTTTTGACGCCGCCCGGATGGACCACCAGGACGGATATGTTGGTTCCGACCAGCTCGCTCTGCAGGGTTTCTGATAATCCGCGCACGGCAAACTTGGACATGGCGTAAGCGCTGTAGCCATACAGACCCACCAGCCCGGCCAGGCTGGAGATGTTGACGATGCTGGCTTCGGGGCGGGTGCGCAGGTGCGGCAAAAATGCGCGGACGCCGTTGTAAACGCCGCCCATGTTGATCTGGATGACTTTATCAAAAAGATCATCGGGGATGTCGTCGAAGAGGGCCGGGCTCAGGCTGATGCCGGCATTGTTGATGAGGAGATCGAGATGGCCATGGGTGGCAAGCACATCCTGGGCAAACTGCAGCATTTGCGAGCGCTGAGAAACGTCGACGCTGTGCAGACTGATGCGGTTGGATGAATCACCGCTGAGCTGGCGGGTTTCTTGCAGCCCGGGCATGTTGAGATCACAGAGCGCCAGGTGTGCGCCGGCCTGGTAAAGCTGCAGGGCCATGGCGCGTCCGAGCCCGGAGCCGGCCCCGGTGATGACGGCGATTTTCGAATTGAAGTTTTTCATGTTTTCTTTTTCCTGTGGCATGTTGATGAATAGGGATATTGTACAGGGAAAAGGAGCGGGACGGGGGACGGGCGGGGGACCGGGGACGGAGGACGGGGGACGGAGGACGGAGGACGGAAGACCGGGACGGGTGTTTGTGATAGACTTGCTTTTGGTTGGTTATTTTGTTTTCAGGCTAAGGAAAATTTATGTCATTAAATCAAGAACGTGTTGCTATGATTACAGGTGGGAACAGTGGGATTGGGTTTGCCACGGCTACGAAACTGGCGGCGAAGGGCTATCTGGTGCTGTTGGCTTCCCGCAACCAGCAGGCCAGCAGCCAGGCGATTGCTCGCATCCATGACCTTTATCCGCAGGCGGTGGTCGAGTCGATTCCGCTTGATCTGTCTTCGTTTGTGTCAGTGCGGGCGTGTGCGGCGGCTTTTAATGCGCGGGGTTTGCCTCTGCATGTTTTGATCAACAATGCGGGCGGATCGGTGCCTGGCAAGCAGGCCAGTTTTACAATGGATGGCTTTGAGATGACGTTTGGCACAAATCACCTGGGGCATTTTTTGCTGACGAATTTGCTGCTGGATGTGCTGAAAGGCTCGGCCCCGGCGCGGGTGATTACGGTCTCATCGGAACTGCATAACCCGGATTATGCCAAAGGTCCATTGGCAGATTTTGACTATGACAATCTGAAGGGCGAAAAGTATTACCATCCGCAGGTTTTCTACCGCAACTCCAAGCTGGCCAATGTGTGGTTTGCGTATGAACTGCAGCGCCGGCTGAGCGGGTCGGGTGTTACGTCCAATGCGGTTTGCCCTGGCTTTGTGCCGGCGGCGATTGCGGCCCGCAGGAATTCGCCGCTGGAGCAATTCTTTTATTCGCAGGTGATGGCGCGCATGCCCTTTGCACGTTCATTGGAGCAGGCTTCTACATCTTATATGGTCGCGGCGACGGACCCGGCTTTTGAGGGGGTGGGCGGGAAGTTTATTGTGGATGGCAAAGAGAAGGCTTCGAGCAAGGATTCCTACGATGAGGTGAAGGCGCGGCGTTTGTGGGAGCGGAGCGTGGAGTGGTGCGGGCTGGGGTGAGAAATCAGGATGGCTGGCATCATGCGCCTGGCCCTGGTTGAATGACAGGATTGATAAGCAATGCAAACACTTGTTATCGGTGATATCCATGGTTGTTTTTTTGAGTTACAGGCTCTGTTGGAAAAAGCGGGCCTGGGGGAGGGGGATGCGATCATCGCGGTCGGGGATATTGTCGATCGTGGGCCCGAAACTCCCCAGGTGCTGGACTATTTCCGCCAGGCTATCGATGCACGCTGTCTGATGGGCAACCATGAGCGCAAGCATGTCCGCGCGGCTCGGCATGAGGTCAAGCTGTCTATTTCGCAGCAGATCAGTCGTCAGCAGTGGGGGGCGGATTACCCGGCGGCGATCGCCTGGATGGGCGGGCTGCCGCTTTCGATCGAACTGGCCGAGGCGGTGATTGTGCATGGTTACCTGGAGCCTGGTGTGGCTGTGGCCGAGCAGCATCCTTCGGTGGTGTGCGGTACGATGGGCGGCGATAAAATTTTGCGTGAACGCTATGCGCGACCGTGGTATGAGCTATACCGCGGCGATAAGGCGGTGATCGTTGGGCACAATAACTACACGGACAGCGACCAGCCTTTTATCTATAACGATCGGGTTTTTGGGCTGGATACCGATTGCGTGCACGGAAAGCGCCTGACCGGGCTGCTGCTGCCGGCCTTTCGCATGATCTCGGTCCCGAGCCGGGGTAACCTGTGGGGTCAGGTGCGCCGGACGTATCAGCGTCCACAGGTCGTTTCTCAGCGGCCTGTTTATTCCTGGTCCGGGCAGGATGACCAGGCGCTGATGCAGTTGATTGAGGCGGTCAGGCAGGCGAATGAGCGCTTGCTGCGATCACTGCAGGCCAGCGCGTACTATGCCGAGCTGTCTCCCCGTTTGCAGGCCAGGCGCTATGCGGCAGAGGCCGGCAAGGGCAGGTTCGCTACCCTGATGCAACTGGCCCGCCTGGGCAGGCTGGATTTGGAAGCGGGCAGGAAGATTGTGGGTGATCCGAGGGAGGTGGCGGGGGTGTTGGGTGAGGGGGGGAATGATTGATGCTCGTTATTGCTTTAGCAAGACCTTATCCAGGTTTGCCAGTGTTAATAGACCTGCATCAAAGCCTGGTTGCACAAACGGACGCACAGCAGCAGCCTGGCTATGTGCTCACACCTGTTGGCTTTTGTAAGGATTTCGCCTTGCCACTCAGGTTATGCCGCTCGGTTGGCGAGTTTGTTTGTCGAACAAGATCGGCCAAATAGTCTTTCACGGGGACGTTCCAGAAGAAAAATACCCCCGGATATGGACTATGGGGTGATCGACCAGGGACTTGAATCCGGAACCCACTGATTGAGATTTGTGCCCCTAAAACGGCATACCGTATATATGGGGGTATGAAGTCTCCGCTATCCCATATCTTCGGGTGCGCTTGTCGGTATCTTACAAATTTACTATCGCGATTAATTTGAATTGCACCATGTTGCACCATGCGATGAAGCAATTAAAGGTCGTCCATCCCCACTCTATTCTCGTCAGATTGTTTTTCTGTTCTCACAAGAGTTTATTCAATATCTAAAACTTCAGCAAGAGAAATAGAGATTGCCTTCATCAACCTTGAATCCAGCGAGCCCAATTTACGAATGAACCTTTCCACTGAAACCGATCGAACCTGAAAAGCATCACATGATGATGGTTTTTCCAAACCGTTCTGCGTGTTGGGACTGATTTCTGTCATCCAGGGTACATCC
>CAIVSQ010000033.1 GCA_903908605.1 uncultured Anaerolineae bacterium
ATGCGAGGCAGTTTCATCAGGTCAAATTAACCGGTTGGAAGTCGGTTCTTCAAAGTTCGCTGCAGGATATCGTCCTGGGTCTGGTCGCCTGACTTGCCTTTTTTGTTTAACTTGGCGGCTTTTTCGGCCTTGGCGCGATCCAGGGCGGCTTGCCAGGCAAGCTCGAAGACGGTCGGTTCGGGTTCGCCAGCCGGTTCGGCGGGAAGCTCATACGATTCAGACTGCGGTTTGCCCTTCTTGTTGGAACGCTTGCGGTCGGTTCGGGTAGCAGTTGGTTCTGGTTCTGGCTCGACTTTTTCTTCGGGTTTGGGCATCGTGGCTTTCATGCTCAGGCGAATCTGCTTTTTCTTGCGGTCTACATCCAAGACCATCACATCGATCTCATCGCCTTCTTTGACGACGTCACCGGGGGTCTTAACATAACCATGAGCCATTTCGCTGATATGAACCAGGCCAGGACGTTCAGCACCGATTTCAACAAAGGCACCGTAGGTTTCAAGGCGAATGACCTTGCCCTTCAGGACGATCTCGGGTTTCAGGTCGCGCCAATCCATGCCAATGGGTTCGATCATAGTTAATTCTACGCGATCAGCTTTTACTTTGCGTACCCACACGTCGACGGTTTGTCCTACCTGCACCACATCTTCAACGCGTTTGACTGCGGTTTCAGAGAGCTGGGAGATATGAATGATGCCGGGAATTTCCATTCCCAAGTCAACAAGTACGCCCGCAAGTGTGGTTTTAACAACTTTCCCCGTCAGCTTCGCTTTTGGTTTTAGATCGCTGGCGGGGGTAGTGGTGGTTTCTTCTGGTAAAGTCATAGGTTTTTCTCCTAACAAGGCTAAAATAATGGCAAAAGCTGATTATACCTAAATAATCTAAAATGTCAATCGGCAATTCATAATCGTTCGTTATGTGAAGCCCAGGTTGTAAATTGCTGTTGACTTAATGACTGTTAAAGGGTAAGATTTTGTAAGAAAAAGACAAGAAAGAGGGTGTCTATGTATAAAATCGACAAGATTGATCAGGAAATTGTTAACATGTTGATGGAAGATGGCCGAATGCGCGCTGCAGAGATTGCCAGACGGCTGGGTAACAAATCAGAAAGGGCCGTACGTTATCGCATCGACCGTATGCTCGATAATGATGTCATCCGCTTGAGCGCAATTGTCAATCCCAAAGGGCTTGGCTTGAGCGTGGTAGCGGATGTTTTATTGGAGGTTGAATCAGATTCCATCCTGGAAGTGGCTAAAAAACTGGTGGATTATGAAAATATTAGCTATGTGGCTTGTTCCATTGGCGAAACTGATATCAGTGTGCAAGTCCTGGCAGCCGATACCTCGGAAGTCTACCGTTTTGTCACCGAGGTGATTGGTAAGATACCCGGCGTGCGCAAGACCGCTACTTCTATTGTACCCCTTGTTTTGAAAGATGTTTTCCAGTGGAGGATTCCCTCCAGCCTGGCGAATGAAAATCTTAATGATGATTAAGCTTATATAGCGAATGGAGCAGCTGCATGAAGAATTTTGAGAAAAACGCGGAAGTCCAAAAGCGCGCCGAGAAGGTGTTACCCCTGGGTGTTAATTCTAATTTTCGATATTGGGGTGAAGGTATCACGCCTTATGTAAAAAAGGCTGCCGGATCGCATCTGTGGGATGTCGGTGGAAATGAGTACATCGATTACCGCATGGCATTTGGGCCGATTATTTTGGGCCATGCCTTCCAGGCTGTGGATGATAAGGTGATCGAGGAGATTAAAAACGGTGTGTTATTTGCCATGACCGGTGAGCTTGAGCTGGATGTGGCTGAAATGATCGTGGCAATGTGCCCAGGGGTTGATATGGTTCGCATGGCTTGCTCGGGCACCGAAGCCACCATGCATGCCATTCGTGTGGCGCGAGCCTACACCGGCCGCGAAATTATCCTCAAGTTTGAAGGAAATTATCACGGCTTTCATGATCACACCCTCTGGTCTACCTATGCGCCGGTGGAAGCGTATGGCAACCGCCGCAGCCCGATTCCTGTACCGGCTTCTTCTGGTATTCCACGGGTCTTGGGCGAGAAAATCATCACCCTGCCTTTTAATGATGTCGAAGGTTTTGAGCGGGTGATGAAATCTTTTGGCGATCGGATTGCCGCAGTGATTACCGAGCCCTGCCAGGGGAACTGTGGGGCCATCCTGCCCCAGCCAGGTTTCCTGGAATTGATCCGCACCCGCACCACAGAACATGGTTGTGTCTTCATCCTGGATGAAGTCAAGACCGGTTTTCGTATTGCCAACGGTGGGGCGCAGGAATATTACAACCTGAAACCGGATCTTGCTACCTATGCAAAAGCACTCGGAAATGGCTACCCTGTGGCGGCTTTTGGTGGCAAGCAGGAAATCATGAGCATTATCGGACACGGCGTTTCGCAAGGCGGCACTTATACAAACAATAAGCCCGGTATTGCGGGCGCGTATGCCACCCTTAAGGTGTTGCAGACCCAGCCCGTGATCGAGACCATCAACCGGCGCGGCGGGCGTTTGATGGAAGGGCTCAAAGATATTTTTGTTGAGAATGACATCCCTGTCGTGTTCAATGGCTACCCCGGAATGTTCTCTTTCGCCATCGGCGTCGACTCGGTCACCTGCCAACGTGACTGGTCGGTAAGCGATCGTGATTATTACCTGCGCCTGGCCGAAGCGGCCATGGAGCGCGGTATCATGCCAGATTATGACGCGCGCGAGCCATGGTTTTTGTGTTACGACCATTCCGAGGCAGATATCGATAAAACCCTTGAAGTGTACGCGGAAGTAGTAAAAACAGTGCGTTGATCGTGTTCGATTAGCACCGCTAAAAAGTCTTCATATATCCAGGAGCATTTCATGACCAAGTTATCCACGCAAGAAATTGTTGACATGAATCGTGAATACACCTTCTTTTCCTGGTCCGTGCAGGGCCAGGCCAATCCCATTCCTGTGGATCGGGCAGAGGGTGTTTACTTTTGGGATACGGATGGCAAGCGCTATCTCGATTTTTCTTCCCAGTTGATGAACACGAATATCGGCCACCAACACCCAAAGGTGGTCAAGGCCATCCAGGACCAGGCAGCCAAGCTGTGTTTTGTACACCCAGGTAATGCTACTGATGTGCGTGGTTTGCTTGGTAAAAAATTGGCTGAAGTCACCCCCGGGGATCTGAAAAAAACCTTCTTCGCCCTGGGCGGGTCGGAAGCCAATGAAAATGCGATCAAGATCGCGCGTTTTTATACTGGGCGACACAAAATCCTGGCGCGCTACCGTTCTTATCATGGCGCTACCCATGGTTCGATCGCCCTGACAGGTGATTATCGCCGGCTGGCAGTTGAACCGACCATGCCGGGTGGGGTGCATTTCCTGGATCCATTTTGCTACCGCTGCCCCTTTGGGCAGAAGCCTGAAACCTGCAAACGCGAATGTATCTCGCACCTGGAAGAAGTCATTAAATACGAAGGCCCCGACAAAATTGCCGCCATCATTATGGAAGGGGTAGTCGGGTCCAATGGCTTGATTGTGCCGCCAGATGATTATTGGCCACGTGTGCGTGAGATTTGCGATAAGTACGGCATTCTGCTGATTTCAGACGAGGTTATGAGTGGTTGGGGCCGGACCGGTAAATGGTTCGCGGTGGATAACTGGGGGGTTACACCCGATATCATTACCACCGCCAAGGGCATCACCAGCGGGTACGTGCCCCTGGGTGCCGTGATTGTTTCTGAAAAGATAGCGCGTTTCTTTGATGACAAATATCTTTACGCAGGGCTGACCTACAATGGGCATGCCCTGGCTTGTGCGGCTGCTCTGGCGACCATAGAAGTTTATGATGAGGATCATTTGATGGAGAACGCCGTTACCCAGGGTAAATACCTGGGCGAAAAGCTTGAGGAACTCAAACTTCGGCATGTCTCGGTTGGTGATGTGCGTTATATCGGTCTTTTTTCAACCATCGAGTTGGTGGCAAACCGGGATACCAAGGAAATTATGACCCCGGCGGTGATGGCTGAAGTGGGCAAGACCTTACGCCAGAACGGCCTGTTTACCTTTATTATGTCCAACAACATGGGCAGCATGGTCTTTGTGGTGCCGCCATTGTGTATTACCCGCGAGCAGTTGGATGAAGGTCTCGCGATTGTCGAAAAAGCCCTGGAAGTTGCAGACAAGCAAGTTGAAAATTAGATGTAATCTTCCGCGAGGAAGACAGGAGAATAATTCTTATGATGAAAGTAATGAATTACATCAACGGGGAATGGATCGAGCCTTCTGTTTCAGAATACGTGGATGTGATTAACCCGGCGACCGGGGTTCTCGAAGCACGCACGCCAATCTGCGGTAAAGACGCAGTTGAGGCAGCAGCGCGAGCGGCCGCCGAAGCGCTGCCAGCCTGGCGTCGGGTGTCGGCTCAGGATCGGGTTCAATATCTTTTCAAGTTTAAATTCCTGTTGGAAGATAACCTGGATGAAATTTCGCGTACCATCACCAACGAGTGTGGCAAGACGTATGAAGAAGCCAAGGCTGAGATGCGTCGCGCGATTGAGAATGTGGAAGTTGCCTGCGGCATACCGATGATGAGTAAAGGGGAAATTAGTGAAGATATTGCCCCTGGAATTGATGAGATTATGCTGCGCCAACCGGTGGGTGTTTGCGCTACCATCGCGCCCTTCAACTTCCCTGGCATGATCCCATTTTGGTACCTGCCGTATGTACTGGCAACCGGGAATACTTACATCGTCAAACCCTCTGAACGTGTGCCGATGACCATGATGGTTATTTTTCGCCTGGTCGAAAAATTGGGACTGCCCAAGGGTGTTATTAACATGGTGCATGGTACCCGCGAGGTGGTCGACGCCATTCTAGACCATCCTGCTGTTCGGGCAATCACTTTTGTAGGCTCCACAACCACTGCCAGGTACATCTACCGGCGTGCGGCCGAAAATGGCAAACGTGTTCAGGCCCAGGGTGGGGCCAAGAACCCGGTGATTGTCATGCCGGATGCTGATATGGAAATGGCTACCAAGATCATCGCCGATTCTGCTTTTGGTTGTGCCGGGCAGCGCTGCCTGGCGGTTTCCTGGGCGGTGACGGTTGGTGAGGCACGCAATACTTTTATGGAAATGATTTGCGACGCCGCTGCTTCGCGCAAAGTTGGCTATGGGCTGGAGGACGGCGTGCAAATGGGGCCGGTCATCAACCAGGTCAGCAAGGCTCGTATTGAGCAAATGATCTCCGCCGGCGTGGGAGCTGGGGCTTCCGTCCCGGTTGACGGGCGCGGTACCAGTGTAAAGGGCTACGAATCCGGTGCATTTGTGCGGCCAACCATCCTGGCGGATGTGCGACCCGGTTCTGAGATTGCCACCACTGAGATATTTGGCCCGGTCTTGAGCCTGATGCACGTAAGCACCATCGATGAGGCGATTGCCCTGGCCAACAGTGGCCAATATGGCAACCAGGCCAGCCTGTTCACCTCCAGCGGTTCGGCTGCGCGCCGCTTCCGGTACGAAGTGGATGCGGGCAATATTGGCATTAATATCGGCGTTGCAGCACCGATGGCCTTCTTCCCATTTTCGGGTTGGAAAGATTCATTCTTTGGCGATATGCATGGCCAGGGGATGGACGCGGTGGAGTTCTTTACTCAGAAAAAGATCGTTGTAGAGCGCTGGCCAAAGGAATGGGCTCGCAAATTCTAAGCATGCGCTGACTTTAGGTAGGCAGACGAAAACAAGGAGATCAAAATGCCCCAAGATTTATCTTCCGCGCAGGCATACGCGGAAAAATGGTTGAACATTATTGAAAAACCGGAACATCCACAAGAAGAGAAAGCCAAGTGGATTATCGAAGAGTCGCTGCTAAATTTTGCCGAATATTTCAACCGTGGTTGGCTGGATTATCGCAAATCCGTTACGCAGGCCGGGCAGTTTGCTGCCACAGAATGGACCGGTCGTGGCGCGACCTTTGAAGATGTACTGGGGCGAAAATATATCGATTTCTTGGGTGGTTTTGGCATGATGGATCTGGGTTGGAGCCATCCTGAAGTAGTGGCGGCCGTGCAAGCGCAGTTGCTGCGCACACCAATGCCCAGCCAAGAACTCATCGACCCCCTCAGGGGTGTGCTGGCCAAGTTGATGGCAGATATTACCCCGGGAGACCTGAAGTACAGCTGGTTTGCGGCCAGCGGTACCGAAGCGATTGAAGCGGCCATCAAATTGGCCAAGGTATATACAGGCAAACCGGCCTTTATTGTGGCTGTAAAGGCGTTTCATGGCAAGACGATGGCGTCTTTGTCGATGATGGGCAAAGCGGATTATCGTCAGCCGGTGGGGTTGTTGTACGGCGGACCGGTTTACCACGTGCCCTTTGGGGATGCCGATGCAGTTGAAAAACAACTTGATATTTGCGAAAAGGTTGGCATTGGTGTTGCTGCGGTATTGATGGAACCCATCCAGGGTGAAGCCGGGGCCATTGTGCCACCGGATGACTTCTGGCCGCGCATTCGCGAAGCCACTCGCAAATATGGTGCCCTGTTGATAGCCGACGAAGTCCAAACCGGCCTGGGTCGCACCGGTAAACTGTGGGGTGTGGAACATTGGAACGTAGTTCCAGACATCCTGGCGGTGGCGAAATCCCTGGGTGGCGGCGTCATGCCCATTTGTTCCGTATCCACCACCGAAGAAATCTTCCAGGCATTTATGTATCCAAACCCATTTCTGCAAACTACCACCACCGGGGGTGGTGCGCTGGCGTGTTCGGCAGCCATCGCAGCCATCAACGTTACGGTGCGCGACAGGTTGTGGGATGTAGCCCGAGAAAAAGGCGATTACATCATGCCTAAGATCAAGGAACTGGCTGCCAGGTATCCGCAGATTTATAAGGATGTAACCGGTAAAGGTTTGTTGATCGGGCAACATTTTCAGACACCTGAAATTGGTGGGCAGGTGGCTGCCCGCATGTTTAAACGCGGTGTGGTGGTTTCGGGAACATTGACCAGTGCACAAACCATCCGTATTGAACCACCCCTGGTGATTACGTACGAAGAAATAGACGAAGGTTTGAACAGGCTGCAGGATACTGTGGCTGAACTAGCCCGCGAAATGTAAGCGATTGTCAGGCTGTCACCTGCAGGAGTTTTGGGAGAGATCCTGCGGGGTGGGGCGTTGGTGCTATGCTGCCGGCTAACAATTACCCAAGTGTGCTATGGGCGATTGTTAGTAAGGATCGTAGAATAATAACGAGGAGATTAGTGCATGAGCGATTTTGCGGTTGAACTTCGTGATGTAGTAAAAACATTTCAAACGCCCGAGGGGGGCTCCGTTAATGCCGTTGATCACGTCGATATGCAGATCAAAAACGGCGAATTCTTTTCCTTGCTGGGCTCGTCTGGTTGCGGGAAGACGACCTCGCTGCGCATGGTAGCTGGGTTTGAATGGCCTACTGCGGGTGAGGTTTATATTGAGGGCAAGCCCCAAGGGCATAAGCCGCCCTTTCAGCGCCCGGTCAATACCGTATTCCAAAGCTATGCACTGTTTCAACACATGACGGTTTATCAGAATATCGCCTTTGGCCTGGAAATGGAAAAGGCCCCTGCCAAGGAAATTGCTGCACGTGTGGGTCGGGCGTTGGAAATGGTCAAACTGACAGGTATGGAAAAGCGCTCCCCGCGTCAGCTTTCGGGTGGCCAGCAGCAGCGTGTGGCATTGGCACGTGCGCTGGTCAAGCTCCCTTCTGTGCTGCTGTTGGATGAGCCGCTCGGTGCCCTTGATCTTAAGCTGCGCAAGGAAATGCAGCTCGAACTCAAGTCGTTGCAGCGTGAGGTTGGCATCACCTTTGTGTTTGTCACTCACGACCAGGAAGAAGCCCTGACCATGTCTGACCGTATCGCGGTGATGAGCCATGGGAAAGTCATGCAGGTTGGAGCGCCGGTGGAAATTTATGAACGCCCCAATAATAAATTTGTGGCAGATTTCATTGGTGATTCGAATTTCCTCGAGGGTGAAGTGCGTTCCTGCGGAGGCGGTAAGGCTGGCGTGTTTGTGTCCTCATTGGGGATGGAAATAGCCGGCATGAGCCAAAAAGACTTCAGCATTGGAGAAAAAGTTGTCATCTCCGTTCGACCTGAGAAAATTCGCCTTTCCGAACAGCCTGCCCTCAGCCAGAACAGCCTGGAAGTTCAGGTGGTCAGCTCGGCCTACATTGGTTCCGATACCCGCCTGGAAGTAAAAGCCGGGCCGGTCAAATTGAAAGTCTGGGAACAAAACCACATTTCCACGCTCGACCCGCGCGCTTATCACCAGGGTGAACAACGGGCCTGGTTATCCATCTTCCCCGAAAACGCCCTCGTTTTACCGGCTGAATAGGAGCTGACCATGCTGCGAAAACTCCGAGAAAGCAAGGCTTTCCAGGGAACCCTACTGGTGGCACCCACCCTGCTCTTCATGGTTGGGTTGCTGATCATCCCACTGCTGCTGACCACCGTGATCAGTTTTGGCAAACGTGACGCAGATGGTGGGGTGATTTATACCTTTACGCTGGATAACTATGCCCGTTTGATGGGTTATTCCACCCAGTGTGATAACGGCGCCACCAGCTGCTTTGACCCGCTCTATGTCAACATCCTGTTGCGTTCGTTGGCGCTGGCACTACAAACCACAGTGCTGGTCATTCTGCTGGCTTACCCACTATCCTACTTCATTGCACGCGCACCAGCGAAGCGCCGCAACACCTTTCTCTTTATGGTGCTGGTGCCATTGTGGACCAACTTCGTGATCCGCGTGTACGCCTGGATGATGATCCTGCGTACACAGGGGGTGCTGAACGGGGTGTTGGGGGCAATTGCCGGTTTTTTGCATATTCCATTCGCCCCCTTGGAAATGCTCTACACGCCAGGTGCGGTCTTGGTGGGTATGGTGTACGAATTTTTACCCT
Organism: uncultured Anaerolineae bacterium; assembly: GCA_903908605.1. GTDB lineage: Bacteria > Chloroflexota > Anaerolineae > Anaerolineales > Villigracilaceae > UBA5195. The sequence goes on from CAIVSQ010000033.1 coordinate 8,936, forward strand.
TCATGATTTTGCCGATTTACACCTCATTAGAGAAAATCGACAATTCGCTATATGAAGCTGCTGCGGACCTGGGCGCAAATACCATTCGCACCTTCTTCCGTGTCACGCTGCCGCTATCCATGCCGGGCGTGGTGGCAGGAACCATCCTGGTCTTTATTCCGGTTATGGGTACTTTCATCGTCTCGGATATCCTCGGCGGCCGGCAGGTGATCCTGGTCGGCAACCTGATCCAGCGCCAGTTCCTGGATGCGCGCGACCCAACCTTTGGTAGCGCTGCCTCCCTGATTTTGATGGTGATGACCCTGGTGGTTACCTACTTTTACACCCGTAAATTTGGCTTCGGAGAGGAGATTATCGTCGCATGAACCCACATCGTCGCTCTCCACTTGTATTGATCATGACCGTATTGGTATATTTCTTCCTTTACGCGCCTATCTTTGTGTTGATCACCTATTCCTTCAATGCATCAAAAACCAATATTGTCTTTGAAGGATTCATCACTCGTTTTGGCGAAACCAAATTGGTAAGTGGAAATGTAGTCCAGAGTCCATGCGGACCCTTCCATTGGTTTTGTGAGTTGGGCAAAAACCGCGAAGTGATGAATGCAGCCAAAAACACCCTGTCGATCGCGTTTATTTCCA
>CAIVSQ010000034.1 GCA_903908605.1 uncultured Anaerolineae bacterium
AACTCAACCAGGTTCATATCTTGCATGCTGCGCTTCATTTCATTCGCACGGCCTTCCACGAATTTAAAGCGCCGCTTGAACTTGAGACTGGCCCCGCGCAAGGCGGCTTCGGCATCGATATTTTTCCAACGGGCCAAATTTACCAGGCTAAAGAATAGATCGCCAAGCTCATCACTCAGTTCGTAGTCACCGACTGCATTGCGAACTTCCTCAATTTCCTCAGCTACTTTATCAAGAACCCCATCGACCTCTGGCCAATCAAAACCTACTCGCGCTGCCCTATCCTGAAATTCTTGCGCCTGGGTAAGCGCAGGCAGTGCGGCTGGCAATCCATCCAGTATGCCCTTCTCGGATTTGCCTTCTTTTTTACGCTCGCCCGCTTTGATTTTTTCCCAATTCGAAAGCACATCTCCAACGCCCCCCACCTGCACTTCGCCAAAAACATGCGGGTGGCGTCGAACGATTTTCTCGTAAATCGATTGTAGAATATCTGCCATACCAAATGCGCCTGTTTCGCTTCCAATCTGTGCATTCAACACGATTTGAAGCAATAAGTCGCCCAATTCTTCGCGCATTTTGCCAGTATCTTCTTCATCCATGGCCGAAAGAGCTTCGTAACTCTCTTCCAGCAGGTGTTTACGCAGGCTGAGATGGGTTTGTTCTTTATCCCACGGGCAGCCATCTTCCGGAGCACGCAAGTGACCGATCAGCTCCTGGAATGCCTCTAAAGAGGTCCCAGTACCCAGGGATGGTATAAACAATGCATTGCCAGTGAACCCGCCTATTTCGGCCAGTTTTAGTGGCATCCAGGTGTCATTGGAACCCAGTAGATTGACTTCGAAGTCAGCCGGATAGACATTTGTAAGGGGACGCAACAGCCCGTGCAGATCCTTGCCATCCAGGTCTAGTAGCAGTGCGGGCACATCCGGTTTGAATCCTGGCGCGTGAGCACCAATCAGTGCACCACCATCCACCAAGCTCAATTGGGTCGTAGATGCCAAATCCAAGCTGGATAAAACCTGTTGAATTCCATGCAGATTCATGTTAGTACCCTCCGGGCGGACGGGACTATCAATCCGGATCAGTCCCAAGAGATTAAAACGTAAAGCGTAAAACAACCCGCGATCAAAGATCGTCCAGTCGTTTTACGCAATACGAATTGTTGAAGAAGAAAAAACTAACGCTTGGTGTAAGTAGGAGCCTTACGGGCCTTCTTGAGGCCTGGCTTTTTGCGTTCCTTGATGCGGGCATCGCGGGTCAGCAGGCCTGCCTTGCGCATGGCAGATGTCCACTCGCCGTTGATCTTGACGAGCGCACGGGCAAGTCCAAGCACGACAGAGCTGGTCTGACCACTCACGCCACCACCCTTGACAACAACAGAAATGTCATAGGCAGAGGCCTCGTGACCAATGGTTGCTAAGGGGGTGATAATGGCCTGCATGTCGCCAGGACGGGTGAAAAAGTCAGGGGCATTCTTGCCATTGACGACGAACTTTCCCGATCCATTCGACACACGAACGCGGGCGACACCTTCCTTGCGGCGTCCAATTCCTTCAAAATACTGCGCCATGATTGTATTGCTCCTTTACTTCTTATCGACCTGGGTGCCGTGGGGGTGTTCACCGCCGCCGTACACCTTCAAGCGTTTGATAATGGCGTGGCTAAACTTGGACTTGGGAAGCATGCCCCAAACAGCGTCACGGATGACGCGGTCCGGATGATTCTTGAGCTGATCTTTCAATGTTACAGATTTCAGCCCACCAGGGTAGCCGGAGTGTTTGTAATAGGTCTTGTCAGTGGTCTTCGTGCCAGTTACAGTGATGTAAGCAGCATTGATAACCACAACATAATCACCCACCGGCACGCCGGGAGTGTAAGTCGGTTTATGTTTTCCGAGCAGGGTGGCGGCGATTTTCGCCGTCAAACGACCCAGATTCTGACCGGCGGCATCGATCACCACCCAGTCGTTCTGAATTTCTTTGGCCTTCGGATAGTACGATTTGTACACGGTCGTATCTCCACATACTTTCTTATTGACAATTTCATCCTGATTTCTCAGGGTACGTAACTTCGACAAGGGTCAATCCACAGGGAGCTGCGAGCCCAGCCGGGACAACAGAGTGTCCCTTCGCAAGCATCTCGGCAACAACCCTCGCCGGGAACTTACCCTGCCCTACAGCCACCTGGACGAAGACAAGTCTTCTCACCATGTGGTACAAAAAGGCATTCGCCTGAACCTCAAAGGTCCATTCATCATCCAGGTTGCGCCAATTCGCTAACGTCACGGTTCGCACGGTGCTGCTTCCGGGCCGGGGCGGGGTCCCAAAAGCGGTAAAGTCGTGTGTTCCAATCAGGCAGCTTGCGGCTTCCATCAGGGCAATAAGATCGAATTCGGGCCACTGCCGCCAGGCGAAGCGTTCCCGTAAGGGATCGCGCGTAGGACTGCAATAAATCCTGTATCGATAACGCCTTGATCTTGCGTCAAAGCGCGGGTGAAAATCACCAGGTACTTCTGCTGCACTACTTACTGACATCTCATAGGGCAGATTGCCATTCAGTGCTTTTACCAGGACATCAGTACCATGTTTCCAGTCCAGGTCAAAAGTTGCCACCTGTCCTGCGGCGTGCACACCAGTATCAGTGCGTCCCGCCATCAGGATCGATTTTCCCTGCCAGCCCAGACGGCAGAGGACTGTTTCCAGCACACTCTGCGCCGTTCGGGCTTCCGCCTGACGCTGGCTACCAGCCATGCTGGTGCCATCATAGGCGAGGATGATTTTGTAACGTGCCACTTGATCAGCTCCTTCTATTTAGTGGGCGGGTCAAACCACGCACCGCTAAAGGTTGGGCTGACTTACTCTTCCACCAATTCAAGGATCACCATTTCAGCGGCATCACCGTGACGTGGTCCGAGTTTCAACATACGGGTGTAACCACCGGGGCGGGTGGCAAAGCGGGGCGCAATTTCGTCAAATAACTTTCTGACGACATCATCACCACCACCGAGCCTTGAAGCCACCAGGCGGCGCGCATTCACCTTGGCAACAGCGCTCGCTTCCGCAGAACGACGTGCAACGGTGATCATTCTCTCAGCATCACCACGAATGGCCTCGGCTTTAGTCCGGGTGGTCGTGATGCGCTCATGAGTAAAAAACTGCTTGATAAGCGTGCGCCGAAGGGCGATGCGCGCACCCTTGGAGCGTCCAAGTTTGTAACCAGCTACTTGATGTCGCATTTTGTCTTACTCCGCATTAGTCGGTTGATCTTTCATGAAGCCTTTTTCGTACATTTTCTGGCGTAGTTCATCGAGACTCTTTTCGCCAAAATTACGAATTGACATGACTGCCTGATCGCCCTTCTCGAGCAGATCAAGCACATCACCAACAGTGGTGATGCCTGTGCGCTTGAGGGAATTGAACACACGCACGGACAGATCGAGTGCTTCAACCGGGGTTTCAGCAACTTCACTGCTCAGTCGTGAACCAGAAACTTCCTTTTCCATTGTGATGGTGAGGGTTTCTTCGTTCACGCCAGCGATATAGCGCAAGTGTTCAATCATTGTCTTGGCGGCAGTACTCAGCGCCTTTTCAGGTGAGATCGTGCCATCCGTCCAGATTTCAAGCGTAAGCTTGTCATAATTCGTGCTCTGGCCAACACGTGCATTATTCACTTCCCAATTGACGCGCTTCACTGGGCTGTAAATTGCATCCACCGGCAGTTCGCCAATGGGCAAATGCCCTGAGCGTTCGTTGGCGGGTGAATAACCACGCCCACGCTCCACGGTCAACTCAATATCCAACCGGGCTTTGGGGTCATCAACTGTAAACAGGTACAGGTCAGGGTTGATGATCTCAACGTCTGGTGAAGTGATAATGTCTGCGGCAGTAACCATACCCTCACCACGCACCTCAAGGTGCATGCGGGTAGAGTCCACGCCGTTCAGTTTCAAGCGAATCTGCTTGATCTGCAGTGTCACTTGGATTACGTCTTCGCGCACACCAGGGATGTCGCTAAACTCATGCAACACATCTGAAATACGAAGAGACGATACAGCCGCGCCATCCAATGAGGACAGCAGAACACGACGCAGAGCATTACCGACGGTAACACCATAACCGCGTTCAAGCGGGCTGATTATAAATTTCCCGTAATTTCGAGCTTCCGCTTCACGCTCGATCTTAGGCATGACCATATTCATTAAGCCGGTCACGGTTCACCTCTCCCTTGTTCAAAAAACGGCGGCAAAACTGCATCCCCAGCAACTACGGGGGAAAACTGCCACACAACTGCTGCGACTACTATCGTCTTGAATAGAACTCGACGATGAGCTGTTCGTTCAAGTTGCCGTCGATTTCTGCGCGTTCCGGCAGACGAAGGACCGTACCATTCAAGCTCTTCAGGTCCCGATTAAGCCAGGCAGGGAAATTGCGTTTCTCCGCCAAATCCACAAGCTCTTTGAAATAGGTGGTGCTGCGCGAGCTCTCTCGCACCTGAATGACATCACCAGCATTCATCAGCATGGAAGGGACATCTGTGCGTCGACCATTGACGGTAAAGTGACCATGGCTCACCAACAGGCGGGCTTCAGCCCGGCTGGATGAAAAGCCCATACGGAACACAACATTGTCAAGACGGGTTTCAAGCAACTGCAACAGATTCAAACCGGTCAAACCACGGCGCTGCTGGGCTGTTTCATAGTAACGACGGAACTGGCGTTCCATCGTACCATAGACACGGCGCGCTTTCTGCTTCGCGCGCAACTGCCGCGCGAAGTCGGACTCGCGGCCCGTGGCAGTCCTGGAACGACTACCGGATTTGCCATGAACACCAGGGGCAAAGCTACGCTTTTCAAACCCACACTTGGGAGTAAAGCAGCGCTCACCCTTTAGGAAAAGTTTCTCACCTTCACGCCGGCATAATTTACAAACCGGACCAAGATATTTCGCCATTGTTTCTTACCTCTCCAAAATTACACGCGGCGTTTCTTCGGGGGACGGCAACCATTGTGAGCTACCGGGGTCTTATCCTGTATGGAACGGACCTTGATTCCCATCGACTGCACAGCACGAATGGCTGATTCACGGCCGGGGCCGGGACCTTTTACAACAAGGTCGGCTTCCTGCAAACCCATCTGCTGGGCGACCTTGATGGCCTGCTCGGCGGCCAGGCGGGCAGCAAAAGGAGTACTCTTGCGGGAACCCTTGAAACCAGCCGAACCGGCGCTGCCCCAGGCAATTGTATTGCCGGAAGTATCCGTGACGGTAACGATCGTGTTGTTGAACGAGGCAAAGACATGAACCTGCCCCGACGATAACGTGCGCTTGGCTTTTTTGGCGCCGGTTGTGCGGCGCGTTTGGCGTACACTTTGTGCCATAATTTAAAATTCTCCTGCCAACGATTACTTCTTTGCGCCACGACGACGACCGCGACCAGCAACAGTCTTCTTGGGACCTTTGCGAGTGCGAGAATTCGTACGAGTGCGCTGTCCATGCACCGGCAAATTGCGGCGGTGGCGCATGCCACGGTAGCAGCCAATTTCTATCAAGCGCTTGATATTCAACTGCTCTTCACGGCGCAGGTCGCCCTCAACTGTGAAGTGCTTGGTAATATATTCGCGCAATACAGCGACTTCGGCTTCCGAGAGATCCTTGATACGGATGTCTGGGTTTACCTTGGTCTCTGCCAGAATTTCACGCGAGCGGGTTAAACCGATCCCAAAGAGGTAGGTCAGCCCAATCTCAACGCGTTTGTTACGAGGGAGGTCAATACCTTCAATACGCGCCATGATTTTACCCTTGTCTCTGCTTATGTTTTGGATTTTCGCAGATCACGAAGAGTCTGCCGCCACGCTTTACAACTTTGCATTTCGCGCAACGCTTACGGATGGATGGTGATACTTTCATGAATGCCTTTCTCCTTCAGTAGGCACTATTGTGCCCCGACAGACGAAGTTTTATTATACTAGCTTCGATCGTTTACGTCTACTGTTTGGTGTCTCTTTTTGGTCACAGGACAGTCAGGATGAGGGGATCTCCTTCGGTAACAGCTACACTGTGTTCGTAGTGTGCCGTAAGTGAGCCATCTGCTGACACCACGGTCCATTTGTCTTTCGACACTTTGGTTTTATGCGTTCCTACCAGCACCATTGGTTCCAATGCGATTACCATGCCTGGACGTAGGAGTATGCCCGTGCCTGCAACCCCGTAATTAGGGACCTGCGGACCTTCGTGCATTTGCCGCCCCACACCATGACCGGTGTATTCGCGAGTAACGTGAAACCCGTGGCTTTCTACATACTTCTGAATCGCCTCAGAGATATCGCCAGTTCGATTGCCGGATCGCATTTTGGCGATCCCAACATACAGGGCCTGCTCAGTTACTTCCAGCAGTTTTGCAGCCTTTGATGAGATTTCTCCCACCCCGGCAGAAATCGCCGAGTCAGCCACAAACCCTTCAAAAAATGTTCCGCAATCGATAGAGACGAGATCACCTTCCTTCAACTTCCGACTCGAGGTCGGAATCCCATGCACCAATTCTTCATTGATACTGACAGTGATGGAATTAGGGAACGGCGGGTAACCGTAGCCTTTGAAAGGTGAGACTGCCCCATGTTTCTTGAGCACTTCCTCGGCAGCCGCGTCGAGGTCGGCGGTGGAAACACCGGGTTTTAATAGTTCACGGACGGACGTCAGTACCGTGGCATTAATGCGACCAGCTTCGCGCATAATCGCAATTTCTGCCGGATTCTTGATGTTTACCTGGCGAGCCCAGTCCATAAATTTTCGATAATTCCTATTTTACTAGTATGCCCATTAGCTGGGCAGCGACGTCTTCAATGGGTTGACTTCCATTGATTTCAGCCAGAATACCGCGTTTGCGGTAATACTCAATCAGCGGTGCGGTCTGTGAGCGATAGACATGGATTCGGTGAATAACCGTCTCCGCTTTATCGTCATCGCGCTGGAACAACGGGGAGTCATCAAAATCGCAAACTCCCTCTTTGATGGGCGGGTTGAAGCGCACATGAAAGATGTGTCCATTTGCGCGGCAAGTCCACCGCCCGGCAAGGCGCTCAATCAAAGTTTCGTCGGTGGCGGTAAAAAATGGAACCAATTCCACCTTGCCGCCGAAACCACTGAGCATAACTTCCAGCGCATCCGCCTGGGCCGGTGTGCGAGGGAAACCATCCAGGATGGCCCCGCGCACACAGTCCGGGCGACTAAACCGCTCTTTTATCATCGCAATTGTGAGATCATCAGGGACAAGCTCACCTTTGCTCATAAACGTTTGTGCAAGAACACCGAGTTCCGTATTCTTCTTGATGTTTTCTCGAAAAATGTCACCGGAAGAGATATGAGGGAGACTAAATCGCTCCGCCAAAATCTCAGCCTGCGTACCCTTACCCGCCCCAGGAGGGCCTAACAGCACAATATAGGTGGGCATGACATTGTGCGCCTTTCTTTTACCTTACAAGAATCGAGTCTTGATAACCATGCAGTTTCAACTCAGCGTCGATGGTCGAGAAGGTGTCGCGAACAACACCCACCACGATCAACAGACCGGAGGAGGAAACCAGGAACAGACCAGCCGATGATGTACCGGATCCAATTCCAACTAAAGTCAACAACTGACTCAAGATGAACGGTAGAATGGCCACCACACCCAGGAAGAAAGCCCCTGGTAAAGTAATTCGGCGTTGAACCTTGGTAAGATATTTCTGAGTTGGCGCACCACGGTTGACACCAGGGATTTGAGCGCCTACGCGCTTGAGGTTTTCACCGTAGTTTTGCTGAGCAAACAACACATCGGTATAGAAGAAGGTAAACACAACAACCATGATGAAGTAAAGCACCCAATAAGTTGCGGAGCTTCCACCAAAGGTGGTCTGAACCCAGCTAGCGGCATTTGCCACAGATACATTCGTATTTTGAACAAAATATGAGGCCAGAATGGCAGGGAACTGCAGGATCGCACTCGCAAAAATGAGAGGGATCATACCTGACATATTGACCATCAAAGGCAGTGAAGCCTTGACTGGCATTGACATGCGGTTGCCAACGCGGCGACCAGGGTACATGACCGGTACATTGCGTCGACCTTGTTGCACGTACACAATCGCGAATATCGTCAGCACGATGATGACAATCATCAAGGTTAACATTATCCAACGACTCTGCTCATCAGCCATAATTTGGGCGATGTTGGAGGGCATTTTTGCCACGATACCAGCAAAAATGATCAGGGAAAGACCCTGCCCGCGAATACCGTATTCCGAGATCAATTCACCAAGCCAGATGGCAAACAACGTTCCAGCAATCATCGACAAAAGCGCAGTCATGGAAGGCAGGATCTTATCAGCTGTAAAACCAAATGCAAGGACGGTGGTCCCAGGTACAAGCGAGTTGAAAATATTGATCTGACCAATTGCCGATAGCGCAGCCATCGGAACGGTCAGGTAATACGTCCACTTTTCCATCCACTTGCGACCTTCAGTGGGGTTCTCATCCATACGTTTCTGCAACGAAGGGATGATCGGGATCAGCAGCTGAATGATAATTTGGGCTGTGATGTAGGGATAGACACCCATTGATAGCAGCGAAAACCGCGAAACTGTACCACCGGAGAGCAGATCGAGAAAACTAAAGAAATTGCCTCCGCTCGCGGCCAAACGTTCCTGAATTAGCGTCAGCGCATCAGCGTTAATACCGGGAGTGGGGACATTCGCCGCTAGCCGGAAGAGGACCAATAGGGACATGGTCACAACCAGCATACGGCGAATATCATCCGACTTCCACAGGTAACGCCAGGCCGACCAAGTGTTTTTCATAAGGGTGGTCTCCTGGTAAAGATTTTATTCTTCTATAAGCTCAACAGAGCCGCCAGCAGCTTCGATTTTAACCTTAGCGCCAGCAGAAACTCGGTGGACTCTTACCTTGAGGGCAACCTTGATTTCGCCGCGTCCCAAAATCACAACCGGGTTGCGGGTATCGCGCAGCATACGAATACCGGCGAGAGCTTCAGGGCTCACCTCGGCACCAGCCGAGAAATTGGAGAGTTGATCGAGATTCACTTCATTAAAAGTGACCTGGAACGGGGGCGTGAAGCCTTCACCGCGCATAAACGGCAAGCGACGGAAGAACGGCAAGTTACCGCCCTGGCGATACAGGTGACCTTCCTCGCCTGAGCGAGAACCGGCACCCTTGGTACCGCGACCGGCGGTTTTACCCTGACCGGCGGAAATCCCGCGTCCAACACGCTTGCGGTTTTTCTTTGAACCCGGATTGGGTATCAAATCGTGGAGTTTCATGAAATGCTCCTACTCTTCAATCCGAAGAAGGTGAATAACGGCCTTCAACATGCCGCGCATGGCGGGGTTGTCTTCATGTTCGACCGTTTGATGCATACGATTGAGACCAAGCGCCTTTACAGTGCGCTTTTGCGGCTCAGGGAAGCCGATGGGGCTTTTCACCAGAGTTATGCGCAGCATGGTCTTCTTTTCAGCAGTGTTAGCCATGCTTCCTCCGTTCCCAGAATGGCATGAGCTGCTCAACGGGTTTACCGCGGCGGGCAGCTTCGACAGCTGGGGATTTGAGTGAATCAAGGGCGCCGAAGGTGGCCATCACAACGTTCAACACGGTGGCCGAACCCAGCGACTTGGTCAGGATGTCACGCACACCGGCAACTTCCAACACGGCGCGCACACCACCAGCCGCAATAACCCCGGTTCCGGGGGAGGCTGGCTTTAACAACACTTTGGCACCTGCCACAGTTCCCAACACTTCGTGAGGAATGGTGGTACCAAGCAGGAATACTTTTCGAACATTCTTGCGGGCGCGTTCACTGGCCTTGCGCATGGCATCCGGCACGGCATTCGCCTTGCCAACGCCCATGCCAATTTGCCCATGTCCATCACCGATCACGACGGTCACGCGAAACTGAAAGCGACGACCACCCTTCACAACTTTGGCGACGCGGGCAATCTCAATGACGCGCTCATCGAATTGGTCCTGCTGATCTTCCGAATCTTTCTTTACATATTCCGACATAGCGTTCTCCATTGAGCCTTAGAAGTCAAGCCCGCCCTCGCGCGCGCCATCAGCCAGTGCCTTGACGCGGCCAGTATAGCGGAAACCACCACGGTCGAAAACGACCATGTCAATTCCCTTGTTCTTGGCGCGTTCAGCCACGGTCTTACCAACCAGGCGCGCCTGCTCGGACTTCTTCAGCCCGTCCATTTTGCCACGCAGTTCCTGATCAATGCTCGAGGCGGAGACGAGAGTAGTACCTTCCATATCGTCAATCACCTGGGCATAAATTTCACTGATACTGCGAAACACGCTCAAGCGCGGGCAATTTGGGGTGCCATATACTTTTTTGCGAACCCGCAGATGGCGTCGTTCGCGGGATGCAGCACGGGATATTTTAGCCATGATTACTTCTTCCCTTTCCCAGATTTACCAGCCTTGCGGCGGACCTTTTCACCCAGATAATGCAAACCTTTACCGAGGTAGGGTTCAACCGGGCGCACCTTGCGAATATCGGCAGCGACCTGTCCAACCTGTTCCTTGTCAAAGCCCATCACCTTGATCTGGCGGGTCTTGGCATCAACCGCAAAAGAAATATTCGCGGGCGGTTCCATTGTGATCGGGTGAGAGTAGCCCATATGGAGCACCAGGTTAGCGCCGCTCATTTCTGCGCGGTAACCAACCCCATCCCATTCCAGGATGCGCTCGAAGCCACTACTGACCCCACGGATCATATTACTCAAAACAGCACGCGTCGTCCCATGTAGGGCGCGCTCGGTGGCAAGATCAGAACGGCGCGAAACAGTGACAAGCCCGGCCTCCAAGGCAATATCGATCAGCGGCGAAAAAGTTCGCTGCATTTCGCCCTTGGGGCCCTTAACTTTCGCAAAATTGCCGTTCAACTCCACCTGCACACCAGCGGGGACGGCGATAGGCAAGCGTCCAATACGAGACATTGCGCTAACTCCTTACCATACTTTGCACAGGATTTCGCCACCCACGCCAAGTTGGCGCGCGCGATGTCCCGTCATAATGCCCTTGGGAGTGGAGATGATGGCAACACCCATACCAGCCAACACCCACGGGATATCTTGTTTCTTGGTATACACTCGGCGACCCGGGCGGCTCACGCGTACAATGCCAGTCATTACTGGGCAACGTTCACGACGTTCGCCAACATACTTGATCTTGACGCGCAAGACCTGCTGGCCAGGGATTTCACCGTCGGCAACCTCAAAACTTTCGAGGAAACCTTCTTCTTTTAAGATTTTGGCAATCTCAAGCTTCACTTTAGAGTGAGGCATTGCCACGTTTGGCTGACCGATCGTAGCCGAATTTCGGATGCGGGTCAGCATGTCAGCAATTGGATCTGTTACGCTCATTTAAGCACCTCCACCCGGCTTACCAGGACGACTTCATAACACCAGGAATTTTGCCTTCCAGAGCATACTCACGGAAGCAAATCCGGCACAGTCCAAAACGGCGGATGTATCCTCGGGCTCGACCACAGCGGTTACAGCGGTTGCGAACACGGGTAGGGTACTTCCGGCGATCTTCACGAAAACTCATGCATTTCTTCGCCATAATTTAAGCTTCCTTCCTGAAAGGCATTCCAAGGAAACGCAGCATCGCGCGGGCATGCTCGTCGTTCTTGGCAGTCGTAACAACCGTGATTTCCATCCCGCGCAGTTTGTCGATTTTGTCGTACTCGATTTCGGGGAAAATCAACTGGTCTTTGAGACCGAGGGTATAATTTCCGCGCCCGTCAAAGGCATCCGCTGATACACCACGGAAGTCACGCACGCGAGGCAGGGCCACATTCAAAAGGCGATCAAGGAAAGCCCACATGCGATAACCGCGCAGGGTAACCTTGACACCGATCACTACACCTTCGCGCAACTTGAAGTTGGCGATGCTCTTGCGAGCCTTGGTCTGGATCGGCTTCTGACCGGTGATTGTGGTCATATCGGTGACGGCGGCATCCAGTGCCTTGGAATTACCCATGGCTTCGCCGAGGCCAATATTGACCACGACTTTCTGGATTTTTGGGATCTCCATCACATTGCTGTAGTTGAAGGCGTTCTGCAACGCCGGAACCACTTCTTGCTGATAACGTTCTTGCATTCTATTCATATCTTTTGCTCTCCTGTCCAGGCCTCGGCTTAGTCAATCAACGCCTGGCAGTGCTTGCAAACACGATGCGCCCCGCTCTCATCACGGGAAACGCCAACACGGGTAGCCTTACCACACTTGGGACAAACCAGCATCACGTTTGAAATATCAACGGGACCTTCCAACTTGATGCGCCCGGGATTAATCGTGCGACCACGTTTGGTCTGAGTTTGTTTCTGGTGCTTGGTGCGAATGTTCACACCCTGCACTACAACGCGTCGGTCCTCAGTTTGAACATTGATGACCTCACCGCGCTTGCCCTTGTCTTCGAGACTCCCGCTGATCACCTCAACGGTATCACCTTTACGAATCTTCACCTTCATGATTTCACTCCTCCTGGCCTAAAGAACTTCCGGGGCTAGTGAAACGATCTTCATGAAGCCCTTTTCGCGAAGTTCGCGGGCCACAGGTCCGAAGATGCGGCTACCCTTGGGGTTCTGACCGTCTGCGTCCAGGATGACGGCAGCATTATCATCGAAGCGGATATAGGAGCCATCTTCGCGGCGCCATTCTTTGGCGGTGCGTACAATGACTGCCTTCACAACTTCGCTCTTCTTGACAGCACCTTGCGGCGCGGCGATTTTGACTGTGGCGACCACGATATCACCAACGCGCGCATAACGGCGGGTGGAGCCACCAATCACATGGATAACCAGCAATTCACGGGCGCCGGAATTATCGGCAACCTTAACACGAGATTCCTGCTGGATCATGACTATACCTCCACGCCGCTATCGGCGGTTTTGCTTTCGTGCGTCAGGATCGCTTCGACCACCCAACGCTTGTCAGCAGAAAGCGGGCGGCTTTCAACGATTTGAACTTCGTCACCAATTTGGCAACCGAGTTCATCATGGGCCTTCACACGATTCGAACTGTGAATGACCTTCTGGTAAAGCGGATGGCGATAATTACGAGTAATTTCAACCACCACGGTCTTCTGCATTTTGTTGCTGGTGACAACACCAGTAATGCGACGACGATTATTCATTCTGCACCTTCCTACTGAGCCGCTTTTTCGGTCTGGGCCAGGATCGTTTCCATCCGGGCGATATCACGGCGAAGCGTGCGCAGGCGGCTGGTGTCGGTTAATTGTCCTGTCACCTGCTGGAAACGCAGCTTCATCAGTTCTTCGCGGGTGTCAGACACCTTGGCCTTGATCTGCTCGGCGGATAAGTTACGGATTTCTTTCGCTTTCATTCGTTACTCTCCTGCCATTGCATCATGGCGGATGACGATCTTGGTCCTGATGGAGAATTTGTACTGCGCCATCTTAAGAGCCTTCATGGCCTCTTCGCTGGACATGCCGCCAACTTCAATCATCATGCGACCAGGCTTCACAACTGCCACATAGTACTCCACATTACCCTTGCCTTTACCCATACGGGTTTCGGGCGGTCTCTGGGTATAGGGTTTGGATGGGAATATGCGGATCCAGACCTTGCCACGGCGCTTCATTTCGCGCACGATCGCGCGGCGAGCCGCTTCGATCTGACGGGCAGTCACCCAGCCTGGTTCCAGGGCCTGAAGGCCCCATTCGCCAAAACTAATTTCCGCGCCGCGCAGGGCCTTGCCCTTCATGCGACCGCGCATTTGTTTTCGCCACTTAACTCTTTTCGGCATTAACATTTTCGTTACCTCTTTTCACAGGCTCGTGTCGGGCGATTACTCGCTGACGTACACGCCTTCCGTGGCTTCAGCTTTTTCTTCCACTTCCTGCTTCAGTTCGCCCTTGTATACCCACACCTTGACGCCAATGCGTCCGTATGTGGTCAGAGCTTCAGCGCGTGAGAACTCAATGTTCGCACGCAGCGTTTGCAGGGGGACACGACCTTCACGCAGCCAGACGGTTCGGGCCATTTCAGCGCCAGCCAGACGGCCAGCAACTTCAATTTTTATACCCTGAGCGCCCTGGCGCATGGCGGACTGAATAGCCTTCTTCATGGCGCGGCGATAAGCAATGCGGCGTTCCATTTGGTCGGCGATGTTGCGAGCCACCAGGTATGCATCGGTATCAGGGGCGGACATTTCCTTGATATCAAGATCGACCTTCTTGCCCACAAGTTCTTGCAGGCTTTCGCGGACTTTCTTGACACCTTCGCCCTTGCGTCCGATCAGGATGCCGGGCTTGGCGGTGTTGATGGTTACCTTGATCTTGCCAGGGAACCGCTCGATCTCCACGCGGGAGACACCAGCCTTGGGGGAAATTTCCTGGACCAGCTTGCGAATAGCAAAATCTTGCTTGAGCTGATCACGATAAAGCGCACCTTCTGCAAACCAGCGGCCTTGCCAACCATGGCTGACTGCCAGACGGAAACCAATTGGATGAACTTTTCGACCCATATATTCTCCTTACTTCCCGGCTTCGCGTTCGCTGAGAACGATGGTCACATGAGACGAGCGGCGAAGGACCGGTTTGAACCGACCGCGGGCACCGAAACGACGCCACTTGCGAGTAGGAGCTTCATCGGCATAAATCGTGGCGATGATTAGATCATCCCGACTCACGCCAAAGTTTTCCTCAGCATTCGCTACAGCCGACTTGAGAAGCTTCAACACCGGTTCAGCTGCATGTGTGGGGACAAAGCGCAGAGTTTCAAGCGCCCAATTGGCCTCTTTTCCGCGCACCAGGTCTGCAACCAGGCGAACTTTTTGGGCCGAAACAGAGAGATAGCTCAGATGAGCACGTACGTCTGTCATGGCTTACTTCCCTTTCGTCGACTTCTCCGAGAGGTGTCCACGGAAGGTGC
>CAIVSQ010000035.1 GCA_903908605.1 uncultured Anaerolineae bacterium
GCATACTAAAACGCGAACACAAATCTGCGAACCCTTCGCCATTAATATTCATTCCGGCACTCTTGACAGACACATCAAAACCCTAACTTGTGACTGATGCCCTTATTTATAATTAATAAAGGTTAATAGTATTTGAAGTAGGGCCTGTGGATATGTGGATAACTTTTCTGCTACCCTGCTTCTGGAGTTTTTATATCCATAGACCCCCCACATGTGGGGTTTTTGGCGGTCCATGAATAAAAATTGCTTGTGGAGAAAAAAGAGTTGCTCAGGAAAGGTTATCCACAGTTTATTATTATTTCCACAAATTGGTTTTACTAAAAAGCACCCCCCATATATGGGGGGTGCCAATTAAGTCAAAATAGGAAAAAAGGGTGATTTGTCCACAGGTAGAGTCTTTTATCCACAGTTTTTGCCGAGTTATCCACAGGTTGGGGCAAAATAACGACTTTTCGCGATTTCGCATAACCCTATATGTGGGGGGTGCTTTTAAAGGCCATTATCCGCAGAAACCTGTTCCAATATTTCCTCCATGCCATCCAGAAATTCATCCAGGGCTTGCAGGCGTTCGTGTAATTGAACTGCATCCCACCCAGTTTCGATGCAAACGGACTGCCAGGCTTGTATTTGATCTTCGGGCAGGTTGTTGTTGTCTACTGCCAACGCCCAGCTGTGCAGCATGGTCCATAAGGCGGAGCGCGGTGTATCGCTGGCCAGCTGGCTTTCAATAGAGGCACGGTAATAAGACAATCGCACTGGATGCAGGCGCAAATCGGAGGGTGATTGCGAAGCGGTTGAGAATGCTTTTTCCCAACCAGGAAGCAGATTGCGAATATTTTCCACGCTGACATTTTTTGATACACATTCAAAGGCTGTGTGGATTAATTCAGATTGGTCCAGGGCCTGGGCACGGGCCGGAAACTCAGCCATCAATTTTCGTTCAGGGATTGGCGCTCCGTTAAGGCTGACCAGCGAATTGGCTGCATTAAAGAAGGCCTCAAGAACCTTGAGAGGTCTGATACTCTCGAAGTCGAATTGCATTTCGCTCCAGGCTGAGCGCGCTTTCTCCTCGAAAAACCTCGAGCGAGTAATGATGTTAACAGGTTCTTCGAACTGGGCCCGTACCACCGATTGAGTGTACTCAAAGAAACGGCCGCGTTGAAAGAGCAGGCGAGGATCCCACATGGCCCATCCGCGCCAGCCTTCACCGCGCAGTTCGCGGGGGTGGGCGTAGTGGGAGACATCTTCATAGGCGATATCCAGGTGGTATTCGTTCGATAGTTTTACGATTTCTCGATCGCGCGGCAGCTCGCCGTTATGCAGCACAAGCAGGTCCACATCCGAAGCGCTTTCCACCGAGGCATGATCTGGGCGCAGGGACCCCACCAGGAAAACAGCGGTCACGCGCGGGTCATGGGCGAAGCGTTTTTCTACTGTTTCTTTTGCAATTTTTAAAAGGGCGTCGTGCGTGATGCGCATTTCAGTCTCCATCCAACAGCGCAGGCTGATAGGGTGATATGCCCAATGCCTCGCGGATTCGATTTTCGATCAATTTTAAGTGCTCGGGGTGGCGAACAAAATCCAACAGGTTGCTATCGATCACAAGTGATGGCGTTTTTGTATTTGCAAAAAAATCATCATAGGCCTGGGCGAGTTCGGCTATGTAAGCACGTTCCATCGTGCGCTCATAAGAACGATCTCGTTGGGCTATACGGGTCATGAGTGTGTTGACATTGGCTGCCAGATAAACAGTAAGATCCGGGAGCGGAATCTTCTCAGAGAGGGCTTCGTGCACACGGTGATACATGGTCAGCTCATCACCGTGCAGGTTAATGCGGGCAAAGAGCGCGTCTTTCGCAAAGGTGTAATCAGCCAGCAGGGTTTTACCCTGATCAAGGATAGCTGGAACGATGCTGTTTTGTTGACGGTAGCGGCTGAGCAGGAAGAATATTTGGGTCTGAAAAGCGTAGCGGGCCCGGTCGCCATAGAAATCAGAAAGGAAAGGGTTTTCTTCAAAGACTTCTAAAAGAAGTTCTGAATTTGAAAAACTAGGCTGAAGCAGGCGTGCCAGCGTTGTCTTCCCGACTCCGATCACACCTTCTATGGCTATATACATGCGCGGCTCTCCACAAAAAGATAATTAAGGATACCATAAATCCCTACGGATAAGACGAGACCAGTGGGACTCACCCTGCTTATTCCAGCGGGGTTTCGAGTAGGTCGTTTACGCCAAAGATATGATCAAAAAAAAGGATTAATGCACGTGCTTTTTGCTGAAAAACACGGTCTGACTCATTCTTTGGCCCGCTTTTTTGCAAAGATTCAAACCTGGTCACCAGCCGTTCACGAAAATTCGGGTGAATGGGGTTATCCAACAAAATATCGAGAGATTGGATGCTTTCTCGAGCTTGCGCAATCACTCCGAGCGCTTCTTCCAGGCTGGTTTCTCCATTGATAAGCATCTTGAGTGGCCGGCATTTGTAAGCCCGGCAGGCATGCGGGTAATGCGAATTTGAATAAATGGTGCATTGACCCTGCCAGAGTGGGCAGGGTTGGTTGAAACCGCGTTGCGCGGGGTCCGAGCGTAAAACTGGGAGCCCCAGTCTTTCGACTGGGGCCAGTTCGGCCGGACGCAATTTTACCCAGGTAAAAAGATGTCCACTGCAACAAAGACCGCAGGCCAGGCATAAACTGGTAGAAGGGGAAATGGGCGCTGGTTCATTCTGCATCATAATCGAAATCATATCTCATCAACAGGAAACTGGCAATCATGCGAGCGGGCTGCGCTGTCGTATAATTGCAGCATGTCCATTTATGAAAGATTGGTGTATGCACGCAGGCACCGGCTGTTTGGCAAGCTGGCTTACCTGCTTCTGAAAATGCTCGGTGCCGAAATTCCGCCCACGGTTACGATTGGGTCGGGTTTCTTACTGCACCATGGCGGGGTTGGTGTGGTGATCCACCCGAAAACCGTGATTGGTGTACGCGTGGGGATTTATCCCGGGGTGACCCTTGGCAGGGCGGATGTATACCGGGCGGCTGATCGCTCTGCGTTTGAGGCGATTGTTGTTGGGGATGACGTCATCCTGGGCGCTGGATCCAAGGTTCTGTGCGAACGCGGCGTGCTGCGCATTGGCAATGGAACCGTACTGGGTGCCAATGCGGTCCTATTAGAATCTACCGGTGAAAACGAAATATGGGCCGGCATACCGGCCCGCAAGGTTGGCCGGCGGGATGAAAATGACAACCTGTCGCGCGGAGCGGCAGGCTGATGACTGAACGCATTTGCGTGGTGCCAAAGGTTCATGGTGTGGGTGGGATGGTTTCCTTCCTGCATAAATTTTCTGCGGGAGCCCGTGCGCGGGGAGTTCAGGTTACCAATGACCTGGCGGATGGTCCTTACGCGGCTGTCCTGGTCATTGGGGGCACGCGTGAACTGCCCGCCCTGCTGCGCACGCGCCAGCGTGGGGTGCGTGTAGTGCAGCGACTGGATGGATTAAATTGGATACATCGCGTCAGACCGGTCTCTTTACGGCACAGCCTGAGATCTGAGTTTGGCAACCAGTTACTTGCCTTTATCCGTCGTTATGTCGCTGGAACAATCATTTACCAATCGGAGTTTTCACGTTGGTGGTGGAATAAACGCTTTGGCCAGCAAAAGAAACCTTTCGCTGTGATCCATAACGGCGTGGACCTGGATACGTATTTGCCCGGGGAAGGCCGGCCGCAGGATTATTACCGCCTGCTGGTCGTGGAAGGCAGTCTGGGGGGGGGCTACGAGGATGGACTTGGCAACGCCATTCGCCTGGCCGAAGGTCTCTCCAATCGCGGCTTGCCCATGCAAGTGCAGGTGGTGGGAGAAGTAAGCCCGGCCTTGCGGGCGGAGTGGCAAGCGCGCAGTGGCGTACCGTTGCTGTGGAGTGGATTGCTGCCGCGTGAACACATCCCGGCCATAGACCGCGGAGCGCACCTGCTTTTTTCGGCGGACGTGCACCCCGCCTGTCCAAATGCGGTCATTGAGGCCCTGGCCTGTGGCCTGCCGGTCGTGGCTTTTGATACTGGCTCGCTTAGCGAACTGGTAACAGCAGAAACTGGCTTCATTGGGCCGTACGGTAGCGATTCATGGAGGTTGGAATCGCCCGTTTCCGCGAACCTGGTGGCAGGTGCTGAAAATATTTTAAAAAATTGGTCCAGTTTTAGCTGGGCAGCCCGATTCAGGGCGCAAGAGTTTTTTGGACTGGAAAAAATGACAGATCGATACCTGGAGGTACTGTTGGGATGAGCCTGGATACCGAAATTCACGAATTCTTACTCCAGCACCTGCGTTCGGTGCTGGAGAATGATACAAGCGCTTACCACGAAACCACCAGCGCGGACCTGACCCTATATGAATGGTGGGTGACCCCGCACCGACTGGATGGACTGCCTTTTCATGAATTCATGATGCAGGCCAATGCCAACCAGGGAACCGTATTTGGTGAGGAAGTCCAGGGCACGGCCGCGCGCACACGTTTTGACCTGGCGAATTTGCACATCCAGCGCTACGAGGGAACCGCCATTGCCAGCTATACCCTGCTGATAAGCAGCGCCACCCCGCAGGGGGTCAAGGTGGCCAGTCATAATGAAAGCCGTGTGATGGTCAAACTGGATGGAAATTGGAAAGTGGTTCATGTACACAAATCGCCCTCTTACGCCGCTCCGCACATCGACCCACGTTCATGAAAAAACTAATCCTCTCGCTTGCATCTCTTTTGGCTCGAGGCCTGCCAATCTCCATTAAGCAGGCGCTTTACCGCTTTCCGCCCCTGGCCAGGTTAATCCGCGGTTCCATTAATGCCGCGGTTGAGGAAGGTCTGTCCGTCATCGAAGTTGCAGGCGGAGACTTAAAGGGCTACAAGGTCCAGCTGAACATGAAGGCCGAGAAGAGTCGCTGGTTGGGTACCTATGAACCCGAACTGCAACAGGCCTTGCGTGATTACCTGCGCCCAGGGATGACCGTCTATGATGTTGGAGCCAATATCGGCTACGTGAGCCTGCTGCTGGCGCACAACGTCGGCGCCACCGGCCAGGTGTTTGCCTTCGAAGCCTTACCGGCCAATGTGGAGCGTATTCGCAAAAACCTAGAACTGAACCAGGTCGCCAACGCCAGGGTCATTTCTGGCGCGGTGATCGATAAAAACGAACCTGTCCGTTTTTACGTACACGATTCGGTCGGCATGGGCAAAGCCGCCGGGTCCGCCGGGCGGCGCGAAGAGCACTACCGGGCCGAGATCAGCGTACCGGGCTTATCATTGGATGATTTTGTTTTTGGGCAAGGTAACCCGCCGCCAGCCGCTGTAAAAATGGATATAGAAGGCGGCGAAGTGCTGGCCCTGCCGGGTATGCGCCGGGTATTGGATGAACACCACCCACTTATGCTGCTGGAGTTGCACGGACCAGAATCTGAAAAAATAGCCTGGGAGACGCTGCGCGCTGCCGGGTACAACTTGCACGCCATGGAAACAGGCTATCCGCTGATCACCTCGGCAGAGAGCCTTGGCTGGAAGGCCTACTTGATTGCCGCCTGGGAGCCCGGGCAGGCATGAACAAGCCCCATTACCCAGGCCGACTGGGGATTGTTCAGCGCGTGCTGCCTGCTTACCGCGCGCCGTTCTTCGAAACTCTGGCAGAGGCTTGCCAGCGGGACCTGGCACTTTTTGCCGGGCAGCCACGCCCAGAAGAGTCGATTGTGACGGTTTCCAGTTTGCAGAAGGCGAGATTCTTTGCGGCCAACAACTGGCATCTGTTTTCCACCTCCAGCCCGCTGTATGCCTGTTACCAGGGAGGCCTGCTGAACTGGTTGGAAAACTGGAACCCGGACGCGCTGGTGATGGAGGCTAATTTTCGTTACCTGTCGTCGCGCGCAGGCCTGGCCTGGATGGGGAAAAACAAGCGTCCGGTAATTGGCTGGGGATTGGGTGCGCCGTTGGAGCGCGGTTTGCTTTCCTCCTTGCGACGTAATTTTCTTGCCCGCTTTGACGCCATGATCGCTTATTCTCAGCGCGGTGCCAGCCAATATGCTGATTGCGGCATTGCACCAGACCGGATCTTTGTGGCTCCAAACGCAGTCACCCCGGCCCCAAAGCATGCCATGCCCGCCCGACCGGCGAATTTCGCCGGGCAGCCGCAGGTGCTTTTTGTAGGCCGGCTCCAGGCACGAAAGCGCATTCCGGCGTTGCTGCGAGCCTGCGCGGCTTTGCCAGCCGCGCTCCAACCACACCTGGTGATTGTGGGCGATGGCCCCGAGGCTGGCAGCCTGCAAGCCCTGGCATCTGAGGTCTACCCAGCCGCTGAGTTCACCGGGGCCAGGCAGGGTGCTGAATTGGAACCGTATTTCCTTGCAGCCGATCTATTCGTTCTGCCAGGAACAGGCGGGCTGGCTGTGCAGCAAGCCATGTCTTATGGGCTACCGGTGATCGTGGCGCAAGGCGATGGCACCCAGGATGACTTGGTGCGTCCCGCCAATGGCTGGCAGATCCCTCCTAATGATGATGCCGCCCTGCTCATTCAATTGGAGCAAGCCCTGCTGGACGCTGGCCGCCTGCGGGCCATGGGCGCCGAGTCTTACCGCATCGTGGCGGAAGAAATCAACCTTGAAAAAATGGTATCCGTTTTTACGCAGGCCATCAATACAGTCACCTGACTACGCCAGGCTTGTCCAATTCCACGCCTAAAGGAAGAAAAACCTTGTCCTCAACCAAAGACATCTACCCTGAAATCGAACAAGCTGTGCAGTCTGTGCGCGGCGAGCTGATCGCATTTTTACAAAAAATGGTCCAGACCCCCAGCTTGCCCGATCACGAACATGCGGTGCAGGAATTGGTGGCGGGCAAGCTGCGTTCGTTGGGGATGGAAGTTGAGATTGTTCCCACGCTCTTTGCAGAAATGCGTCATCACCCGGCTTTTGGCGATGATGGTTTTTCGGCGGATCAGCGGATTAATGTGGTTGGTCGTTGGCGCGGCAGCGGCAAAGGCCCTGGCAAATCCTTGCTGCTCAATGGGCATGTCGATGTGGTGCCTCCCGGCGATGCCGCACTGTGGACGGATTCGCCCTGGAGCGGTGAGATTCGCGCTGACCACCTGTATGGACGTGGGTCGTGTGATATGAAGGCTGGTCTGTGTGCCGGGATATTTGCGGTGGATGTTCTGCGCCGGCTGGGATACCAACCCGCTGCAGATGTATTAATTGAAAGCGTAATCGGCGAAGAGACTGGTGGGGTCGGCACCCTGGCCACCATCCTGAAAGGCTACCGGGCGGAGGGTGCCGTGCTGCTTGAGCCGACCGCCCTGGAAATCTCCCCGGTCCAATCTGGCGCGTTGACCTTCCGGCTTGTGGTGCCCGGGCGAGCTGCTCATGCAGCCATGAAACCACACGGCGTAAGCGCGATAGAGAAATTTGCCCTGTTATTGCAGGCCATTAACCAACTGGAAAAAGAAAGACACCAAAACTTTTCACACCCGCTTTACGAAAACCCCGCCAACATAGCGCCCATCAATATCGGCACGCTGCGGGCGGGCGAATGGCACTCCACCGTGCCCGAGGAATTGGTGGCCGAAGGACGCATGGGTGTGCTGCCAGGCGAATCAAACGAATCGGCTAGGCGGGCACTGCAAACCGCGATCGAGATAACCAGCGCGGCTGATGCCTGGTTGTCGCAGCACCCCGCCCGGTTAGAATGGTTTGAAGGTCAGTTTGAGTCGGCAGAAACCAGCCAGGATGACCCACTGATCACGAGCCTGGCCAACGCTCACAGGCGAGTGCTGGACACAACCCCCGTTTTGCGCGCAGTCACCTACGGCTCAGATATGCGCCTGTTTATCAACCACGCTCACATGCCTGCCACGCATTATGGCCCGGGGGACGTGGAGTTGGCGCACAGAGTGGATGAAAATGTACCACTGGACCAGGTTTTACAAGTGACGCGGGTGATTGCCCAGTTTGTGACCCAGTGGTGCGGTGGAGGACAATCATGAATTCGTATGGATGCCAGTCCATGTTTGCGCCTGTCCAGCGTATGCTGCTCAAGCATCCGCGCCAGGCCTTCATCAGTCAGGCCAATATTGACGTGCAGTGGCAGGCGCTCAATTACAGCGCCTGCCCGGATTTTAACAGCGCCGTGCGTGAATATGACCGTTTCGTCGAATTGCTTGAGCAATTCAACATGGAAATTCACTTTGCCCCGGCTGCCGAAAATACCAGCCTCGATTCGCTCTACGTGCACGACCCACTTGTTATTACCGGACGTGGAGCCATATTGGGCAGCATGGGCAAGTATGCGCGCCTGGCAGAACCGTTCGCCACGGGCAAGTTCCTGGCTGAAATGGGTGTGCCGCTGCTTGGGCGCATTGGCGGTACGGGACGCATGGAGAGTGGCGACTTGCTGTGGATCGATGAGCACACCCTGGCGGTTGGGCAGGGCTTTCGCACCAATGCCGAAGGTTTACGCCAGTTAAAAGAACTGCTGGTGGGGCAGGTGAGCGAAATCATCCCGGTTCAGCTACCTTATTGGACTGGGCCGGAGGACTGTCTGCATCTGCTCTCTTTTATCAGCATTGTCGATAAAGACCTGGCGGTTGTTTATTCACGCCTTATGCCGGTTCCATTTCGCGAATGGCTGCTTGAACACGAATTCCGCCTGGTGGAAGTGCCGGATGAGGAATATGAAAGCCTGGCTTGCAACGTGCTGGCTGTGGCGCCGCGCAAGTGTGTGATGTTGAGTGGCAACCCGCAAACCCTGCGCCTGCTGGAACAAGCCGGTGCAGAGGTCTGGACCATTACAGGCAAAGAAATCAGCCTGAAGGGAACCGGCGGCCCAACCTGCCTGACCAGGCCCATCTTGAGAGCTGCGGCAGAATAATGCAATTATCACCAGTCACTACAGAAAAGAACGAGCCCCAGCCGGGCAACAGCCGATGGTTGCCATACCGGCGGGCTGCGTTTTTTCTGTTAGGAAAGCTGGCGATGATTTTACTCACCATTTTCGCCGGGGTATTCCTGACTGTGCTGATCGTCAGCCGCAGTGGGCAGTTGGAGAAAAACGCCCGATCCCAAATAGAGCGATACATCAACCAATATCGCTTTGACCCGGCCTATGCATCCACCCAAACTGACCCAAACTGGATAGATGCGATGCGTGCCAACCTGGAAGAGGAAGCCGGGTTGAACCTGCCTTTCTGGCCACGCCAGTTAAGATGGACGATGAATGCCCTGCTGCTGGATTGGGGCAAAGCCCTCGATACCAGCTCAAATATGGTGTATGCCTCAATGCGCAGCAACCTGACTACGCGTGGGCTGATACTGGACTACCTGCCTAACACACTGTTGTTGGTGGGCAGCGCTAATTTATTAATTTTCGTGTTGGGTATTCCCCTCGCTCTTTATCTATCCTCCCGTTATGGCAACTGGTTGGATAGGCTGATCTCGCTGCTGGTGCCGCTTTCCTCGATCCCAGGTTGGGTGCATGGGGTCCTGTTGATATCTTTGTTTGCGGTCGAACTGCGCCTGCTGCCAGTGGGTGGCATGCTGGATACCAGGCCGCCCGATAACCCACTGGGCTACTTGCCGATTGTAGCCCGGCACATGCTGCTGCCGGTGACAGCCATTTTCCTCAACCTTTTCTTTCAGCTGGTCTACAACTGGCGTACCTACTTCCTCATTTACAGGGAGGAGGATTACGTTGACCTGGGCCGGGCAAAAGGTCTCGAGGTTGCTGACCTGGAACGCCAGTATATCCTGCGGCCGAGCCTGCCATACATCATCACCGGGTTTGCGCTCTCACTGGTTGGCTTCTGGCAGACTGTGATGGTGCTTGAGGTGGTTTTTGACTGGCCCGGGATCGGCTGGCTTTATATCAAAAAAGCGCTGCCCAACTATTGGGGCGAGGCCATGTACCCGGGTGACCTGGTGATTGCGATTGGCATCGTGGTGATTTTTGCCTATTTGCTGGGCAGCCTGGTTTTCCTGCTCGACCTTGTATATGCCTGGGTGGATCCGCGTATTCGCCTGGGAGAGTCCGGTGGGTCGCTAGCGTTGGTGAAATCGCGATCGTGGGGCGATGGCTGGCATGGCTGGTTTTCCTTGCGGGGCAGCTGGGCGGGCTGGAACCCGCTCTCCATTTTTCAAAACCTGCAGGATGCCTGGCGCGTGTTGGTGGAAAGCCTGCAAGGGGATACCCGCGCGGCCTGGTTGGAACTCAGGCGTTCGCCGTTGGCATTGCTTGGCATGGGCTTAATCACGCTGCTGGTGTTCGGTTCACTGTATGCGGTGGTCTTTATGCCCTACGAGAAAATTGGCAGCAGTTGGGGGCGCGAAGCAATGACCGGCCGTAGTGATATCCCCAAAATGGCGCGACCCGCCTGGTTGAACCTGTTTCGACAGGACAAGCAGCTCTCCACGCTGCTGATCTTACCCGGTGATGAGCGCCTTAAGCGCAGTGAACAGCTTTTTGAAAACGGCACGCGCATTGTCACCCTCGACTTTCAGTTTGATTACCCCTATGCAGAACCCCCATCCGAATTGAACTTGTACCTGCAGCCTGAGTTTCAGAAAAAAAGGCCATTCATATACCTGGTCTGGCAGACTCCCGATGGCAGGCAGATTGATTTGCGGGGCACCTCCTTTATGGAGGAAAAAAGTTACCGCTATGATTTTGAACAGATCATTCCCTACAAACAGATGGTCTCGCAAAATCCACACCTGCAAAAGTGGTTTGAGCTTGGCCTGGTGAACCCAACCCCGGCTCACACACTGCTCTTTAATGATCCCCAGCAAGACCGGCTGGTGCTGGTCCGCGGGAGATATCACCTGCTGGTGAATGCGATGTTCTTTGAAAAAGAAGGCGACTTGCGTGCCGACCTGGTTATGCTGGGCCAGGTCTATGGCCTGGCGGGCACAGATTACCTGCGGCGTAATTTACTGGTGCCGCTGCTTTGGGGCCTGCCCTTCGCGCTTTTGTTTGGCCTGTTGGGTTCCCTGGTGACAACCATCCTTTCCATGCTGGTCGCCGCCGGCGGGGTCTGGTTTGGCGGCTGGGTGGATGGCCTTATTCAACGCTTGACGGAAGCTAATATGATTATGCCCGTGCTGGCGATCAGCGTGTTGGTACACTGGTTATTCGGCATCAGTATTTGGGTCATACTGGCGGTGGTGGTGCTCTTGAATATTTTTGGCAGCCCCACAAAAACCTTCCGGTCGGCGTTTTTGCAACTCAGGGAGGCTCCATATATTGAAGCCGCCCAGGCCTATGGGGCCAGCAATCAGCGCATGATTGTTTTTTACATGATGCCGCGCATTATTCCTGTGCTGGTACCTCAGTTGGTGACCCTGATCCCGAGTTTTGTGTTTCTCGAGGCTACACTCGGGATGTTTAATATCAAGTCCGATTATCCCACCTGGGGTGTGGTCATCTACCAGGCGCTTGTAAGGGGCGCTTTGTGGGGCTCGCCCTATTGGGTTTTGGAGCCGCTGGGTATGCTGTTGTTGACCGGCACGGCTTTTGCTATGTTAGGTTATGCGCTGGAACGAATCTTGAACCCGCGCCTACGTGAAAAATTGTAATTGGGGGCCGCTGCCAGTTATAATATTCCTACCCCAGGTCGCAGCAGGCGGCCGAATTCCTTTTTTTTATTCAAGCCAATGCCCCCGCGCTTTGTTGACGGGACAGCAGGATGATGATTTCTTATGCCCCAAGTGACAGATACAATTCGAGTGGAAAACATAAGCAAGACCTACAAGGTGCCCGAGCGTGAAGGCGGTTTTGGCGCAGCCCTGCGTAGCTTTTTTAAGCGTACCTATAAAGATGTACGTGCTGTTGAGCAGGTCAGCTTTCACATCCAGCCGGGCGAGGTGGTGGGTTTTCTTGGCCCCAACGGGGCGGGAAAGACCACCACGCTAAAGATGCTGGCCGGATTGCTTCACCCCACATCAGGTCGGGCCGAGGTGTTGGGCTTCACCCCCTGGGATCTCAAGCCGCAATACCTGCGCGCGATGACACTGGTGATGGGGCAGCGCAACCGCCTTTCATGGGATATTCCTGCCGCCGATTCCTTCCTGCTTAACCAGGCTATATATCGCATCCCCGATGATGAATATAAACGTACACTGGCGGAGTTGGACGACCTGCTCGAGCTTGGTCCGATCATGAAGAAACCAGTCCGCAACCTTTCGCTGGGTGAGCGCATGAAGTGCGAACTGGCGGCAGGGCTGCTGCATCGCCCGCGTATTCTTTTTCTTGATGAACCCACCATCGGGTTGGATATCAGTGCCCAGGTACGCATACGTGAATTCCTGCGTGAGTACAACCGCCGCAGCGGGGCCACCATCCTGCTGACCAGTCATTACATGGCCGATGTGACCGCCTTGTGTGAGCGTGTCATCATCATTCACCAGGGCCGTCTCAAGTATGATGGCGGTTTGGGGGACCTGGTGCGCAAAATTGCACCTTTCAAGCTGATTGGGGTGACACTTGGGGATGCGGCTGAGCATGACCTTTCGGCTTATGGCACCCCCACCCAGGGTGAGGAGGATGGCGAAAAATCCTACATCCAGGTGCGTGCTGACCAGGTCACGGCCGTCACCGCTCGCCTGTTGGCAGATTTGCCGGTGCACGATATCACCATCAATGATCCGCCAATCGAATCTGTCATTGAACAGGCCTTTGAGGGCTGAGCCATGTTGAAAATCTACCAACGTCTGTGGCAGGTCAACTGGTCTGAGCAGTGGCAATACCGCGCCAATCTGATCATGTACTTGCTTTACTGGCTGGTTTCGCCAGTGGTCTATCTGGCTGTCTGGACCACCATCGCCCGCGGGCAGGGCAGTGTGGGCGGGCTGAGTGAAAACGATTTTGTAATGTATTACATGACCCTGCTGATCGTTGAACAATTTACCAGTGAAATCACCATTCATATTTTTGCTTATAAAATCCAGGATGGCACGCTTTCGGGTGAATTAATTCGCCCAATTCACCCCATCTTAACCAACACACTGGTTAATAACCTGGCCTTCAAGATGCTGACTTTGCTGGCAATGCTGCCTGTTTGGGGCGTGCTGTGTTTGCTTTTTCAACCAGATTTTTCAACCGTGAAGTGGCAAGGGGTTTTGCTGGCCATTCCGGCGGTGATGTTGGGTTTTGCTATCAGTTTCCTGGTTGGCGCGACGCTGACCTGTGTAGCTTTTTGGACTACGCGTGTCTGGGCTTTGTACGAATTTTATTCGGGATTGGTGGCCCTGTTTTCTGGGCAATTTGTGCCTTTGCAGTTGATGCCCAGTTTTGTGCAGCAGGTCTCGCGCTTTCTACCTTTTCAGTTGTACCGGTATTTCCCAATCCAGTTGGTGTTGGGCAAGCTTTCTACCGGTGAAATTGTCCTGGGCTACTTGCAGGGAATATTCTGGTTGATTCTCGCCTGGTTGGCGTTTGGTTGGGTCTGGCGTCATGGGGTTAGCAAGTTCTCAGCGGTGGGAGCGTAAAGATGGACTTCCTGCGGCTGGTCAAGGTCTTGTTAAAAATAAATATACAGATGTCACTGGCCTACCGGGCCGATATGGTGGTTAACATCCTGGTCAACCTGATGTGGCTTGGCTGGGAACTGCTCAGTTTGAATATCATCTTTAGCAATACCAGCACCCTGGGCGGCTGGGGTGCTGGGGAATTGATTGCCCTGCTGGGTGTGTTTCGCCTGGTCAATACGCTCATGGCTGCGCTGCTCTGGCCTGCAACCGAACGGTTCAATGCTTCGGTGCGAGATGGATCCCTGGATTACACCCTGCTTCAGCCGGCCAACAGCCTTTTCCTGGTCAGTTTTGCACGCATCACCATCTGGCGGGCCTGGGACTTGCTGCTTGCACTGGTCCTGGTAGCGGTAGGGATCAATATGGCTGGTGATGTCATCACCGCGCTTAACCTGCTTTATTTTTTTGCACTGACCATTTCGGGCACATTGATCATTTACAGCCTGTGGGTGGTGTTGATTGCGCTTACGTTTTGGTTCACCAAGTTTGACAACAACGTCACCATCCTGCAGGCCTTGCTCGATTCCGGGCGATACCCGGTTTCGGTCTACCCGTTATGGCTGCGCCTGATCGTGACCTTTATTATCCCGATTGCAGTTGCCACTACGGTGCCATTGCAGGCGCTGCGTGGGGAGTTGGGAATCACCCAGGTGTTTTCTTTCCTGCTGATTAGCGCGGTCAGTTTCATTATTGCCATGCAGGTCTGGCGTTTTGGAGTGCGGCGTTACAGCGGGGCTAGCAGTTAAATAACAAAAACGAATTTGATGGTTAGCGAATTCGTTTGAAACCCTAACTTATGGTAGAATAGTTGCGCTCGGAGGGATGACCGAGCGGTTGAAGGTAACGGTCTTGAAAACCGTCGTACCCGTAAGGGTACCGTGGGTTCGAATCCCACTCCCTCCGCTGCTTTTCATCCTACAAGTGAATATTGGGGAGGTGCCAGAGTGGCTGATTGGGCTCGCCTGCTAAGTGAGTGTCGGGGCTTAAACCTCGACCGCGGGTTCAAATCCCGCCCTCCCCGCTACTAGACAAACTTAACAGGTCTTTTTGGACTCTCAGATGTTGAGTTTGTCGGGATCAGGACGCTCGTTCTACGAAAACGAGCGTCTGTTTTTTTAAGACAAACTCGAATATATTCAGCTGAAAAATAGTTTACACATACTTGCCGATTTAATCAAGCAAAGCAATGCCAAATTGGTCATCAAAATAGTTTTTCGGCAGTAACGATGTGGAAACTACTGAATTTGAGCGTATGAATTTAAGTATTTTGCTTGACGGTTTATATTATTTGAAGGAAAATACCCAAACCGCA
>CAIVSQ010000036.1 GCA_903908605.1 uncultured Anaerolineae bacterium
GAGCGGATTTATTGATTGCCTTTGGCGGCCTTGCGCGCCGAATTGGCATGCCCATGTTTGAATTTAACCGTATCACCAGCCACCTGCAGCACTGGAATAAGCTGTACCTGCGCGATCAGCACGCCTTGTGGTACCACGCCGGGCTCAGAGGGCTGGGCGATAATATCGATGAAATTACCGCCAGCTTGCGGCACTATAGCCATCATCCTTCCACCCGGCGGGTCGTGACAATCGGAAACTCGGGCGGTGGCTATGCTGCCCTGTTGTTTGGCAGCCTTTTGGGTGCCGATGAAGTGCATGCTTTTTCACCCAAGACTTCCCTGTATCCGCTGCGTCGCTTGTTTAGCGGTGAGGACCGGCATTTAATGCATAATTTTTTGCGATTATTCCTGCGTGGACAGCGAAAATACCTGGACTTGCTGCCAGTCCTTGCTCGCACAGAAGCCAGGACCATGTACCATATTTACTATTCAGAAAACTACCCGGTTGACCGGCAGCAAGCCTTGTACCTGTCCTCCCTGCCCAATGTTCACCTTCACCCATATCCTCACAATGACCACTCTTTGGTCCTGCGCCTCAAGACCAGTGGTGAACTGCGTGAAATCCTTGAGAAAGTTTTTCGTCCCGTCTCCAACTGACCCGTTTTGCGACCATAGGAAAGCATGAACCCACCCGAATTTCCAGCTGATCTGCCTCATATTTGCGTGGTCATCCCGCTTTTCAACTCCGGCGGGCTGATTGGCGATGTACTGCGCGGTCTGCCAGCATTCGTGCGCAGCATTGTGGTCGTGGACGATTGCAGCCAGGATGATTCCTTTTCGATCGCCAACCAGGTAGTGGATGAACGTATGCATATTGTCCGTCATGCCAGCAACCAGGGCGTTGGCGCGGCCACGCTGAGCGGTTACCAAAAAGCACTCGAGCTGGGCGCTCAGATCATTGTCAAAATGGATAGCGACAACCAGATGGACCCGGCCTACCTGGTTGCCTTAATCACACCCGTCATGACCGGGCAGGCCGATTATGCCAAGGGCAACCGCTTCACCCACGCCGAAGCGCTCAAGACCATGCCGCTGCTGCGCCGTGTTGGCAACGCCGGTCTTTCATTATTAACCAAGGCCGCCACCGGTTACTGGGGAATTTTCGATCCGACCAATGGTTATACCGCCCTGCATGCCTCGCTGGTTCCGCAGTTGGACCTGGCCCGCATTCACCGCCGTTATTTCTTTGAGAGCAGTATGTTGGTTGAGCTGGGTTTCTTGCGTGCAGTCGTGCGTGATGTTGAGATCCCGGCGCGCTACGCCAATGAAACCAGCTCGCTTTCTGAATGGAAGGCTCTCTTTGAATTCCCGCCGCTACTATTTAAAGGCTTTCTGCGCCGCCTGGTCGTCCAGCATTTTGTGCGTGACTTCGGCATTTTTTCAACACTGCTAATCCTGGGTGCCGGGCTGAGCACCTTTGGCTTGTTGTTTGGCCTATACCACTGGTACCTTTCCATCAAGACCATGGTGATCGCCTCGACCGGCACGGTCATGATCGCCACCCTGCCCTTAATTCTCGGTTCACAGCTGCTGATCCAGGCCCTGATCGTGGATATGCAGAATGAGCCGCGCCAGCCGCTGCAGGTTCTCAACCAACAAATGGATGAAATTCGCGCACGTTTTGCCACCCTCACCGCCGAAAGGAAATCCCCCCGATGAGCTACCCCATCCTTGAATTTGACCCCACCCGTGAGGCCTTTATTGAACCCTCGCGCGTCATCCAACCCCGCGACTTTCCAGAGCACTGCGTGATCTGCTTTTTTGGCGAAGTGCTCGAAAAGATAGTCCGCCAGCACAACGCCAAAACGTTGGTGGAAATAAACTGGGAAAGCGGTCCGCACCGCGTGTACGAAATTGAACACCAGGGCAAACGCCTGGCCTTCTTTCACCCCGGGGTTGGCGCACCGCTGGCGGCCGGGCTGCTGGAAGAGGTCATCGCCTTTGGCAGCCGCAAGTTTATTGCCTGTGGCGGCTGTGGCGTGCTCGAGCGCGATATAGCGGTTGGCAACCTGGTGGTGGTCTCGGGCGCTGTGCGTGATGAAGGCGTATCGTATCACTACCTGCCGCCCAGCCGTGAGGTCTTCGCCCAACCGGCTGGCATCGCCGCCCTCGAAAATGCCCTGCGCGCGCGCGGCTTGCCCCACCGCCAGGGCAAGGCCTGGACAACCGACGCGGTCTACCGTGAAACACCCGCAAAAATTGCCGCCCGGCGCGCCGAAGGCTGCTGCGTGGTGGAAATGGAAGCCTCTGCCCTGATCGCCGTAGCCCAGTTTAGGCAGGTTACTTTTGGGCAGGTCCTCTACGGCGGCGATGACTTAAGCGGTGCCGACTGGGACAACCGCGATTGGCAGTCACGCACGCAGATAC
Organism: uncultured Anaerolineae bacterium; assembly: GCA_903908605.1. Lineage (GTDB taxonomy): Bacteria > Chloroflexota > Anaerolineae > Anaerolineales > Villigracilaceae > UBA5195. The sequence goes on from CAIVSQ010000036.1 coordinate 2,409, forward strand.
GCGAGAGTTTATTTTGGCTGAGTGCCGAGGCCTGCCTGGCGCTGTGAACCGTAACGCATAGGTATTGTACGCCACATAGCATCTCAGAAAAATATAAACAATCGGGCCAGCTCCTGCGTGCCGATATCCCTGGGTTTTCCCTCGATTTAACAACCAGCTAAGGCCTTCCATGGGTGGGATAAATAAGCTCGCCGCCAGCAGCCAGAAAATTTTGCCAGTTCTGAAAATTCAATTCTATGGATGCATGAACCATGTAAATAGAGTGGGATTTACAGCCATATCTTCACATTACACCCACCGTTGAACCGGGGGTATTGCTGCGATTTAAGTGAAATGAGAGCCACTGTGAACGCATTTAAGACCTGACGGCTGAGTGAATTAACCGACTGTTTGAAATAATTTTAATAAATTTTTTCCGTTTTGTTGCCCATACTGGTATATACTTATACTGTCTTTAACCTGCCTGTTCACTGATTGTAAAGAATGGCAAAATTGTATATAATTCAGCATCATTCATGTCTCAGGTCAATCATGTTTTGGGATTATGTCCCAATATTTTTTTACTGAACGGTGCACATGCCCTGGTAAGAAGCCCCATCCGTAAGCCCGCCGGGGGGTGATCTCCCCCGGGGTGAAGAAAAGCATGGCACAGGCCAGTTTGGATATAATTGATCTTGCTGTAGCCACAGCCTTTGGAGCAAACCAGCCGACCATTATTGGTAGATGGAACAAACCTAGTACATCTTGGCACAAATAACTATGCAGAAAGTGCTCTTCCCTTGTAAGTCCATTTGAAAGGCTTGGCCATTGTGCGGTTGTAATACTCGATGAAGGCCAAGACTTTTCGTTTCAAGTCTTCAGTCGAGGTGAAGTTAC
>CAIVSQ010000037.1 GCA_903908605.1 uncultured Anaerolineae bacterium
AGCTGGCTTTCAGGTAAATCTGCGAGCAGCACCTTCCCCAACGAAGTACAATGCGCAGGAAGGCTGGAACCAATCCCCAACACAACTCCCACAATCATTTGGTTGCGAATACGGTCAATATAAATGGCTTGAAATCCACTCAACACCGCCAGGCTGACGGTTTCGGATAGCTCTAAGGAAAGTTTTTCAAGATATGGGTGAATTACCTGGCCAATTTCCATCGAATTGATGGCAGTAAACCCCAGCTGAAGCACCCGTAAACCTGGGCGATACTGGCGTGTCATAACATCCTGCTCCAGATATTGTAAGCCTTGCAAAGTGGCTAAAACCCGGTAGGCGGTGCTTTTATTCATTTTCAAATCTTGCACAATTTGAGACAGAGTTAAATAAGGCCGCTGCGCAGAAAACAGGGCAAGTATTTCCAATCCGCGTGCCAGGGCCTCAATATTGTATCTCGAGGAAGAATTATCTTGATTTGGTTTCATTGTGTAAAACCTGTTTTAATTCAATAAAACTAATTTTAGACCAATTTATTATGATGTCAAGACCTATTTGAAGATTTTAACTGGTGCTTATTCTCCCCCAATTAACTTACTGCCGATGCCAACACAGAATTGCCTGGAAGATTTCCTGTATTTTTTGTGGCAGCTTCTTCACATCCTCGGTGCATTTAACAAAGGTGAGTTTTATTCACAAAAATATCAATCCCACTCAAGTTATAATTCAAACGTCTTCTACGACATTAAAATAATCCCTGCCAGGAGGTTTCAAATGAAAATCGGTATTGTAGGCGGAACAGGCAATATTAGCCAGGCGATCGTGAAATTACTTCTTGAACAAGGACACGAAGTAACATGCTTCAATCGCGGGCAAACAATGAAACAACCAGATGGTACACGCCTTATCCAGGGTGACCGCTATAACCGCGAAGACTTTGAACAAAAAATGCAGGCCGAGAAATTTGATGCCGCCATCGATATGATCTGCTTTGACGCCCAGGATGCCGCATCCAGTATTCGCGCTTTTCGCGGTGTGGGCTGGTTTGTGCAAACCTCCACGGTATGCACCTATGGCATAAAATATGATTACCTGCCAGTCGATGAAACCCACCCGCTACGCCCCATCACCGCTTACGGAGAGAATAAGGTCGCCGCTGATGCCGTTTATCTCGAAGCATACTACCGCGAAAAATTCCCCGCCATCCTCATCAAACCAGCCACAACCTATGGCCCCATCCAGGGCATGGTTCGCCAGGTTTGTTGGGATTTCTCATGGATCGATCGAGTAAAAAAAGGCAAACCGATCCTCATTTGTGGTGACGGAAACGCCATTCACCAACACCTGCATGTAAACGACATCGCCCTCGCATTTGCGGGTGTGATTGGCAAAGAACACACCATCGGCCAAACCTACAACGCAGTCAACCGCGGTTACATTACCTGGGCTGATTACCACCGGCTGGCTGGCAAGGTTCTTGGAAAAGAAGTAGAACTTGTCGGTGTCCCTTTTGAAAATCTAAAACACCTCAATATTCCGGAATTTGGAATCTGCGAAGAAATATTTGCCCATCACACCTATTACAATTCAGAAAAATTATTTAGAGATGTGCCCGAATTTCACCCCCAAATCCCCTTGGAAAAAGGGATGGCCCAGGTCATAGAGTTCATGGAACGGGAAAACCGGATCCCAGATTCAGATCAGCTGTCTTGGGAAGATGACATCATCAATAATTTCAGGAAGGCCTACCCGTCGGGTCGCTGAACG
>CAIVSQ010000038.1 GCA_903908605.1 uncultured Anaerolineae bacterium
CACATACTCAATATTCACCCGAATTTTGCACTTTAGAAAGGTGAGTATTACACCATTCTACCAAGTTTATTCTATAATTAGATTTACTAAATCCTCAAGCAGATCCGGCAGTTCCAGGAGTAATGCATGTCAAACCAACCCAGGATATTGGTCGTGGACGACGAATCGATTGCACGGATCACTATAGACGCGCTGCTTTCCTCTGAAAACTACGAAATGTTCTTTGCAGAAAATGGCGAAGACGGCATTTCGGTTGCAGCCGAGATCCAACCAGACATCATTTTATTGGATGTGATGATGCCTGGTATGAATGGATTTGAAACTTGCCGAAAAATCCGTTCCATGCCCAAGCTGGCGGAAGTGCCGATCTTGCTGGTCACAGCACTGGATGACCGCGAATCACGCATGGCTGGTTTACAGGCCGGTGCAGACGACTTCATCACCAAGCCCTACGACATTTTTGAATTGCAGGTCCGCATCCAAAACATGACCCGCCTCAATCGTTACCGTTTGTTGACCGAACAACGGCATGAGATGGAGAACCTGCATCAGGAAGTTGTTTGGGCCTACGACAAAACCATCGAAGGCTGGTCACGCGCTTTGGATTTACGGGATAAGGAAACGGAAGGACACACCCAGCGAGTCAGCGAAATGACCCAACAGCTCGCCCTCGCGGCTGGATGGGACCCGAACGACTTATTGCCCATAAAACGTGGCTCGCTGTTGCACGATGTTGGCAAGTTGGGTATTCCAGATTCCATCCTCCTCAAACCCGAAGCGTTGAGTGATGAGGAATGGGTTATCATGCGCATGCACCCGGTCTACGCCTATGAGTGGTTATCGCAGATCGGTTACCTTGGAACTGCCATGGAGATACCCTATTGCCACCACGAACGGTGGGATGGCAGCGGCTATCCACGCGGTCTGAAGGGCGAAGAGATCCCGCTTTCAGCCAGGCTGTTCGCCGTAGTGGATGTATGGGATGCCCTGACCTCCAATCGTCCTTACCGCAAAGCGCTAAGTGAAGAGGCGGCCTGGGAGTACATCAAGGAACAGTCCGGCAGACATTTCGACCCCAAAGCGGTAGAAGCTTTTGCGAAATGCTTCAACAAGAAATAACCATCCACCCCTGGTCAGAGTACCAGGGGTGATTTATTTTATAAATCCCCTATTTTGGCAAAAAACAATATACTCACTATTGACTCACAATTTTTTTTGTGCTTTAATGTAACCGGTTACAGTAACCGGTTACATACTTTGAGGCGCAATGACCCGCAGATCAGATTCAGTCACAATTCGAGATGTAGCCAGGCATGCGGGTGTTTCAGTCGCCACCGTCAGCCGTTATATTAACCAAACCACGCCGGTTTCGCTGGAAGTGGCTGAGCGGATCCAGCAAATTATGCTCGACATGAATTTCCAACCACATGCAGCAGCCCGCCACCTTGCAACCAAGCGTACCAATACCATTGGGCTGATCTTGCATAACATGCACACCGATTTTTTTGCCCCCCTGCTAAGTGGCATCCAGGCAGAGGCCAGCGAAGCTCAATACAACCTATTGGTGGCGACCTATAAATCCCCAAAGTTGAACAACAGTCAGCCGCCCATTGGTCCGCATAATACTGACGGCATGTTGGTCTTTGCCGACAGCCTGAGCGAAGAACATTTGACAACCCTCTGCCAGGATCAATTTCCCCTGGTATTAATCCACCGTACACCGCCTGTCAACATCAACATCCCTTTTGTGACTGTTGAAAACAAAGCCGCTACGCGAAACATCATCGACCATCTGATTGAGGTCCATAATCGCCGCTCGATATTATTCATGCATGGCCCACGCGAACAGGAAGACTCGCAATGGCGCGAGCAAGGATACCGCGAATCGCTGACCGCACATGGGATTGCATTCAATCCAAACATGCTGATTGACGGCGAGTTTAATGGCGAGGTCGCTTATCGCAATCTAAAAGACCTGATTGCAGAAGGAAAGCATCAATTTGACGCCATATTTACTGGTGATGATGATGCCGCATTAGGTGTTCTTACCGCATTGGATGAAAGTGGCATCCAAGTTCCAAGGGATGTATCTGTGGTAGGTTTTGACGATTCACGCCTTTCTGCATTTCTAAACCCCGCACTTACTACTGTGCGAGCACCCACACAAGAGGTCGGCCGGCGGGCTACCAGCCTGTTGTTGCAATTAATCAAAAATCAGCCGGTAAAGCCCGAAACCTTGCTACCGACGGAAATTATCATCCGGCGCTCATGCGGATGCCAGTAATAATCAATATAATATTAAACAAAAAGGAGGTGGTTGCCGAAACGCTTGAACGAGAACTTGTTTTTTGAAAATATTCGCTGTACATTCAACCAATTTCTATAAGAGGAGAATAATCACCATGAAGAAAATGTTATTCCTTACCAGCCTGCTGATCATCGCATCGATGGTCCTGGCTGCCTGCGGCGCCCCTGCTGCCCCCGCCACGGAAGCCCCTGCCGCGCCCGCCGCGACTGAAGCCCCTGCCGCTCCTGCCGCCACCGAAGCTCCCGCCGCGCCTGCCGCGACTGAAGCTCCTGCCGCCACCGAAGCCCCCACCGCTGTTCCTGCCACCCCGACCCTGACCCCCTACCCCGTCGCCAACTGCGAAGCCGGTAAGGTTTGTATCCGCTGGTTCGTTGGTCTCGGCACCGGCACCGATGCTGTTCAGATCGCCACCCAGGAAGAAGTTGTGAAGGACTTCAACGCCTCCCAGGACAAGATCCAGCTGATCCTCGAAGTTGTGCCTTTCAACAGCGCTCGTGACACCCTCTCCACCCAGATCGCCTCCGGCGCTGGCCCCGATATCGTTGGCCCAGTCGGCTGGGGCGGTTCCAATGACTTCTTCGGTCAATGGCTCGATATTGCTCCTTATATCACCGAAGCTGGCTTCGACACCTCCATCTTTGACCCCGCCCTGGTCAAGTTCTACCAGGTCGAAGGCCAGGGTCAGGTTGGCTTGCCCTTCGCTGTGTTCCCCGGCGCCATGTACTTCGTCCCCGCTATGTTCGACGAAGCCGGCCTCGCTTATCCTCCCCAGAAGTATGGTGATAAGTATGTTCTCGATGGCAAGGAACTTGACTGGAACTGGGAAACCGTTACCGAAGTTGCCAAGCGCCTGACCGTTGACAAGAACGGTGTCGACTCCAGCCAGGACGGCTTCGATGCTGCCCAGATCGTACAGGTTGGTTACAGCGCTCAGTGGCAGTCCATCCAGTCCGTAGGCACCTTCTACGGTGGCGCCGCCAAGATCTATTCCGGCGAAGCCAAGGGCAGCTATGCTTCCACCATGCCCGATAGCTGGAAAGAAGCCTTCCAGTGGTACTACGATGGCATGTGGGGCAAGCAGCCTTATATGGCCAGCGGCCCGCTCGCCGGCGCACCTGAATTTGGTGCTGGCAACGTCTTCAACTCCGGCAAGGCCGCTATGGGCCTGACCCAAACCTGGTACACCTGCTGCTTGGGCGATTTCGCCAAGGCCGGCAATGAATTCCAACTCGGCATTCAGCCGATGGGTTCTGATGGCAATGTCCATGGTCGTGTCGACGCCGATACCTTCCGCGTTTGGAAGGGCACCGCTCACCCGTTGGAAGCCTTCCAGGTCCTCGCCTACCTCATCACCACCGGCGCCGACAAACTGCTGCCCGTCTACGGTGCCATGCCCGCCATCCCCGCCAAGACCCAGGCCTTCTTCGATAAGAAGGGCGCTGACTACCCGTTCGTGACCAAGGAAAGCTGGGACGTCTTCGTCCAGGGTCTCGGTTACCCCGACACGCCCAGCTCCGAACAGTACCACCCGAACTCCATCAAGGCCAATGCCCGTCTCTCGACCTTCTTTGACCTGATGAACAACACCGCGCCCGACAAGTTCAGCTTCGATGACGAATACAAGAAACTGATCGACGACC
>CAIVSQ010000039.1 GCA_903908605.1 uncultured Anaerolineae bacterium
CCAAAGGCGCGTGCTCGCGCATCGTCCCAGTTCTATCGGGAATGACGGTAGCGACGGATGACTTACAATAAAATGTCATCCCCGATAATGCTGGGGCCAGGCGCGAACCCGCGCTCTTGCACTCCGCGGGTGTGGCGATTTGAAATTTAAAGAGATTCAGTGCAAAGGGCAGATCGCCACGCACGCATAACCCAAGAGCGCGTGCTCGCGCATCGTCCCAGTTCTATCGGGAATGACGGTAGCTCATCCCCGTCCCCCGTCTTCCGTCCTCCGTCCCCGGTCTTCCGTCTTCCGTCCCCCGTCCCCCCAAATAGTTCTCAAGTGTGATTGCATTTTCAAATTCACCGACCTATAATAAACATGTCAATCCCGTTTCTCTCAATTTATATCAATTCATCCAGGAGCAGGCCCATGTTTAAGGCAAGGCTTTATACCGTTCTCATGTTGTTTGTCCTTGTTCTGGCGGTGTTTGCCGGAACGCGCGTCGTCTCGGCGGCGTCTTCGGGTGCAGGCGCGCAGGTCAGCATTCGCGCCTTGCAAAGCGCCTATAGTGCCGATCAGCAGGTGATGGTGGAGGTCAGCATCAGCAACCCCACCGCCCGCCCGGTCAAGGTCCTGCGCTGGTTCACCCCGGCCGGTGATGTGGAAGAGCCGCTCTTTGCCATCAGCCAGGCGGGTAATGCAGTTGCTTACACGGGCGCCATCTACAAGCGCCCGGCCGCCAGCGCCGCCGATTATGTCACCCTCAAAGCGGGCGAGAGCCTGGTGCGGGTGGTTGACCTGGCCGCCAGCTATGATTTCTCGGCCGGTGGCGACTATACCGTCCGTTACGATGTTAAATCCTTCCAACTGCACAGCCAGGGTAACGGCCTGTGGAAGAGCGCCGACCGGTTGGCCTCGGGCGATATCAACATCCAGGTGGCAGGTCGCGCGCCTGCCCTGCAGTCCGCCATTCAGCCGCTGGGAGTGACCGGCTCCACCAGTTTTACCAGCTGCACCACCACCCAACAGAATGATCTGAAGGCCGCGCGTACTCAGGCCAGCACCTATTCCATCGATGCGCTGGCTTACCTGAACAGCAACAAGACCGGCTCGCGCTATACCACCTGGTTCGGCATCTTTGATACGGGCCGTTACGCCACTGCCAAATCGCACTTCGGAGCCATCACCGGTGCGATGGATACCGCCGCGGTGTCTTTTGACTGCAAGTGCAAGAAGGCCTACTACGCCTATGTCTACCCGAATCAGCCTTACAAAATCTACCTGTGCAAGGTCTTCTGGACAGCCCCACTGACCGGCACCGACTCGAAGGCCGGCACCCTGATCCACGAGATGAGCCACTTCACCGTGGTGGCTGGCACCGATGACTTTGTCTACGGGCAGGCCGGCGCCAAGAACCTGGCCATCACCAACCCGAACAACGCTGTCTTCAACGCCGATAACCACGAGTACTTTGCCGAGAATACCCCGGCTCTGCCGTAAAAAAACGCAACCATAACCAAAACAAAGACCCGGCCAGGATATCCTCTGGCCGGGTCTTCATTTAATATCGCTCTCAACAGAACTCTCAACCGTTTAGCGCGGTCATTGTATAATCAGCCCGAATAAAATAATGAGCGAGGCATGCCATGAAACATACGATCAACGCGATTGGGTTTGCGGTCCGTGATATGGGCTTGATGGTGGAATTTTACCGGGATGTGATGGGCTTTGACCTGCAGTGGGATGGCGGCGCTTTTGCGGCGGCCCGCCAGCGCAACGGTGGTTACTTCAACCTGTACCAGCGGCCGGATGAGAGCGGCTTTCTCAGCCCGCTGACCTACCCGGCCGGCATCAACGGCGCGGTGCAGATCACCTGCGACATTGATAACCCGGCCGATGTAGACCTGGAATACGCGCGCCTGCTGCAGGCCGGGGCCACTGCCATCATCCCGCCCACCACCTGGCCATGGGGTATGCGCAGCTTTTTTGTGGCCGATCCCGAGGGTAACCAGATCGAGATTCTGGCGCATGTTTAATGCGCGCCAACTGGCGGGCGCCGGGCAAAAAATCCGCCTTAAATTGCAGTTTCAGGGTGGTTTTCAATAAGTGGGGCAGCTGCATGCTTTCGGCCAAGTTTTTGTGTGTCGGCGGGGGCTTCTTTCATATTAAATAGGAAAGTTCCACACAAGTTTCACAAGAAAAACCCCATCATTTGGTATAATAAAATGTCAGTCTCGAGGGGGTCGAACGGTGCCACTTTGTTTTATAAACAGTCAACTTAGATGCGCAATATGCGATCAGCATTTCGTCCATAGCGCGCATTTTTAATGCAGCAACCTCTGAGGTAACCATGGAAATTGGTAATATCCAAACTGTAGACATCGATAGCCAGGTCCGCGACGCGTTTCTCGATTACGCCATGAGCGTCATTGTGGCGCGCGCCTTGCCAGATGCACGCGATGGGCTTAAGCCCGTTCACCGCCGCATTTTATACGCCATGCATGACATGGGCAACCGCGCCAACAGCACTTACAAGAAATCGGCCAGAATCGTCGGTGAAGTGTTGGGTAAGTACCACCCGCACGGTGATTCAGCCGTTTACGAAGCCATGGCGCGTATGGCCCAGGATTTCTCGCTGCGCTACATGCTGGTGGATGGCCAGGGTAACTTCGGCTCGATCGATGGCGATGCCCCGGCGGCCATGCGTTATACCGAAGCCCGCCTGGGACGCCTGGCCGAAGAAATGCTGTCTGATATCGATAAAAACACAGTAGCTTTTGGCCCCAACTTTGACGAATCGCTGCAGGAACCGCTGGTGCTGCCCTCACGGCTGCCCAACCTGCTGCTCAACGGCTCATCCGGCATTGCGGTCGGCATGGCCACCAACATTCCGCCCCACAACCTGAGCGAACTGGCCGGGGCCATCGATTACCTGATTGAAAACTACGATAACGCCGACGATGTGCCGGTTGAAAAGCTGATGGAATTCGTGCCCGGGCCAGATTTCCCGACCGGTGGCATGATCATTGGCAAGGAAGGCATCCTGCACGCCTACAGCACCGGGCGTGGGCGTATTGTTCTGCGCGGCGTGGCCCAAATCGAAGAGATGAAGAACGGCCGCCAGATGATCAACATCACCGAGATTCCCTATCAGGTCAATAAAACCACCCTGATAGAGCGCATCGCCGAACTGGTGCGTGAAGACAAGATTGACCAGATCTCGGATATGCGCGACGAGAGCGATCAGCGCGGTATGAGCATCGTCATCGAGCTCAAGCGCAACGCCCAACCCAAAAAAGTACTCAACCAACTCTTTAAATACACCGCCTTGCAATCCACCTTTAGTGTGCAGCTTTTGGCGCTGGTGAATGGCGAGCCGCGCACGCTGACCCTCAAGCGCTGCCTGCAAATCTTCATCGAACACCGTATCGAAGTGATCACCCGCCGCACCCAGTATGAGCTGGATAAAGCCCGCGCGCGCGTCCACATCCTCGATGGACTGCTGATCGCCCTGAACAACCTGGACGCGGTCATCCAGACCATCCGCCAGGCCCAGGATGCCGATGATGCCAAGCAAAGCCTGATCGAACGCTTCAAGCTCTCGGATCTGCAGGCCCAGGCCATCCTGGATATGCAGCTGCGCCGTTTGGCCGCGCTCGAACGTTTCAAGATCGAAGACGAAGCCCGCCAGGTGCGCGAAAACATTGCCTACCTGGAAGACCTGCTGGCCAACCCGCGCAAGATCCTGGCCCTGATCCAGACCGATATGAAGGAACTGGCCGATAAGTATGGCGACAAGCGCCGTACCCAGATCGCCGGCGATGTGCGCGAAGAGCTGCGCGAAGAAGACCTGGTGCAAGACGAAGCCGTGCTGATTACCCTGACCGAACGCGGCTACATCAAGCGCACCAGCTCGGCTGCTTACCGCTCGCAGGGCATTGGCGGCAAGGGTGTGATGGGGCATACCACCAAAGATGAGGATGAGATCCTCTTTATGTTCCCGGCCCGCACCCTGCAGACCGTGCTGTTCTTCTCGGATAAGGGCAAGGTCTACAGCGAAAAGGTCTACCAGGTGCCCGAAGCTGACCGCACCGGCAAGGGCAGTTCCATTTACAATCTACTGGCGCTCGATGCCGGTGAGAAGATCACCGCCACCCTCTCGGTGTCCAGTTTTGCCAATCACGGTTACTGCATCATGGCCACCACGCGCGGCAAGGTCAAACGTGTGGCGCTCTCTGAATTTGCGGCCGTGCGTCCCTCCGGGTTGATCGCCATGGGCCTGGAAAGCGGTGATGAATTGGGCTGGGCCCACCTGACCACCGGCCAGAACGAAATTTTACTGGTCACCGAAGGCGGCCGCGCCCTGCGCTTTGATGAGACCGAGGTACGCTCGGTCGGCCGCAGTGCCAGCGGTGTACAGGGCATTCGCCTGGCCCCGCAAGACCGTGTCACCTGCATGGAGGTTGTCGAAGAAGGCGCCTCGCTGCTGGTGGTCACACGCAATGGCTATGGCAAGCAAACCCCGCTGACCCAGTATGCATCCAAGAGCCGCGGCACCCAGGGCGTCACCACCATCGACCTGAAAGCCCTGCCGACAGTGGGCAAGCTGGTCAGCGCGCGCGTGGTGAAGGCCGGCGACGACCTGACGCTGATCTCTTCCAACGGCATCATCCTGCGCCTGAAAGTCAATAAGATCAAAGAAGCCGGGCGGGCCACCAAGGGCGTGCACCTGATTAAGCTGGGCAAGGACGATACCCTGGCCTCGATTGCCCGCATTGGCGCTGCCGACCTGGTGCGCGCAGGCACTTCTGGCGAGGGCGACACCTCTGGCGACAGCCCGTCTGAAGCCGCCACGGCTGAAGAACTGGCGCTGCTGGATGACGCCGACCTGCTGCCGGGCGATGAGATGGACGAGCTGGACGACGCAGACCTGACTGGTGAGGATGGCATGGAAGATGATGCCGATGAGGATGCCGAGGACACTGATCCGTCAGAAGAGAACGAGCAAGATTAAATAAAATGAATCAACCGTGGCCCGCATAGACGCTGCATTGAAGAACCTGGCCCCTGTTTGTTGAAATTGCTGTGTTTGGAAACCAATCTGTCCCGTGTAATGGCAGGTTGGTTTCCATTAATAACATCCATCTCAAGCATCGATAGGTCGTTTTAACATGGTAGTCCTGGTTTATGTGTTTCCATTCATCATTGCCGCCCTCAGCCTGTTAATTGCTGCGGTCATGCTGGATACTTACCATGCCTACCCTGGGCGCATGGTGGGTCTTTCCATCCTGGCGTCGGCTGTGGCCATGTTTGCCTACGGCATGGAATTGATCAGCCCGACCTTCGAGCAAAAATATGGCTGGTTGGTGCTGCGCCAGGTCTGTGTTTCATTCTATGTGCTGCTGATTGCCTTCTGGGTACTGTATTACATCGGTACCCCCGCCCGCCAGCGCCGGGTGCTGATGGTCTTGCTGACCGTTATACCGCTGATCGATTTTATTATCATCCTGTTTTTTCCCTCCACGCGCCTGGTGTATGCCAATATCTGGCTGGATACGAGCGGCAGCCTGCCCACCCTGGATTGGGCCGCCGCCCCATTGTTTTGGGTGGTGCAGATCTACCTGCGGGCCACGCTGGTGGTCGTCATCTACCTGGTCTTCCGGCGTCGCAATAACGGCTCGCGGCTGATGTGGGCGCAGTCATACATTATCACCGCCGGGTTGTCCATCCCGATATTTTTTAGCATACTGTACCTGCTGAATGTGCGCCCGTGGGGAATTCTGAACGTGAACGTCTTTTCGTATTTCCCCTCTGCGCTGGTGATCTGGTACGGCGCGCACCGCTACCAGTTGGTGAACCTGCGTCCGATTGGGCGCACCCTGCTCTTTGAGCAAATGACCGACGGCATGTTGGTGACTGACGAGCAGGGCGTGCTGGTGGATATCAACCCGGCTGCCCAGCGTTACTTGCTGCTGCACCCGCGCCTGATCGGCCAGAAATTGCTCGCTTCAACCCCCGAGCAAAGCGCGCTGCTCGAGGTAATGCAGGCACGTGAACCCGGTGGGCGGCGCATTGATATGAATGGACTGCACATTCACGTCACTACCGTCGCGCTGGTCACCGGCAATGGGCAGTCCAGTGGAGACCTGACCATCCTGCACGATGTCAGTGACCGGCTGGATGCCGATCGCCTGCGTATGTCTGAGGCGCATCGCCATTCGGCCCTGGAAGAACGCCAGAAAATAGCGCGCACCCTGCACGACTCGGTTACCCAATATCTGAACAGCCTGGTGATGCTGGCCAGCACAGCGCAGCAGCAGATCGCCAAGAACCGTGTGGAACAAATACCGCAGACAGTCGAGAATATCATTACCAGCGCGCGCCAGGCCCAGCAAGAGCTGCGCGCCATGATCCACGAACTGCAGGAGGAGGGCCACGATGACCAGGGCTTTGACCTGCTGCGCTCGCTGGCCGAGCGGGTGGGCCACCTGGGCAGCGAATCGGGTCTGCATGTAGAGCTTGAGACACCCAAGCGGCTGTTCCTGGATGGATGGAGGCAGCGCGAGATTTTTTACATCATCACCGAAGCGCTCAACAACATCATCAAACACTCAGGTGCCGAGCGCGTGATCATCCGCCTGGCACATGTGGATGGGGTCTTTACACTGGAAGTGCTGGACAATGGGCGTGGTTTTGACCCCCGTCTTGTGCGTGTAGGTGGAATGGGCCTGGCCAATATAAAGGCCCGTGCCGGCAACCTGGCGGGTGAACTAACCATCAACAGCAAACAGCAGGGTGGCACCCAGCTGTTGCTCAGGCTGCCCACACGGCGGGTCGGTGAGCAAATTGAGCCGGAATAATTCATCCCCGCCGGGCAGGTTGGGGAGCCGGGATGTGAACATGAGCTCTTTTATTTGCACAATTTGCGGTCAGTCCGCCCCAGCCAGCACGCTGCAGCCCAGGTGCGGCTGCGGTGGTTTGTGGAAGCTGGACTACCAGCCCCCACGCTACGACCCGGCCCTGGTGGACCGCGATAGCTGGAATATTTTCCGCTACCGGGCTTTCCTGCCGGTGGTGGGCGATACCTGGCGCAGCATCAGCCTGGGCGAGGGTCTCACCCCGGTCATCCGCCTGGATGAGGATGTGCTGCTAAAAATGGACTATCAGATGCCCACGCTTTCATTTAAAGACCGTGGTGCGGCGGTGCTGGTAAGTCACTGTAAACAGATTGGTGTCCAGGCGGTGGTGCAAGATAGCTCGGGTAATGCCGGCAACAGCGTGGCGGCTTACTGCGGGCGGGCCGGGATTGCCTGCGAAATTTTTGTGCCTGAGGGCACCTCTGAAAAGAAGATCGCCATGATCAAGTCACACGGCGCACAGGTGCAGGTCATTGCCGGCTCGCGTGATCACTGCGCCGAGGTCTGCCGTGCGCGGGTGACTGAGGATGGGCTGTATTACGCCAGCCACGTCTACAATCCCTTTTTCTACGAAGGTACCAAGACCTATTTGTATGAGGTCTACGAGCAGTTGGGGCGGGTGCCGGCCAACCTGTTTATTCCGCTTGGCAATGGCACCTTGTTTATTGGGGTTGTGCGCGCGCTCGAACATCTGCTGGCCAGCGGGCTGATTGAGGCCATGCCCAATCTTTTTGCTGTACAGAGCGAGCGCTGTGACCCGCTGGCCCGCGCGGCGGCGGCCGGTTTGGCTGAGCCTGTGCGGGTCGTCCCCAGCGCCACCCTGGCGGAGGGCATAGCGATTGGCGTGCCCATGCGCGGGGCCGAGATCCTGGCGATGGTGCGTCGCCATGCCGTCCAGGTGATTACCGCACCCGAGGATCGTATTCTTGAAGCGCGCGCCCGGCTGGAGGCGCGTGGGGTCTACTGCGAGCATACCACCGCCGCAACCTACGCCGCGCTGCTGGCCTATGCCGATCGTCACGGCCGCCTGGCAGATTGCTTGCTGCCGATGTGTGGGGCGGGCTTGAAGTCAGACCATTAATTTCAAATTCCCTTTACCCTGGCGGTAGAAAGAAAATAATCGTTGCTCGCTAGTGAAACACTGGGTAAGATGTTGGGCAAAATAATTGGTCCGGCAGAATGCCCATTTTATTGAGTAACCTGATATCATAGCCGGGTTTAACGAATATCCGAACGGTGCCGGAAGGTGTGAATACCACCGGTTTGGAATTTTGTTTGCGGGTTGATCTCCCTTTTTTTTCCCCACTTTGTCTCCATGCTTAAGTGGAACTGCCAGGTCGCAGCTATTTTTTCGAACCTCTTTTTCTTCGGAATTCGAAAAATCTATTATGTTTTGACTGCTATGGAGACGCGAATGAACGTTTATATCCCCAACCTGCCCAGCCTGGTCCTCATCTTTAGCAGCCTGTTAATCACATCCAACAGCCTGTATGCCTGGGCCAACCGTCACAGCACAGGCATTGACCACGTCCTGATCCTTTCAGGCAATGCCATCTGGTTATTTGCCCTGGGGCTGCGCCTGGGTACGCGTGATATGGAATTTTACCTGGATTTAAACCGCATGATCTTTGTGTCTTTGATGATGATGTCATGGGGCGTATTTAAATATGGCATATCCTTTTTGGACTTTTGACAAATCCAAGGCTTGTCAAAAAAGGCGGAACTGCATGACAATTGGGAGTTGTGGACAACCAATATCAGCAGTTCCAAGGTGAAGTTTACCAGAACTTCGCCAAATATAAA
>CAIVSQ010000040.1 GCA_903908605.1 uncultured Anaerolineae bacterium
GGCGTAGTATCCCGGGAATATCCATTAATCCCCAGGTGATCACTACGAATACCCTCATCGATGATTAAGACAATGTTGTTATCTGGTCCGGTTCCTGGAATTCCCCTGACCGATTCCCTGGAAACAGGTTTATTATCGAAAAACGTATAGGTTCCCAGGCTATGAATAACTTCGGTAAATGAAGTCCCGAGCGAGAAAAAATAATGCTGCCAGGTAAATAAACAACACACGCCAATAATGAAAACAATCGTTAAACCCAGCTCAATCCATCCGGCTGTTGAAATATCATGGAATGCCACCAGCAAAGCGATATAGGGCAAACAAACCAACAAACCCCACCAACTAAAATACAAATCAAAAGCTGTCCGCCATGTTTGAGCGGTGGTTGTCCCTAATAGTGCAATATCGTTCGAGTTGATCAACCGGTGCAACGAATTCCAATAGCCATATTGCAACAATACACCGGCTGTAAAAATAACCCCGAACACAATTCTCACCGCTGGTTTTGCTTTTAACGACCAAAGAAACCAAAAAAACATAAAAACAAGTCCAGCCAACAAGCTCATCAGCCAAACTGCATACTCAGATGCACCTTTATTGGAAATTGCGACCGCATTTTTTGCATTGGGTAAATCGAAGAGGAATTCCTCGAAGAAGAAGTAAATTATGGTCAAGCCAGCCGCCCAAATTGCCTGGGGGTCCGGTTTTTTTAGGTTTTTAATTATGGAATGGGATTTCATTTATTCCCTGTTATTTTCCGATATATACCAATAAAACAGCCATCGTATCTCATTCCACCCTGGGAGAAGCCTTTGTTTTGAGCGGATAACTCTGATTAGATATTTATTTTTCTCGACGGCAGACTCTAATTATAATTCACAAATAATATCGGCTTCAACCCGGGTGAAACTCGCTGAAATCGGCCAAATACCCTACGGTTGCCTCATCAAAGGTGATGTGCCCCTACCCCTCCATCGTCCAAAAACCCTTATGGACCTCGCGAGCCATAATTTCAAGCGAAGCAGCCGGCCCCAACACTTCGGGTTGGCGCCCCCCATGAGAGAAGACATCCCGGCATGGCAGAATCAACTGTTCCGGTGATGGACCGATAATGTTGTACAGCTCATCTTCACCCAGGGCAAACACCACCCGCCCAATGTGACTCCAAAAAATAGCACCCGAACACATCGCACACGGCTCGGTGCTGGCATACAGCGTAAAGCCCGCCAGTTGTTCCGCCGAAAATTGTTGTGTCGCCAGGCGAACGAGGTTCGTTTCGGCATGACCGGTAATGTCCCGTTCGGTTACCACCGTGTTTTCTGCTTCCAAAACCACCCGGTTATTTTCGTCCACCAGCAGCGACCCAAAAGGGATGGTTGCCTTTTTCGCGGGCCCGCCAGGCGATTAAAATGGCGGTCTTTAAATGTTCAATATCAGTCTCATTCATTCAGCAGCCTCTTAAATAAAATTAGGATATCGATCGCGGCACCTTTGAATTCTATCATTCGCAATGTCGAATTACCCAGCACCAGGCCTGTGAACCATGCAAGCAAAACGACACCATTTTGGTGCTTTTGTCGGGCTTAAGACCATATTAGACATCAAGTCGCGTTCCTTTACCTGTCACCCCTGAATTGAACCCCGGCTAATGTAGCCTTATGTTCCACAAACCTGCGCTGGAATGTCCACCGCTGAACACAATCAGCAGACAGCATCCATGTTTCGAGTAGAATAACCGATGCTTTGACTCCTGGCAGTTTGAAATATTCATGTGATTACAGAGGAAATTGGGATTTTTATGAAGGCTCTTACTTTTAATACTCAAGAAAACCGTTACCATGTCAAAGATGTGCCAATGCCTGTGCCAGCTCCCAATGATGTTGTCGTAAAAGTGGATGCCTGTGGGCTCAACCCGGTGGATGCCAAAATCGCCCAGGGAAAATCCCGCGCCACCGGGGCGGACGAAATTTGGATCCCGGGGCTCGATGTTTCCGGTCATATTGTGGAACTCGGAAGCACCGTAGACGATTGGAAGGTGGGAGATCGCGTGCTCTGCCATGGAAATATGCGTCGCCCGTATGGTGGCTTCGCAGAATTCAGTGTACAGGATTCCACAACCATTATTCCCCATCCGCATGTGACCGCTGCAATTGGCGCAGGCACTCCCTGCTCGGGTTGGACTGCCTGGCGGGCTATTCATGACAAGCTCAGGGCAGGTCCGCATGATTCGATTCTCATCACCGGTGGTTCGGGCGGTGTCGGTGGCTTTGCAATTCAAATTGCCAGATACCTGGGTCTGCAAACCATTATTGCCACTTGTTCTGCCAAAAATAGTGCCTATGTCCGCCAATTAGGCGCGACACATGTGCTTGATTACCGCTCTGAAGATGTATTCAAGCGTGTGATGGAGATCACCGCCCAGCAAGGCGTTACACGGGGGCTGGATACCGTTGGCTTTGACAATGATGTCATCGTCGCAAATGCCCTGGCCTTTGAAGGACAGATGGTGGAAATTGTCGATACCGTCAGACCGTCTGAATACAAGCAAGCCTTTCAAAAAGGTCTCAGCTTTCACCAGTTAAGCCTGGGCTCGGGGCATCGATATGGAAACAACGCGCAGCAAACCATGGTTGCAGCCGGCAAAGCCTTCTCCACCCTGGTTGAGCAAGGAATAATCAAGGTTCAAATCTCAAAAACCCTCACCTTGGACGAAGTGGGTCCAGCCCTCACTGAAATTCTCAATAACCATACCATCGGCAAGACCGTGATGGTTTTCTAGCTTTACCGGTCCTTCGAAGTAATCCACCCCAAATGGGTATTCGATCCGTCACATTTTCGTAAAGACTACTCTGCCGCCATGACTCCGGGTCTACCTGGCAAGCTATTTCAATTTTCAGCCTCCCCAAACGACAGCCTCAAAATTAAAAATAAAAAAAATGCCCCCGCATTTCTGCGAAGGCATTCTATGTAGGCTCTCAGCCGAGGATTCGAACCTCGAACCTGGCGGTTCTGTACTCAATTCCTATTGATTTACATTATAAGGGGGATTATGGGGGAGTACACTCGATTAATGGAAGATGTACCCCTTTCTGATTTATCTTCTTGGACTTATAGCCATATTTTTCAAGTTCGGTAATACAAATTTCCGAAGTTTCTAAATTATCAACAATGTGCGGTTCAATAATTATTCTTGGCCGGAATTGCATAAAAAAATTTTTGTCTTTAAAAATTACCTTTTCCGCACCTTCAATATCGCATTTAATAAAATCGACACGCGATAAATTAAACATCTCCACAATTGAACTAAGGGTGAATGATGGAATTTTTCTTACTAAGCCACGATTACTTCCGACAATATCTTTGGCACTTGATCCCATATTACCTTCGGTAGAAAACATAAGACCATTGGTGTTTTCCCAAACAGCCCCTTCAAGTAATAGAATCTTGTTATCAGAATATTTTTTATAGTTTTGAATATTTCGTTTGATACATTCGGCATTTACCAGATCTGCCTCAACGGCTACTACAGTCCCTGTTTTCCCTACTGATTGAGAGAAAATAATCGAGGTTAAGCCTGAATACTGTCCATTCGCTGAAATGGTTTTGACTTTCAATAATTTCCAGCCAGTTGAGTGTAAATGACCGGTGA
>CAIVSQ010000041.1 GCA_903908605.1 uncultured Anaerolineae bacterium
CAGCTTTAATAATTTTGCTGGTGTATAACGCGTCAGATGATCTATCCATAAATTATCCTTAGCGTAACAATTATTGATATGGTATGAAATCATTAATAAGCAGGTTATCTAGAAATGCGATACATTTAAATATATCAGCTAAATTAAATTGCGTAAGTGCCAAATGCTACTAAATTTCGTTATAGCCATTTATTTTGGGCTAGAGATCTTAAAAAATCATCTATTGCATCGATTCTACCAATTATTTCCATTCCGAAAATTTTTCTAGGTGGCGAAAATCATTTTTTGCGATCAATCTTGACATTAGTCCATATGTTGATTAATAATGGTTTCGTCAAAGAACATCTATTCTGATTAATATTTCCCGAAGTATTTCCCTTATCCGCTCCAATTCAAACGCAGTAAAGATCCGCTCGCTTCCCTTTATATAAACATACACATTTTCCCTCGGAGGAAGATTACGCACCGGCTGGCGCATGCAAATATATTTGGGGGTTCCAAAACTGGATATGCAGCCCCACACCCACCAATCCGGGAATAAAGAGTCCGGCAGAATAATCACTGTATCCACTGCCACATGCTGACCTGGAGCGAGAGTCCCAATTGCCCGCGACAGGTCCATACGAAGATCGGGAAACACATCCACGCTAGCTGCGCCTATTGTGTAAGTTGCCTTCGGAGGAAATTGATTTCTTAAGTTTTCAAGAATTGCCGACATAAGTATCTCCATAACTAGGTGGCCCATGGAATTATCCGCAGGCCACCTGTTTTTTCAGCAGCCCTTTTTCTTCATCATGGGCTTCTTTTCGCTGGACTTGGGCGGCGACTTCTTCTTGGTCATCCAGCCAACTCCTTGACAGGTTTGGCCAGAGAGTGCGTTCCCTGGTTGACACCCAACGCAATCAAAATGGAGTAGACCAACGAAGTGATTCCGGCTTTGTCGCAGGTGACGGTACCGGAAAAAATACTGACACAGGCTCCGCCATAAATAACAGCCACGATCAGAATCAGACCAGCCGCCATGATCTGCTTTTTCTTCAAGACGGACAGGGTGTCATACCACTGCGCGACAGGCGGGAACCAGTCAAATAGGATCGCCAGTAAGGCCGCAAAGACGGCAGTTAACAGTTCGGGTGTTACGTTTAATGCAAACATTTATTTCTCCTTCGTTTTGATTATTGCGAATGTGTCAAATTACCCAATCGGTCAAATTCTTGTCCTGAAAGCGCAGCGCAATCCAACCTTCATTGATACGACCCCAAATACCGCCATTAGCAATGGCCAGTTCATAAACTTCCACCTTCTCGCGCCAGGGCTTTGCACCATTCTTTGTGGTTAGATCACCAGGATTGATGCGCACATTAAGACCTGGATAAGCCGTAACGGTTACAGTCTTTGGTAGTGTAATTTTCTCTAGCCACTTCATTTCAATCCAGCGCTGTCCGGCTGCAAGAAGAGGAACATGCGGAGAATTGGCGAGAGGGAACCAGGTCCATTTTGTGTTTGAGCCATAAACGGTATGCACAAGATGCGGAGTGTCGGTGTGATTGATGGAGTCATCCATCTTTACCTGTGTATCCAGGTCGAGCGCATCAAGCTCACCCCATTGTTGGCCATCCAACCCGGTAACCACCTGCTTGATATGAACAATATTGCGCCCAGGATAAACCAGGCAGTTGAAGATCAGCTTGCCCTTGCTGTTGAAACCTTTGCTTGGTCCCCAATCCGGCGCAAAGATCTTGCCCCACATCTTCGCTGTGTTCGCGAGTCCATTCTCCATCCAACTGAGCCACGGCTCGCCAAGGACTTCTTCCTTATCCGTACCGGCTTTCGTTGTGTTGTAATGCGGGGTTACCAGCGGCCCACCTGCAGGTCGCGCCCAGTAAGCAGCCTTTGAAAATGTATATAAATCTGGTTGTGTGATTACCGGTGGAACATCTGGAATGCTGTCTTGTGGAGCGCCAAAGTATTCCGCCAGTTCAGTTTCACTTCCGAAGAACAGGTTCACATCAATATCGCGAATCGTTCCAGGCAAAATGAGATAGTCGCCAGTGAACTGCCACAACTTCACTTCACCGGGACAGGCCGACTCGTTGAATGGTCGGGCGAGTTTCGCATTATCCAACGCCAGTTTCAGCGCATCCCAACTCTTAATCCCGCTGAAATAATTCGTAGGGTCTGGATATTGTGCCCACCAGTAATCACAATTTGGCCAGGAGGAAAGAGCATTCAGAAACCACTGGCCCGTGTAGATAATGGTCTTCCAGCCCTTATGCTTGCACAACGCAAGGAATTCGGTCACTTCCCTTGAATAAATTGCAGGGGTGATGCCTGTGAATTTAACTTCAATATCCACAGCCACAGATTTAGCTTCAACGGGCATATTCATGAGCAGCCAGTTGAAGTTTGCTTCTCCATCCACCCAGGGGTTGTAGACAAAATAGGGGAAGCGAACAAAGTTAGCGGCTTCTGCCCATTGCTTCTTGAAACCGACATCCTGGTGATGGCCGCCGTTCATATCATTAATGCGAATGCCGATCCCTGCCACTCCATTAGCCTTCAATACAGCCTCGTCCATTTCCAGGCTTCCTTCCCAAACGTCAATTACCAGGCAAGTATTTGGTTTCATCTTAATCACTCCTTGATATGGTTGTGACTCTTGTGTTCTTGAACGGTCTTCTTGGTGTAGACCGGCACCTTGTTATCCTTGCGAATTTGTTCGATCAGCAGGTCAAGCCCACGAGAATATTCCTCTACAAGTCCGGTCAGGTGTTCGATCTTCTGGTTGGCCACTGATAGCTGTTCATGCAGAGTGCTAATTTCTTCTCTGAGAGGTTTCAGTACAACTGTCAGGGTATCGCCCATATCTTTTGCTGCCCGGGCATCCCGTTCAGTTTCACCATCTTCGCGCACCTGATTATCCAATCTCTGTTTTTGAGCCAGTTCCTCGCGCATCTTTTTAAGCTGGGCCCAGGTTGAAATCAGGGTGACAACCAGTGTGATCAGACCACCGATCAGAGTAAGCAAGACTGATTCACTCATGTTTTTTCCTACTCTCGTCATACCAGCGTCGGCCGTATTTGGCTTGATTTTTTCGAAGGAAAAGGAACCAGGTGTAGTTGCCTATAGAGATATTGGTGAATAGGAAGAACATCCCGATCCGCACCATAAGCGCTTTATCGATCAGATCCGGTTTATCTGCTCCGATAAGCCAATAGAGGAATGAGAAATAAAGGAGAATGACCATCATGGGGATGCGAATATACCGGCTCATGGCCCGGTTGAGGAAAAAGCTGGTCGCAGCAACAGCCGCAAGGATTGAAATGAGAAACGGGTTTAACGTCATAACCCCCTCCAAATTAAATAAAAAGTACCTTCCATTGGACACCACCAGAAAGCGAGATAATTGCAACTTGCCGTCGCGGTTTCTAGTGTGTTTCTAGGAGGTACTGCTTGTTACTTACGAGCTTAATAATCGAACGTCTGTGCTATTATAGCATGGTTGTTTATTACTGACCTGCGGATTTTCGGGCTCTATCGCGTGCAAAAGACAGAGTAAGATAAAAAGGATGATCCTGGTTATGTTCTAAATTCAGTGGAGGCTTAGAATAATGAATTAATTCTTCTTCAATTTGCCATGGTTCAGGATGTTCAACCCAAAACACATAGGCACTTTTCTTGATCCATTCTGATAATACTTTTTCACCATTTCCAAAGGTATAGCGACCATTAATAATTTTCAGGTTGATATTCAAAGCTTCACTCAATAAACACCCGAGGGAAAGGCGAAGAGTAGATCGGGAGGCGTCTCTTTGCAAATGAGATTTGATAATCCGGGTCTTAAGATTGCTTTTACTAAATGGCCTGCTGGGAGCGATACCTATGTAAAGCAAAGGAAACCCTTTGATGGTTATATAGCTTCCTGTTGGAAAAAATTCAGTGACATTCTGAAAACACCAAAAATAAACTCCGGGCG
>CAIVSQ010000042.1 GCA_903908605.1 uncultured Anaerolineae bacterium
CGAACCGGTAGCCATGGCATTTTTGGCTGAGGGCTACCAGTCTTTTATCTTGCGTTATTCGTTAAATGAAAACGCAACCTTTCCGCGCCCACTCAATGATGCAGAGGAAGCCCTCCGTATTTTGCATTCCAGGGCTCGTGAATGGGGACTCGATCTGGAAAAGATTGCCGTGTGCGGTTTTTCCGCTGGTGGCCATTTAGCCGCCGCCCTGGGAACCATGGGAGCTATTCGACCGAATGCATTGATCCTCGCCTATCCGGCCATCCTTGAAAGCATCTCGGAATTTTTACCCGCGCCAGTTCCTTCGTTGGATAGATTTGTCGATGGCTCAACCCCGCCAGCTTTTATTTTTGCTACCGCAGAGGATGAACTCGTGCCGGTGAATCATTCTTTGCAATTTGCTGCAGCTCTCGATCACGCTGGTGTGCCGTTTGAACTACATATTTTTCAACGTGGTTTGCACGGTTTGTCCTTATCAAAACCGTTGACCTCGGCAGGTTTATTTGCCCAAGCCGATCCACATGCTGCCAAATGGTTGGGTCTTTGCCTGGCATGGTTGAGCAACCTTTTTGGCGATTTTCCGGCTGATAAGAAAATTTCAGCTATCCATCCATTTGAAAAAGCCAGGCAGTACAGCATTGACGCAGCCCTTGAGGAAGTTTTGAAAAACCCTTCCTGCAAGGCGATCTTATTGGAATTTTTCCCCGCCTGGGATGCTATTCCTTTTTACCGAACTTTCTCAAATAAATCCTTTCGACAAGTTTGCGAGTTGTATAACGTGACAGATGTCGTGAGCATGGAAGCGATCGATGAAAAGTTGAGAACAGTGGCTATTATGGATTCTTAACACAAACTGGATGTCCTGGGCTTTATTTTGGAGTATGATTGGTTCTTGTTCGCATCAATACACACGTGTCAGATCTTATTTCAGATTAACGATAAGGTAAAAATTCCATGTTTGACGCAGATATCATCATCGTTGGGGCTGGTGCAGCTGGTTTGAGCGCGGCATATTCATTAACAAAGCGTGGAATCTCGGTGCTGGTATTGGAAGCGCGTGATCGTGTGGGTGGACGTACCTGGAGTGGGGACCTGGAAGGTGCGGAAGTGGATTGGGGTGGTGAATGGATAGGCGAAAGCCAGGAGCGTGTATATGCGCTTGTGAAAGAGCTTGGCCTGCGTACATTTCCCACTTATGATTCTGGGTTAAAGATTCTTGAATTGAACGGGCGAACCAGTACTTACAAAGGGACGATCCCCTCGATGGCTCCCTGGAAATTGTTGCAAATACAGGCTGCGATTTGGATCATCGATTCCTGGGCTAACCGGTTGAACATTGCGGAGCCATGGAATCATGAGTTGGCGGGCGAATGGGACGCGACTACACTTGACGCGGTACGTCGTAAATTTATGTGGAGTGCTGATGCTCGTGCTACCATGGACGCAGCATTTCGAACCATTTTCGGGGCCGAATCGGGTGATTTATCAATGCTGCATGTGTTGGCATATGTGAAATCGGCTGGTAGCATGAACAACTTAATCGCGACTGACAGCGGTTTTCAGCATGAGCGCATCGCAGGCGGAGCCCAGATGATTTCGCTGGAATTGGTTAAGCGCATTGGCGAACAGCGTGTTCTGCTTGGGCAACCTGTCAATTCGATTTCTCAAGACCAAGAGGGTGTTACGGTTGAGGCCTTAGGTGGAAAAACATACCATGCCAGGCGGGTGATTGTCGCTGTGCCACTTCCACTGGGAAGCCGCCTTACCTTTTCGCCCCAACTCCCCAGCCGCCGGTTGCAGTTGATGAATCGTGCTTCAATGGGCGGGGCTGTGAAGTGTTTTGTGCGCTACGAGCGACCTTTTTGGCGGGAACAAGGTTTTTCTGGAGAAGTCGCCAGTGGTTCAGGTCCGATATCCGTCACCTTTGATCAATGTAGTGAAGATGGTAAACAAGCCTGTTTAATGGCTTTTGTCGGTGGAAAATTCGCTCGCACCTGGCATGCTCGTGATCCGCAGGAACGCAAGCAGGTAATTCTTGAGAGTCTTGCTCGTTATTTTGGTCCCGAAGCGCTCAAGCCGCTTGCATACCTTGAAAAAGATTGGTCTGGTGAGCTGTACAGCGAAGGGGCACCCATCGCTCTCTTTCCAACTGGGACTCTCAGTGTACTTGGTTCCAGCATACGTGAGCCGGTTGGGCGTGTGCATTGGGCGGGAACTGAGACCGCCCGCGTGTGTATGGGCTTTATTGATGGTGCGATCGAATCAGGCCAACGCGCAGCGGATGAGGTACTGGCTTTGCTGGACTGAATGAACTGCTTAAATTTATTACTGGCTATTCTGGCTGGTATTCAAATATAGAACAATGGCTGAAAACCCAGCCCGGTCATATAGAACGGGCTGGGTTGGGGACATCTATGATAGGTAAAGGCGTATCATAATCTGCTAGGATAGAAAGACAGGGAAGTTTTCATGCTTTCAGTATCCAAGCATTTGCCCTTTTTGAAACCTGCCAGCGAATTTATTTTTTGCAAAGCTGTTTTGTGATGCCAGCTACCGCCCTAACGGAGTATTTATGTTGAACCAAACCGTAGTTTCTGTGCGACGGTTTGTGAATTAATAGAATGTAATTAAGTCATAGCTTGGATGGGTTTGATCAAAACCCACGCAAGTATTGGGGTGGTGTTGGAGCTGGGTGATTGAGAATTTGGGCGGCGTGAAGTGGCCAATATGGATCGCGCAGAAATTCCCGTCCAAGCAGTACGATGTCTGCTCGATCATTCCGTATGATCTCATCTGCCTGCTCGGGAGCTGTGATCAGTCCAACCGCAGCGGTCAGGATATCAGCGCCATGGCGGACAGCCTCTGAGATCGGCACCTGGTACCCTGGCCCAACTGGCACAGTTGCCATCGGGCTGGTTCCCGCAGAACTGCAATCTATCACGTCCACCCCTTCAAGCTTTAGGTGACGGGCTAATTCCACCGATTCATCGACAGTCCAGCCGCCTGGCACCCAATCACTGCCCGAAATGCGCACTGCGAGTGGTAGCTGATCGGGCCAGGTGGAGCGAACCTGGCGGGTGGTTTCCAGGAGAAAACGAATTCTGTTTTCAAAATTGCCGCCGTAATCATCCGTCCGCTGGTTGGATATGGGGGATAAAAAACTATGCAGCAGGTACCCATGCGCCGCATGAATTTCCAGAAATTCAAAGCCAGCCTCCAACGCACGCGAGGTTGCGTTTCGGAAGGCTGCCTGCACGGAGTGAATGTCCTCCATACTCATTTCTTTCGGTATGTCTGATGCTGGGCTAAATGCAATCGGGCTGGGGGCGATTGTCTGCCAGCCCCCGGGTTGATCAGGCAGGGTGGGCGTTCCACCATCCCAGGGGCGTTTGGTGCTTGCCTTGCGCCCCGCATGAGCGATTTGAATACCTGCTACCGCACCGTTTTGCTTGATTGTTTGCGCAACCCTGGCTAATGGTTGGATATGCTCCTTCGACCATATGCCAACATCGTATGGGGTGATACGTCCGCGCGGTTCCACGGCGGTGGCTTCTGCGATGATAAGTCCTGCGCCACCCACTGCCCGAGCGCCCAGGTGGCTAACCTGCCAATCGTTTGAAAACCCATCCTTGTAGCTGTACATGCACATGGGTGACACACCTATTCGATTGCGCAGGGTAATTCCACGGATGGTGAGGGAGTCAAAAAGATGTGGCATGGTGTTTTCCTTTGATTTTTAAAATAATCTTTTACATCGGGTTGGGTACTCGAGAGTGCTGAAGTAATCCTTGCTTATTATATATGAGCCCGATCGAAAAATTACCAAACCGGCAGAAGCAAATAAATCTGGCGGCAAGTAGATTGTTACCTCTTGCCGCCAGATTTATTAATGAAATGTGCTAAAGGCCTGGCAGGTGCAACCCTGCTGGCGGTGGATTTTTAGAGCCTCTCGAATCGAGCTTGGAAGAAGCGCAGGTATTTGGGCTCGTAGATCATCTTCAACCCACGGGTCGTTTCTCGCATATCGTAAACTGCTTTAACAGCCTCTGCGACCACATCCATATGTGCTTGTGTATAAACACGTCGTGGAATGGTCAGGCGGGTTAATTCCAGCTTCGGATAGTAATGGTCACCGGTTTTGGGATCGCGTCCGGCAGATGCGATGCCACGTTCCATTGAGCGGATGCCAGAGTCAAGGTAGAGCTCGGCCGCCAAGGTTTGAGCGGGAAATTCCACCTGTTTCAGGTGTGGGTAGAAAGCCTTTGCATCTAGGAAGATAGCATGTCCACCAACCGGGCGAACAATCGGGATACCCCAATCCGTGAGTAACTCTCCCAGGTATAACACCTGGCCGATGCGGGAACGGATGTGCTGGTCTTTGACTGATTCTTCAATGCCGATAGCGAGCGCTTCGAGATCGCGACCTGCCAGACCACCATAGGTGTGCAGACCCTCGTAGACGACTACCAGATTGCGTAATTCTTCAAAAATATCCCAGTCATTGATTGCCAGCCAACCACCGATATTTACGAGGTTATCTTTTTTCGCGCTCATCCAGGCGGCATCGGTGTAACTGCAAAATTCAAGCAGGATCTCGGCGATCTTTTTTCCAGCGTAGCCTTCTTCGCGATCCTGGATAAAGTAGGCGTTTTCCATCATACGAGTGGCATCGAGATAAATTTTGATACCATATTTGTCGCATAAAACGCGCAAGTCCTTGATATTGGCCATACTGACAGGTTGTCCGCCGGCCATATTGACAGTTCCAGCGACGCTAATGTATGCGATATTATCCGCTCCGACCTGGTTGATCAGCGATTGGACTTTATCTAGATCAATATTGCCTTTGAAGGGGTGCAGGCTGGCGGGGTCGTGGGCTTCATCGATGATGACATCCTTGAAGGTGCCACCGGCGAGCTCCTGGTGTAGCCGTGTTGTAGTGAAATACATGTTGCCGGGCACATATTGACCTTTTTTAATGACCGCCTGGCTGATCAAATGTTCGGCACCTCGTCCCTGGTGAGTAGGGATCATGTACTTGTAGCCATAAATTTTTTGTACAGCTGCTTCGAGATGATAAAAATTGCGGCTCCCTGCGTAGGCTTCATCACCCAACATCATGCCCGCCCACTGTCGATCGCTCATGGCACTTGTGCCACTGTCGGTCAGAAGGTCAATATAAACATCATCTGACTTGAGCAGGAAGGTGTTGAAACCAGCCTCTTCAAGGGCTTTTTCCCGCTCCTCACGGGAAATTACATTTAAGGGCTCAACCATCTTGATTTTCCAGGGTTCAGCCCAGGAACGCCGGCCAAACTGCTGGCCCATGGTTTGGGGATTGTTATCTGACATTTGACTCTCCTTTTTGTTCAATGATGTTATTCCAGGGGTAAAGACATGGTTGACTTTACTTCGGTAAGCACCAGGCTGGTGTGGATTCGGGCAACGCCAGGGATGGGGGTGAGCTTGTCTACTACGAACCGTTCAAGATCTTTGCGGTTGCGCAGTGTTACTTTTAGCAGGTAGTCATATTCGCCGGTGATATGATGGCATTCCAATACTTCTGGCATTTTCCGGGTCCATTGTCGAAAACCTTCCACTTGTTCGAGTTGGTGCATTTGCAAGCTGACATGGATAAAACATAACAGGTCGTAACCGGTTTTCTCGCGATCGATGATGGCAGTATACTGCCGAATAAATCCTTCTTTTTCCAACCTGCGCAGGCGTGCGTGAGTGGCTGGAGGTGATAAATTGATTCGGTGAGCAAGATCAACATTGGATAAGTTCCCATCTGATTGCAAAGCTCGCATAATGGCAATATCCACCTGGTCAATTGATGAACCATATATATTTTTTATCATAAAACCGCCTTTGATTGCATATATATTCGCGATTATTTTGAATACTCAAAATAATCGTGTTAATTAATCGATAATTACCTAATTATATTCTGAAAACAATAAAGTCGATTGTAATTTTCAGAACAAGGTGAATCCTTCAAAATATTTTGCAATGAATGTTATGCGCGGCTAACAGAGTGACGAATTGATGGTTATGTGAATTCAAAATAACCTGGAATAAAACATGAATAGGGTCGAAAGATGGTCAGCGTTCAGGTTGTTGGTAATAATATGGTTATCCAAGGTTGATCCTGTAGAAAAAATGTGATAATATTTCATTTATGAAGCGCTATAACTATACCCACCTAAGATTGGGCCGCCTGAGCGAGCCATCCATACCGATTTCAATTTGACCGCGTGCGGTTTATTGACCGTACCTAGATTAATGTAAGGTTTATAAACAGTCACTTTGAAAAAGGTGGCTGTTTTTTGTTAAGTTGAATTGCACTGTTTGTATCAGTAAGGAGTTGAAAACATGGACATCATCACAGGAAAGATTTTAAAATTACACAATTGGCCTGACGGCCGTATTATTGGTCTTGCAAAAAGTGCGGCTGAAATTCTGTCCGCACAAGGACAGGAGCGGGATAATATCCTGACTAGTCTAGAACTGGTCAGGCAAAACCCGGGTCAATATTTAGCTGATCCAATTTTTGCCGGCCTGGCACGAGAGTGTCTGCGTTTGCTTCCTAAGCCACAGGATGAGACAGGTGATCTCCGCGAAAATCCTTTGCCGTATCCTGTGTGGGGTCGGGAAGGGATCGATGATGCCGCGATCGCGCAGATGGACCGCGCCATGAGACTGCCAGTCAGCCTGGCTGGGGCTTTGATGCCAGACGCCCATGTGGGTTATGGCCTTCCAATTGGTGGTGTCCTTGCCGCTGACAATGCAGTTATTCCTTTTGCGGTGGGTGTGGATATTGCCTGTCGCATGCGCCTGTCTATTTATGAGGTGTCACCTTACTTGCTGGGGCAAAAGAAAACCCTTTTTGAAAATGCCCTCATGGAGCAAACTGCCTTTGGGGTTGGTGCCCAATGGAAACTGAATAACCGTCCGCAGCATGCCGTCCTTGATGATGTTGCCTGGGATGCGACGCCTCTATTGAAAAAACTGCAAGATAATGCCGCGCGTCAATTGGGCACTAGCGGAACAGGTAATCATTTTGTGGAATGGGGAGCTTTTCGTTTGCGTGAGCCTATGCTCGGCTTATTGCCGGGTGAATACCTGGCATTGCTATCACACAGTGGTTCTCGCAGCGTCGGTTTCATGATTGCTGATCGTTACAGCAAGCTTGCCAGGGAAATCCACCCTGATCTGGATGAAAGTATTCGTCAGATGGCCTGGCTATCGCTTGACTCTGAGGCTGGTCAGGAATACTGGCTTTCCATGGAGTTGGCGGGTCGTTTCGCTTCCGCCAATCACCAGATCATTCACCAAAGGGTTGCCCATGCAGTTGGCTTAAAGGAGGCGGCGGTTGTGGAAAATCACCACAACTTCGCCTGGTCTGAAAGTCTGCCCGATGGGAGAAAGGTTATTGTTCACCGCAAGGGGGCAACTCCGGCAGGTGTTGGTGTCCTGGGAGTCATCCCTGGTTCAATGGGTGATCCCGGATATGTGGTACGCGGACGTGGTTTTGGAGAATCGCTTCAGTCAGCATCGCATGGTGCCGGTAGGCAGATGAGTCGTAAGTCTGCTTTGGGGTCCATAAGTAAAAGGGCTCGAGATGAATACCTCAAGGATCGTGGTGTAACACTACTGGGAGGTGGCCTGGATGAATCGCCACAAGCCTATAAGCCGATTGATCAAGTCATCATGGCTCAACAGCAGTTGGTGGAAGTTATGGGTAAGTTCAATCCCCGTATTGTCCGCATGGCGGAAGATGTAGGAGATTTCTAAAAAATAAAAAATGCGTCTGGTTTGCTCAGGCGCATTTTTTATATTAGGTAGGCAATCATTGTGAACAGCAGGTTCATTTATCTGAGCGAAACATTAGGCCGACTTTCTTCATGGCCTGGCTTAATTTCTCGAATGCATTTGGTCCAATGCCATGCAGTTGACGAACTTGACGCTCATTCCATTGACTAAGTTGCTCAAGGTTATTTATACGAGCCTGCTGCAGTGCACGTAACGCTGGTTGGGCCAGGCCTGATGGTAAATTACCAACGAGCGGGGTTGTGTCTGATGCCTTCATTCCTCGCCATTATATGCTTTTCGCAGT
The DNA here is from genome assembly GCA_903908605.1 of uncultured Anaerolineae bacterium. Lineage (GTDB taxonomy): Bacteria > Chloroflexota > Anaerolineae > Anaerolineales > Villigracilaceae > UBA5195. Next base: position 8,120 of record CAIVSQ010000042.1, read on the forward strand.
GTCGCCACTTCGATTTTTGTCATTTTCAACATAGCGTGCATCACCCTTGCAGATTTTTCTGGGTCTGGGTCTTGTAACAATTCGGAAAGGGCAGCTGGGATAATCTGCCAGGAAATTCCCCAACGATCTTTCAACCAGCCACATTGGCCTTTTTCTCCGCCATCCGAAAGACGGTCCCAGAGCATATCTACTTCGTTTTGTTCCTCGCAGTGGACGAAAAAAGATATTGCTTCAGTAAATTTGAACACAGGCCCGCCATTCAAAGCGACAAAATCCTGACCTTCAAGTTGAAAATTGATCATCATGACTGAGCCACTTGGACCGGGTCCTGCATCGCCATAACGGGCGAGGTTGGTTATCTTTCCATCTTTAAAGAGGGATATATAGGTATTAACAGCATCTTCGGCCTGATTGTCAAACCAAAGATAGGGGGTAATTTTTTGCATGTATTTTCCAGTAAATAGCCGATATGCGGGGGGATGAGCAGAGGCTGGCCTGGCTAGATAAAATTTTGGCCGATCCGGCGCATCTCATCGATTAAAGGTACGAGGAGCATGCCCGTCTCTGTAAGGGTATATTCTGTCTTGGGTGGGATGACTGCAAAGGCTTCCCTGTGCACCAGGCCACGTTGTTCAAGTTCTTGCAACCTTGAAGACAACACCCGTGGACTGATGTGGATTGAACTCTGCAGTTCGCCGAACCTACGAGGACCATTTGCCAGGTCGCGAATGATCAGCGAAATCCATTTTTGGCCGATAATTTCAGCGACGGCTTCTACTGGGCAACGTTCATCTATTTGAGGTGTATCAATTTTTTCTAACATAATTCTTATTATAACTATTTGATAGTAACTTGACAAGGTGATAGTATTCAATTAGAATATTACTATCAATAAGTAAGTATATAATAATAAATAACTAAAGGAGAAATAACATGAATGTAACTTTGATGGTGCAGGTAATATGGGGCGTGGAATTGGTCATCGCCTGGTTGCTGGTGGAAATTCCGTCACGTTGGTAGATAGCAATCTCGAGGCGGCAGAAAATCTTGCTGCTGAGCTGCGTGCAGTTGCCAAGGCTGGTACGACAGTACAAAGCGCCAGCCTGGAAAACGCTAAATTGGGTGAGGTGGTTATCCTGGCAGTCTGGTACGGTGTAAACCTGGAAGTTGCCAAGCAGTTAGGTTCACGCCTGGCTGGCAAGATCGTGGTAGACATCGCTAACCCATTGAATGCCACCTATGATGGTCTCGCAACTGCCCCCGATACTTCCTCTGCCGAGGATCTGGCCATGGTTGTTCCGGCAGATACGAAAGTCATCAAGGCCTTCAACACCACCTTCGCGGGCACCCTGGTAAATGGTAATGTTGCCGGTATTCCGTTGGATGTGTTTCTCGCCGGTGATGATGAAGCTGCCAAGCAGGCTGTTGCCAACCTGGTCAGCGCTGGAGGCCTCGTGCCTGTCGATACTGGTGCACTGCATCGTTCCCGTCAGCTTGAAGGTATGGCCCTGTTAGGAATTACTTTGCAGTTCAAGCACAATCTCGGTTTTGGCACAGCCTGGAAAATGGTTCGCCCTAATTAATA
>CAIVSQ010000043.1 GCA_903908605.1 uncultured Anaerolineae bacterium
CACCCAGCAAATTCTCCATTGGTTGTTTCTGCAATAATAAAACGCCTCCAATCCAAACCGGTAGGATTGATATGCACTTGACTGATCAATTTTTTTATTTTAATAAAATCCTGCTCAACAGCAGAACGAATATTTATATCCACGGTAGCTCACATTGTAATAAGGGGAATAAGTTAGTCAATTTCTTTAACAGTTAAGAGTATACACCCGAAAATTAGTTCATCATCCCGTGAAACTCCCTGGAAACAGGAATGGGAAAAATGGTTACTCATAACAATTCTCAAGCTTCATCCGCAATACATTTTGGTTGGAACCTACGACATGATCATTTTGGTGGATTATTACCGAAATACCTTATCGTCATTTCGGTAATAATCCACCAACGATCAAAAAAGTCCCCGCCTGATTAATAGCGGGGGCTTTTGATTGGTACGTTTACTTAACCCGATGAGTCCCAATTACATCAACATCGTTTCTAACATCGCTCGCGCCATTTGGGCGTCCGCCTTACCTTGCATTTTTTTCATTACTTGCCCGACAAAAAATCCCATCAAACCAACTTTGCCAGATTTATAAGCTGCTACTTCCTTGGGCGACTCAGCGATCACTTGCTCCACCACCTGGCGAATAAGGCTGTCATCACTGACCTTGGCAAGCCCCTCGGCTTGCACAATTTCCGCCGGGGATTTACCGGTTTGATTAACTTTTTCCAGCAGACTTTTTGCCGTATTGGTATTGATCGTGTTGGCATCAACTAATTTGATAATCTCGGCCAGGTGTTGCGGGGTCAGCACCAATTCACCAGCAGTCTTGTCATTTTCTTTCAACATACGTAATACGTCGTTGATTAACCAGTTTGAGACCCGCTTAACATCACCAGAGTAAGCTAATGTCGTCGAAATAAAATATTCCGAAAGCGAGCGTTCACTGGTCAATAGTTCCGCATCATACTCCGGCAACCCAAATTCGGTTATGAAGCGAGCCTTGCGTGCCAGCGGCAATTCTGGAAAATCAGCCAGGATTGCTGCTTTCCAGGCCTCATCCATAAAGACCGGGAGTAGATCAGGTTCCCGGAAGTATCTATAATCAGCTTCGGTTTCCTTGGAGCGCATTTTTTTGAGTGTTTGGGTATCTTCATCCCATTCAAGAGTCCAGGCTTCAATCCGCCGCCCGGCCTCATACTCATGTGTCTGGCGCAAAATTTCCTTTTCGATTGCTGCCCGAACTGCCTCAATTGAGTTGACATTCTTGATTTCTGTCTTGTTGTTAAGAATGGTTTCGCCCTTCAACCTCAGGGATACATTGGCGTCACAACGTAAATGGCCCTTTTCCATGTCCGCTTCAGAGACACCAATCCAACGAAGAAGTTGACGTAAGCGTGTCAGGTAATTGGCAGCCTCATCAGCAGTGTGCAAATCCGGACCAGTCACCATTTCCACCAACGGTACGCCGCATCGGTTGAAATCGATCAAGCGCCGACCCAATTCATTTTTTGTCTTGCCTGCATCTTCTTCCAAGTGCAGTTTCCAGATGGTCACACGCCGGATGCTGCCATCCGCTTGAGGAATATCCATGTAGCCACCCTTGGCCAGCGATTGATCATATTGGGTGATCTGATAGCCTTTGGGCAAATCGGGATAAAAATAATTCTTGCGATCAAAGTACGATACGGGTCGAATGTCCGAGTTCATGGCCCGTGCCAGAACAACTCCTTTTTCGACCGCGCGCTTATTGAGAACAGGAAGTACACCCGGCATCCCGCTGCAAACCGGGCAGATATTTGTGTTAGGCCCGTCAACCCATGAATCGGCCTTACATGAACAGAATATTTTCGTTTGTGTATTCAACTGGATATGGGTTTCCAGGCCAATGACTGCTTCGTATTCTGACATACCCTTTTCCTCTATTCTGACTAACCAGCTGCCAGGTTTACCAACGCCTGGAAGGCTCCATACGCAATATTCATATCCGCCAGCTCCATGGATACCCGCGTGCCATCCCTCTGCACACCGGGCATCAATCCAGCACGATCTGCCATGTCTGAGCTTTTAAAATCAACTGTGACCAAAACTGGTGTATCAACAACAAAAGGCGATGGTCCCTTGCCACGATTTAAGTTGATGACCGCACGCCTGGCGGCAGCAGAAATTAGCTTGCTTGTCACCTCGGGTGCCAGACATTCAGCAGAATGCCTGCCTGAAGCTTGCTTGACCACTGCACATTCCATTTCACCGAGCAGCTCGGTTGTTTGTTCACAGGCGGTCTGGTCACCAGTAACCATGATAACCGGCACCCCAAAATAACCAGCCAAAGCGCCATTCAAACCGAACTCCCCAACCAAAAGCTCATTCAACCAGACGTTGGCAACACGACTGCTCGACCATGTGTGATCACAAATTGCGTTCTGGGAACCATTGCGAGCGTGATAGCCCACAAAAAAGACCCCATCGAATGACTCATTAATACCCTGCATCATGGAATGCTGCGAAGCAGTGCTCGAGTTCAGCCGGGCGCGTGGATCAATTTCCTCTATCAGGATGTTTGTTCCAAACCAATGCCCATCAGCCACTACAACCTCTGTGGCACCGGCTTCATAGGCACCCTGAATAGCAGCGTTCACATCTTGCGTGTAAAGTTTGCGAAAACGCGCATACTCATAGTGACCAGGCGTCACCTGATCCCAATTTACAACCCCGGTCACACCTTCCATATCTGTTGCAATTAAGATTTTCATACCAGTCCTTGTGGCATCTCAATAAGGTTGGATGACTTGCTTACGCCTGCATTACTGCCGGTTTTTGCTGTCGCCATGCTTCACTGGAGCTGGCTTGTTCATAGGCATAGCCTGATCGGAATAGCAAATCCTCGCGAAAATCGGGAGCGAAAAAGTGAATACCAAGAGGCATCTTATCCTCGTCAAAACCAGATGGTATGGATATGCCCGGAACTCCGGCATGGTTGCCAGTGACAACCAGCTGATCGGCATATTGCATCATAACCGAATCGCCATATATCCCACCCACCTTAAAGGCAGAGCTGGGCGTTGAAGGTGTCAGGAGTGTGTCTACCTTGCCGAAGGCTTCGTCAAAATCCTGGCGAATCAGCGAACGAATCTTTAATGCCCGGTTGTAATACTGCTCACTATACTGGGCAGCAGAAACATACATGCCCATCAGCACACGTAATTTGGGCTGCAAACCAAACCCTTCCGCACGCGACCTTCGGTACATCGTCCGTAAATCGCTGGTTTCTTCTTTTGTCCGGTAACCATACTTGACGCCGTCATACCGGTGTAGATTCGATGCTGCTTCCACCCGCGAAATGACAAAATAGGCTGGGATCCCAAAGCGGGTATGTTTCATCGGGATATTTTCGATGATTTCAGCTCCCATGCCAGCCAAGCGTTGCGCAGCATCGTACACCATCTGTTGTATTAGCGCAGGGAGAGGTTGTTCTTCCAACGCACCCGTATCAGAATTAAAATAGGTGATGCGGAAGTAATCAGGCGACAAGCCTATCCTCAAACCGCGCACACCTTTTTCGATTTCAGCAAGATAATCGGGTACAGGCATATTGGCAGCAGTGGCATCACGCGGATCTGCTCCGGCCATGGCACCTAATGCCAGGGCGGAATCGGCCACGCTGCGAGTTAAAGGACCTGGGCAATCCAGCGATGAACCAAATGCAATCAAGCCATAACGCGAAACCCGTCCATAAGTTGGTTTTAACCCAACCACCCCACAGTAAGCTGCGGGCAATCGGATGGAGCCAGCCGTGTCTGTTCCCAATGAAATCGGACCTTCACATGCGGCTACAGCTGCAGCCGATCCACCCGATGAACCGCCTGGCACACGAGAAGTGTCCCAGGGATTGCGAGTAGATGGTTGGAATGCGGACGATTCATTGGAAGACCCATAGGTAAATTCATCCAAATTCACCTTTCCCAACACCACAGCACCGGAATTTTCCCAACGTTGAACCGCAGTGGCAGTGTAGGGTGCTTCAAAGTTTGCCAGGATTTTTGATGCCGCGGTTGAGGGAGTCCCCTCCACGCAAAAGATATCCTTGATCGTTACGGGAACACCGGCCATACAACCGGCATCTTCCCCACGGGAAATCTTTTCATCTATCTTAGCTGCCTGACGATGAGCACGATCTGAAGTGAGCGTAATGAAAGCGTGGACCTTGTCAGCCTCCATGTTTGGGTCACCACCAATAGTGCCAGGGCACCCGTCAACTTTAGCAATATGCGCCAGGTGCGCGTCGAGGACCTCGACGGCGGAAACCTCACGTGTTTTAATTTTTTTGGCAATTTCAAGTGCAGTTAATTCGACCAGTTTCATGAAATAACCTATTTCAGTTGTTGGTGGGGAATATCGGGAACGACAATGTAATTATCTTCCACTACAGGAGCGCAAGACAATAACCGGGCGGTATCAACGAAACCAGCCAGTTGATCAGCACGAATGGGGGCAGAGCTTTTGGAAGAGTAAGGAACGCCGTGGGAAGCCACAGGAGTGGCAGGATCAAGCGGGATTGACTCCAGCTCATGGATGGCTTTTAACTGGTTATTCAACTGCTTTCGGAGGTATTCACCCTCCTCCGCGGTCAATTCCAGTGCCGCCAATTCAACCAGGTGGGAAAACAATTCAGGGGAAATTTCTTCTGTCATAGGCCCTCGCCAAGCATTGGATAGCTAAGAGTATATCCCACACAGCCGTCATGCGCAAGAATGGCAACGGCCCACACAACCAATAAAAACCCTTGCCTGTCGCATACCTACACCATTTCAGAGTAAAATCTAAGCAGGTTGATCAACATTGCGACAGTCACAAAAAAACACTTATGGTATTCCACCCACTAACAATTATTCCGCCCAAGAAATCAGGAGATAAGATGAGTGATCTGGCGATTTTTCAATTGACCGATGAACACAAAATGATCCGTGACACAGCCCGCGATTTTGCGGAAAATGAGATTGCCCCGATCGCTGCCAGATTCGATGAAAGCGGTGAATTTCCCCATGCCACCATCCAAAAAATGGGAGCCATGGGGTTTATGGGCATTGAAGTTCCGGAGGAATTTGGTGGTGCCGGCATGGACACCCTATCTTATGTGCTGGCTCTCGAAGAAATTTGCAAGGCGGATGCTGCGCACGGAGTCATCATGTCAGTCAACAATTCGTTGTATGCCTACGGTCTGATCAAATTCGGAACATCGGATCAAAAGAAGCGCTTCCTGACACCTGTTGCGGCGGGAAAGTCGATAGGAGCCTATTCCTTAACAGAACCGATGAGTGGCTCTGATGCTGGTACCATGAAAAGCCGCGCTGTTAGAGACGGCGACTTTTACATCTTAAATGGGCGAAAATCTTGGGTGACAAGTGGTCCTGTTGCCGATTACATAGTCGTCTTTATGATGACCAGCCCGGAAAAAAAGCAAAAAGGCATTTCCGCCTTTATGGTAGAAGCCAAAACCCCCGGTTTTATTAGAGGGAAAAAAGAACCCAAGCTTGGCATTCGCGCTTCAGCCACCAGCGAGTTGATTTTTGAAAACTGCCGCGTACCCGTGGAAAATATGATCGGAGCAGAGGGTGAAGGGTTTAAAATTGCGATGACGGTATTGGATGCAGGTCGCATTGGCATTGGTGCCCAGGCACTGGGCATTGCCGAAGCTGCCTATGAGGCTGCCAGGCAATATGCATCTGAAAGAGAAGCCTTTGGTCAACCAATTGGAGCATTTCAAGGGACAGGATTTAAAATCGCTGATATGAAAACCCGCATTGAAGCATCACGACTTTTAATTTACAATGCTGCACTTGCCAAGGAACGTTCAAAGACATCCGGCGAAAGGTTTTCCCTGGAAGCCTCGATGGCGAAACTGTTCGCCTCCGAAACAGCCATGTTTTGTGCCCATCAAGCGGTTCAGATTCATGGCGGCCTGGGATACAGTAAAGAATTGCCCGTCGAACGCTATTTTCGGGATGCCAAAATCACGGAAATATATGAGGGAACCAGTGAAATCCAGCGCATGGTAATTTCTCGCGCCGAATTGGGACTAAAATAACCCGACTGACTCTCCCAAATTTTATTGCATAAGCAGATTGTCGAATTTAAAAAAACGGGTGCGAGCACCTGATCATCAACCATTGAGGTTACCTAGTGTCACAGACTCACGATATTTGGGATTCATTCTGGGCAGTTCACGCATCAAAAAACGACCTGTTTCATCGCATGTTGTGGTTGATACGCTTTCTGTTTTCAAGCGCATACGCCAAGCGGATTGTACAAACTACCCAAAAACTCACCTCGGCGAAATTACTGGAGGTTGGTTGCGGTTCCGCTCGCACCTTGCATTACCTCAATAACATCTACGAGCAATCTACGTGCTATGCATTGGACCTATCCCCCCAGGCTATCCAGTTGGTCAGGCAAATCAATCCTCAGTTTAAGACATGTATTGCCAACGCCTTCCACCTACCGCTTGAATCAAACAAGATGGACGTCACCTTTAGCATTGGCCTGATAGAACATTTCACGCGCGAAATGGCTGGCCAGATCGTAACTGAAAAAATGCGGGTAACGCGTCCCGGTGGTACGGTGGCAGTCATGGTTCCATGGATCAGTTCCATCTACAACTTGATCATACGAAAAGCATTTGGAAAACATTGGCCATTTGGTGATGAAAATCCCTTTCATCGCACCGAGCTTGTTATTTTCATGGATAAACTTGGCTTGGAAAATATCCAGGTTCATGTAGTGTACGGAACGACTCTTCTAGGTATTGGACGCAAGAAAGAATGAATTCTGAGCGTACATCTGCTTTCTTTTCAAATCACCGTCAGGAAATTCACGGTGCAGCTTTGCTTTTATTTAGTATTGCCCTGGCAGCCATAGGTCAATATTTCCTTACATCCGCCGCCCTCCACCCACGTTTCTGGGAGGTGAACACCTGGGGTGAAAGGCTGGCAGAAAATTCCACTCCACTAACCGGCTTGATGATCTATGGAATTGCGGGGTTTATTTTTATTAAAGCAATAAATTTTTCTGCAATCCAAGTCGATAATTTTGCCCCAACATTATCAACCTACCCAGATCACCCACCACGCTTTGGCTTTTGGGTTGCGAGTATCGGTCTATCCATACTCACAACTGTTTTCATGTCGATTTCGGACCCATTGACTAATGGAGTGGGTTATTTTTTGGCTGGTTCGCTTTCGGTCTATATGTTTGTAATAAGTGTGTTCTTCCAGGAAAAATGGCGCCTAACAGGTGCACGCGAGTGGGTTACTTGGGCACGGGTTCACTCGCTCGAGATCCTGTGGGTTATTTTGATCGTAATGGCCGGGTTTTTCCTTCGATTCAAGTATCTGGAAAATTTACCATATTCCTTTATCAATGACGAAGGGCAGATGGGACAAAACGGAACTTGCCTGGTACGGGGTTTGTGTCCGTTCATTATGGAAACTGGTTGGTCCCAACAACCAATGACAGCCTTCCTGCCGACCGGCATCAGTGCCGCATTATTAGGGAATACAGCCGTTGCAGTACGCCTGGTTAGTGTATTGATTGGAACTTTGGCGATATTGGCTGTTTACCTGTTCGCACGTGAGGTTTTTGACCCCACCACCGCATCAATTGCATCAATTCTATTGGCTTTGCTGCCCTATCACAACCACTTCAGTCGCCTGGGTGTGGACAACATTATGGATTCGCTCGCAGCGCCAGCCATACTATGGTTACTTTACCGGGGTTATAAACGAGGATCAATCTTCGCGGTCTTGTTCGCGGGGATTATCAGTGGCATGAGTTTCTACACTTATCCAGGCACCCGCCTGGCACCCGTGATCGGCATCGCAGCGGCTGGCTACGGTCTGATCTTCAATTATCGTCAACTTCGTAATTTTCAACGCCAAATATTAATTTTTTCCATGGCATTCCTGGTTACTGCTGGCCCCATCCTGGGATTTTTCGCCACCCATCCAGAAAGTTTCTCCGCTCGAATTAATAGTGTCGGTATTTTTCAACCCGATAATTTCAAAAATGAGATGGCCATCACCGGGCATAGTGCCGTCGAAGTTATCTCTCTTCAGTTCATGAAATCCAGCCTGGTATTTATTGCTACAAGCGCACCATCCAATTTTTTCAACTCACCCAAACCCTATCTTGTGCCTATATTGGCAGTATTTTTCATGTTAGGGTTAGCGTACACTGCTTACCGAATTAAAGATCCCCGATTTTTTGGCTTGATGATCTGGTTCTGGGCAGCCATCCTTTTTGGGAGTACGATCACCGGTGGTCCTCCCACTAGCCAACGAATGTTGATGAGTTCTCCAGCATTGGTTATCATCACTGCGGTTGGATTGGTTCAGGTATCCAAGTTTTTCCCTAAAAATGTGCGCATCTTATCCTTGAGCGCTCAAATATTCCTGATCCTGGTAGTAGCTGTATCAGGATTTCAGAATATTCAGTTTTACTTTAATGAATATAGGGTTGGAAATTATTTTGAAGATCCCACGGATGAGTTCACTTACGAAACTCGATTAGTAACCGCCCCGCTTCACAACCAGGGCCGTGCGTACCTGGTTACGGATCCTGGAGTACCTTACCTATCGTTTGCAAGCCTAAATTATTTTTCTCCAGATGTGGAAAAATCATATTTTTACCTGGTAACCCCACAAGAACTGGCATCGCTCCCCAAGGACCGGGATGCACTTTTTGTCGCAACAGCCTCGCACAACCTGGAAATTGATCAACTCGCAGCCCTAATTCCTGGTGGAGAGCGAACAACAATTTATCGTAAATACCACCCAGATCAGGTTCTCTACATTAGTTATAAAATAACCCGGCAGTCCCTGCAGGGTTATCAACCCTAATTCACATGACCCCCTTTTTCCTTTTTTTCGCCATTCCTTTCCTGACCGCGTTCATCCTTGTGGACATGGCGATATATCAATACCGGCGAAAACACTTCGGTCAGCCAGGCGTATTGAAAATTTTTACCCTACTTGAAAA
>CAIVSQ010000044.1 GCA_903908605.1 uncultured Anaerolineae bacterium
GGAAGTCCAATTCTTATGGTGGAACAGCGAAACCCAATCCAACTGGCTGGATGGCATGGCACGTACCGCACTTTTACTGGATCACCCAGCCTACATAGAAAAAGCCCGCACCCGCCTGGAAAACCTGCTCGCCACCCAGGACGTGGAAGGCTATCTTGGCATTTACGCGCCTGATTTACGTTATAACTTTTCCGGTGAAAATGGCGAATTATGGGCTCAAGCCTCCCTTTTTCGCATCTTTTTAGGCTGGTATGAAGCTTTGCGGGATGATCGCTACCTCGAAGCCGTTCGCCGTGCGGTTGATGTAACCATGCGTGCCTATCCAATTGAGCAATCCCATCCATTTGAAGTCCAAAATGATTTTGCAGGTGTTGGGCATGGATTGGTTTTTACGGACATCCTTGAACGTTTGTACCAATTAACCGGCGAGACCCATTATCTTGAATACGCCCGTTTTCTTTACCAGGAATATTCCCGGCAGCCGCTTAGCCAAGATGATATTCAACTTGGCCACTTGCTTGATCCAAAATATCGTTTCAAAGCACATGGCGTTCACACCTATGAACACCTGCGCTCGCTGCTGACCGCCGCGTATGCCGGCGATGATCCGCAGCTGGACGCAGCTCTTTTAGGCGCACTCAATAAACTGGAAACGTGCCTAACCCCCTCCGGCGGCCCGATTGGTGATGAGTTTATCGCCGGATACGAAGCCGATGCCAGCGAGACCGGCTATGAATACTGCTCCATTCACGAATTACTCGATAGCTATACCCAATTACTGCAAAAAACCGGAGAGATGTCCTGGGCCGACCGCGCTGAATGGCTCTTTTTCAATGCTGCCCAAGGTGCGCGCCACCCGTCAGAAACCCCAACAGTCCAATCCAATTGCGGGGGCATTGCCTACTTAAAAACCGATAATTCATTTTCAATGACTGGCTCGCTACACCCGGACGATCCCCAAGACGAACAAAACCCGCAGATCCGTTATAAATACTCGCCTGTCCACCAGGATGTGGCCGTTTGCTGCGTCCCGAACGCCGGGCGCATCGCTCCCTATTACGTCAAAGCCATGTGGCTGCGTTCCGAAGACGGGTTGATTGCCAGCCTATACGGGGCATCTGAACTTCGAACAGAAATAAATGGTGTATCAGTCTTCCTCACAGAGACTACCGATTACCCTTTCGACCCAGTCATCACGATTAAGGTGGAGACTGCCCAACCGATCGAATTCACCCTCAGCCTGCGCAAACCTGGTTGGGCAACCGGTTTCAGCCTGGGCGATCTGGCGTTCACAGAACAGGATAATCTGATCAACATTCGCAAAACCTGGCAAAGTGGGGACGTTGTAACCCTGCGACTAACCGCAACGGTAAAAACCCAGCCCTGGCGGGATGAATATATCGTTAGTTATGGACCACTGTTATTTTGCTCGCCATTAGCGGCTGATCACTTTCCTGGTCGTGAATATGCGCCAGGTTTTCGGGATTCTTATTACCGAATGCCAGCCTCTTCCGCTGACCAGGGATTGCGACTCGACCCATCAGCGACTTTCATGTTGCAATATCTACCGTTCCAATCAGCCCATCCCTTTGACGCCCTAACGCTCACTGGTGAATTGATTGACAGGGATGGAACCCCAAAACCAGTCCAGCTTATCCCCCTCGGCGCGAGTCTATTAAGACAAGTTACTTTTCCAAGAGGAAAATAATGAACTCATACGAACGTGTTACTGCCCACCTGCACGGACAGCCGGTTGATCGCCATCCCAACTTCGACATCCTGATGATGCGCGCTGCCCATCATATAAACCAACCCCTATCACGCTACTATCTTGACCATCACGTGCTGGTTGATGCCAACCTAGCGGCTGCAGCGGATTTCCATATCGACATTCTGCAAGCCATCTCAGATCCCTACCGCGAAGCTGTCGATTTTGGGCTGGAAGTCGATTTTCCCGATGACAACTTACCAATGAGTCACAAACCACTGCTGGCAGATACGGATGACCTGAAAAAACTTGTCCCGCCAAACCCGGCCAACGGGCGGCGGATGAGTGACCGCCTGGAAGCCATCCGGCTGTTCCGCGAAAAAGCCGGCGGAGAAATTCCAATCATGGGCTGGGTGGAAGGTTCCCTTGCCGAAGCGAGTGATCTGCGCAGCATGTACCTGACCATGACCGACCTGGTCAGCCGTCCGGCCTGGCTCAGCGAACTATTGGAAATCTGCGTGGAAGTGGGTATCGCCTTTGCCCGCGCCCAGGTTGAAGCCGGGGCAGATATTATCGGGCTGGGCGATGCAGTCTGCTCACAGATTTCTCCCAAGATGTACCGCCAGTTCGCACTTCCCTACGAACAACGCATTTTCGCCGCCGTGCACGAAATGGGAGCAATTGCACGCCTGCACATCTGCGGTAACACCACGCGACTGCTGCCCGATATGCTCCAAAGCGGTGCGGACATTATCGACCTGGATTGGATGGTGGATATTGAAAAAGCTGCCCAACTTTTTGACAACAAAGTAGCCATTTGCGGCAATTTCGACCCGGTGACTGTCATGCTCCAGGGCTCCGAAGCAACCGTCAGGGCGGCAACGCAAGCTTGCATTCAACGTGGTGGTAAACGCTTATTCAGCGGGGCAGGTTGTGAAATCCCAAACGGGACTCCCGACGCAAATCTGCAGGCCCAATACCAGGCTCTTTGCGAACGATAAATTCTAGCAAAAATAGGAGAGTTTCATGTCTCACGCCATTCGCTGGACAATCGAAAAAATCACCCAACGCCTGGCGTTGATCGAATCACTGGTATATCGCCGCCAGGTACTGCTGGACAACTTTCGCTATTTCACCCCGGACCTGGCACAGACAGAGAATGGAATTGAAATTTTACCCAATTCATACTGGGGAAAACCATTTACCGAATTTACCCTAAAGACTACTTTCCAGGTTCCTGCCGAATGGACAGATGTAGAAGCGATCGCATTGTACCTACCATTGGGCGATGCAGGTAATTTTAGCCACCCCGAAGCCCTCATCTATGTTGATGGACAATCCTATGCCGCCTGCGATCGCCATCATCAAGAAATCCTGATTGACCCTGCCTGGGCGGACGGGCAGATTCACGAACTCACGTTGCAGGGATGGACAGGCCTGGGCGATGATTGGAACACCAGCCTGGTTACAAAAACGGTTATGCACCCCTGCGCCCTGGTTGAAATTGAAAAGTACACTCGAGAATTCATTATTTGCGCGCGTACGGCACTATCCACCGCAAAGATATTGGATGTCGACGACCCGGTAAGGGTCAATCTGCTCACGGCGCTCGAAAATGGATTTAATTGTCTCGATACGCGCGAGCCGCTCAATGAGAAATTTTACAGCAGCGTTGTCACTGCTCTGTTGACCCTCTGCAGTGAAATCAGGAATTCCGGAAGACCACTGGATGTATCACTAACCGCCACCGGCCACGCCCATATTGACGTTGCCTGGCTTTGGACTCTCGACCAAACCCGTAAAAAAGCCGCCCGCACCTTCCATAACGTGCTACGCTTGATGGAACAATTTCCTGATTACCATTTCACCCAGAGTCAACCTCAATTGTATGAGTACATTCGCCAGGATCACCCTCAACTTTTCTGTGCTATTAAGGATCGCATTACCGAGGGCCGCTGGGAACCGATTGGTGGTATGTGGGTTGAAGCCGATTGCAATCTAAGCGGGGCGGAATCACTTGCGCGCCAATTTCTGCTTGGGCGCAATTACTTCCGCGAACATTTCGGTGAAGAAGCTGAATCACCGGTACTCTGGTTGCCAGATGTCTTTGGATATGCCTGGGCTCTTCCGCAACTGATCAAGCAAGCCGGTTTGGATTACTTTTTTACCATCAAATTGGGCTGGAACCAATACAATCGCCTGCCTTACGACAGCTTTTGGTGGCAAGGTTTGGATGGCACCCGCGTCCTGACCCACTTCAGCACTGCCCCAGAAAACGGTTCAGCTTACACAAGTACATACAATGCACCAGCCGACCCAGAATCCGCTTTGTTTGCCTGGAAAAAATTCCAGCAGAAAGAAATCCAGAAAGAAGTTTTCATGGCTTATGGCTATGGCGATGGGGGTGGGGGGCCCAGCCGCGAAATGCTTGAAAATCTAGGCGAAATGGCGAATTTTCCCGGTCTGCCACAGGTACGTCTGCGCTCAGCCGGTGCCTTTTTCCGCGACCTGGAAGCAAAAAGCGGCCCCGAACTGCCAACCTGGAATGGTGAGTTATATCTGGAATATCATCGGGGCACCTATACCAGCCAAGCCCGTAACAAACGAGCCAACCGCAAATCCGAGTTTGCTCTGCATGATGCCGAATTCCTTGCCAGCCTGGCCAGTCTGCTAGACTCACAATACAAGTACCCCGCCGAAACCTTCAACCAGGCCTGGAAGTTGGTCTGCCTGAACCAGTTCCACGACATCATCCCCGGCAGTAGTATCGGCCCAGTCTACGTGGATTCTCTCAGGCAGTACAACGAAATCCAGGGTATGACGGATAAGGTGCGTGACTCAGCACTTTCCAGCCTATCAGCCCAAGCGGGTGGCGATTGGCTCTTGGTTAACCCCACTAGTTTTACCAGGTCGGATGTGGTTTTCTTGCCAACGGGGGTTGATATTAGCTTCGAACGCGAAGGTTCCGAGCTGATGGTTCAACCCATTACGGGTGGTGTCCTTATTAACCCTGGCAGCTTGCCCGCTTACAGCATTACACCAATCACAATTCACCCAACCAACAATGTTGTTGAGCCACGGACGCATCGTCATTTGCCCAATGAAAATATCCTGGAAAATGACTTCCTACGCGTTGAGTTCTCACCTACCGGAGACATCACTCGCATTTTTGACAAAATCAATCATCGAGAAGTCCTGCCTCCCGGTTTGGTAGCCAACCAGTTTCAGGCCTTTGAAGACCGTCCAAAATTCTGGGATGCCTGGGATATCGACATTTTTTACGATGACAAGCTGTGGTTGGCGGAGCCCGCCTCGTCTGTCCAAATGGTTGAATCTGGCCCTCTGCGCTGGACGTTGGAAGTCAAACGCCACATCTTGCACAGTACCTACACGCAGCGAATTACTTTAACCCATAACTCAGCCCGGCTGGATTTTCACACCCAGATCGACTGGCGTGAACGTCACATTCTGCTCAAAGTAGCCTTCCCGGTGGATATACTTGCCCCCCAGGCGACATATGAAATCCAATGGGGCAACGTAACACGACCAACTCACCGCAATACCAGTTGGGACTGGGCACGTTTTGAAACCTGTGCCCACAAATGGGTGGACTTAAGTGAAGGCGGTTACGGCGTCAGCCTGCTCAATAATTGCAAATATGGCCACGACATCCGTGATAACGTAATCAGGCTGACCTTGCTGCGATCCCCGACCATCCCTGACCCTGAAGCTGATCAGGGGCAGCACGAATTCACCTACAGCCTGTATCCGCACGCTGGTGGATGGGAAGCTGGAACTGCTGCCGAAGCCTATTGCCTGAACGATCCGATCCTGGTTTCAAAGGTCAACAATAAAATTGCACCAACAGGCACGACTCAAGCTCTCATCTCAACATCATCACCCAACATTATCATCGAAACCATCAAACGCGCCGAGGATGGAAAAGGCTATATTGTTCGCCTATACGAAAGCCAACGCATTCGCAGTAACGTTACATTAACGACATCGTTTCCTTTGGAACGAGTCGAAAAAGTGAACCTACTGGAAGAAGTACAGCAAAACCTGGATCCTGCGGGGAGCCAGGTTTCAATGTTTATCAGGCCGTTTGAAATTTTGACACTGAGGTTGATTTTCAAATAAACCAATCAGACCGGGACTGCATATCATAGGACTCGAAGGCGAGAATTGCCTATTACTCTCGCCAACAATGGTTAGCAAGTTCGCTTGATCGTGTGAGCTAGATACCCTCGCCATCGCGCATGAATCAGGTGTAAATGCGCACTTGCAAAGCTGCGGTAACACCACGCTCCTGCTGCCCGGTATCATCCAAAGCAATGTAGATATCGGCGACATGGATTGGATGTTGGCTTTCAAAAAAGTTGCCAGTATTTGAAGAAAACAGTGCCATCTGTGGCATCTTGACCCGGTGACTATCCTTACGATACAAATACAAACGTCAGAACGGCAACACTGACTTGCAATGAGCATGGCAGTCAACAAGGTTTCAGTGAAGCGGGCTTTATAATAAAAAATGGATGGATTTCAAAGACCCATATCTATTGACTCAATACCATTCACTTTATTTATAATAAACCCCTGCTGACAACAGGAACTTCATAAACAATCAAAGTGGGCCTTGTCACGGAACCGATATAGTACTGGCAGCCGGTAAGGGACATGAAGCTTCAGACATCACCGACGCCACAATCACACTGTTGCTTGTCATCGCACCCCCAAAAGGAATGCTTGATTCATGAAAAATTTACCGATCCTCTTCCTGTTGACCGCCTGCAGTTTGGCAGCCTGTTCTCCGGCAGTTATTTCCACCCCACCCGCTCAGTCATTAGAAACGCAGGGGCCTTCGGCTGCATACACCTCCACGTACACCCCGACATCCCTATTACACCAACTACCACCAGCATTCCCAGCCCAACTGTCACCATTACACCATCACCGGCTCCGATGTCGGCTGAGATCAGCGGTATGATATACGATCCTGGTTTCGGATTCAAAGGTGCCTTTCTGTCTCCAACTTCGGATGACCAATTGGTTAATATCATCAAACCGATGGGCGTCAACTGGGTCGCTATCTTCGCCTGGTGTTATTTGAACACAGCCCATTCTTCTGCGCTTATTTGTGATGAATCCCAGGGCGTTCCAAGTGATGACGCCTTACGACATGTGATCACCTTGGCCAAGAGCCAGGGATTGCGAGTTATGCTCAAGCCAGGGCTTGTGATCCAAGAATCAGGTTATGCGCTGGATATTAAGATGCAAAGCGAGGCCGACTGGCAGGCATTTTTTGCATCTTACGAGGCAACCATCTTGCACTGGGCCGAATTATCTCAACAGACTGGTGTTGATTATTTCTCGGTGGGA
>CAIVSQ010000045.1 GCA_903908605.1 uncultured Anaerolineae bacterium
ACACCGATATCGGACTTACAGACCCGTATCTTGGAATTACTCGGCTTGTCACCAGCTATCTACACTCAACTGGCTGGAAATTATTGAAAGTCAAAACCATTTCAGCGAATGGACAGTAACTAACTTCGGTTAATTGATTTCTCGCTCGCTCCAGTCTCCGATTGGAGCGAGCTCTTTTATTGGTATACTACGCTCCGAGAGGAATGGACAATCGATGAAAAAAGGTTTTTGGTATGCATTAGGCGCGTATTTTGCTTGGGGTTTACTGCCCGTATATTGGAAGTTGCTACATGGTGTGGCCGCAGTACAGGTGATTGGCCATCGTATTGTCTGGTCCTTTATTATGTTGTTGTTATTCTTAAGTTTCACTCGGCAAATTCAGGCTTTTTGGCAGGAGGCGGCGAAGAAGAAAGTGCTTTTAATATATTTTTTCGCGGCGATTTTGATAGGGGTGAACTGGTTCGTATATGTTTGGGCCGTGAATGCAAACTATATTGTAGAAACCAGTCTCGGATATTTTATCAATCCGTTGGTTAGTATGTTGATGGGGGTTTTTATTCTCGGAGAGAGGTTACGCAAGTTTCAGTGGATTTCGGTAATTCTCGCAGCTTCTGGCGTTATTTATCTGACCGTTGGCTACGGTCGTTTACCGTGGATAGCTTTGACATTGGCTGCCTCATTTGGGCTGTACGGGCTTGTAAAAAAGCTGGCACCACTCGGGTCTTTATATGGGCTGGCAATTGAGACTGGTATTTTATTCATACCTGCCCTGATTTACCTGGTTTTTACCGATTTAACTGGCAGCGGGGCATTTATCCATGCTGGGTTCAGTCCCACCTTGCTCTTGATTGGAGCCGGTGCGGTAACCACCATTCCCTTGTTGATGTTTGCATCAGCTGCTCAAAGTATTCCGCTCTCAATGGTCGGTGTTATGCAATACATTGCACCCACCATGCAGTTTTTACTAGGTGTGATTGTTTACAAGGAAACATTTTCTCGATTTCAATTAGTTGGGTTCGGTTTTGTTTGGCTGGCTTGCCTGTTATTCGTCATTGAAGGTCTGTGGACTAAAATGAAAAAACCTGCAAATTTAATAAGGACAGAGTAATAAAGAAACAGACACCTCTCCATGTTTATTCATGGTGAGGTGTCTGTTATGTGTTTTATTTTCGTGCTTGTTTAGTATTCTTCTTCTTCATCCTCGGACCAAAGATCATCGTCTTCCTCATCGATGTCTTCTTCTTCCCATTCTTCCAATTCTTCCTCATCCCATTTATCTTCAGTTGCGGCCACACCATCAGCGGGGGAATACGTGGCGCAGCCAGCGTCTGGGTCCAATTCAACGGCTGCTGCTGAACAGTAACCATCATCGACAAAAACGCAGTCTGAGTAATGACAGCGAATGCGGGGCATATTTTCTCCTCCTAGTTAAGTGGTTGACGAATTAGACGGATTATTGTGATTATAAATAATATTGTCATGGTGACCTGCGAAGCTACGCAAAATGGACACAGGGCTTTGATGACGAAGATCTCTAGATAAATCAGGTACAAAGTGAAAATGAAGCCAGTCATTGTCAGGCCAAAGACTGCTAGCGTATTATTGTCTCGAATAAAATCGCCGGCACGATCCTTCAATATGAGCAGGCCAAGAATTGCCAGGTAACCAAGTACACCTACAAAGGCAACTGGGATGCCATACACTTGCGAGTATGGACTGGCGTTGACGGTTGAGCAATCACCGCTGCCCAGGCACATGGCATTGTTAGAGGTGAGTTTATAAATTGTCATGTAGATCGATACGAGTGTACCAACAACTGCCAGAACAACCGAAGACCAATAAAGTTTTTTATCCATATTTAATTCTCCAAAATCCAGGCTTCGACTTCTGACCCGGGCG
>CAIVSQ010000046.1 GCA_903908605.1 uncultured Anaerolineae bacterium
CCTGTCCTCAGCCGCACTCCGAGCCTTACCCCGACCATCTCACCGACCCGCACTCCGACCGTGACCTTGACGCCCTACCTGAGCCGGACACCGACCGTCACCAGCACGCTGACCCTCACCAAAACGCCAACCGTCACGCGCACTGTCACGCAAACCTACACGCCGACTGTCACGCTGACGCCTTTCCTCAGCCGCACTCCGACCGTGACCGTGACGCCCTACCTGAGCCGGACACCGACCATCACCAGCACGCTGACCCTCACCAAAACGCCAACCGTTACACGAACGGTTACGCTGACTTACACACCTGCATTCACTGCAACACCCTATCTGAGTCGCACGCCGACCGTCACAAGAACGCCCACGCCTACAAAAACGGCTTCCTTAACGTTCACAGCCACCATTACCAGGACTGTCAGCCCAAGTTTCACACCGACAATAACAAAGACCAGCCGCCCAACTGCGACAATAACCCTGACCGCCACGATCACCCCGACGCGCAAGGCGACCAATACGCCCACGGTGACCAACACGAACGCCCCGACCTTTACACCCCGGCCGATATTGGTGCTTACCCTCGCGCCAACCCAAACCAAAAAGCCACAGGCAAGTGCCACACGCATGCCGGCCAAATCCTTGACCCCCACGGCCGAAGCTACTCACAGCCCAAGTCTCACACCTACAATCACCGACACACGGGTGCCAACCAGGACAGCCGCACTCGGCTTAACCCTGCCAGCGAGCATGACATTGACCGCAAGCGCATCCCCCCAGCCAACCATGACGAGCACAACCGGGCCAACTGAAACGCCATTGCAACCTGGGGAGATCACCACAGCTACGAACCCAGCGTCTGCCACGCCTGCGCAGACCCAGCCTAATCAACCCACGCCCTCGGCCACGCCGGTCAGCATGCCCGGTTCAAAGTCAGCCACCCCCGGCTGGGTGCCCATCGCGCTGGTAGGCATTATGCTGCTCGGATTGGTTCTGGCCACCGTGTACAGGTGGCGACGCGGTAAGTTGCTGTAATAAAACCCTAATACTTTCAGACCATCCATACTTTATTAATGCGGTCAAACGCCCGTCAAGAATCCTCTTCTTACGCTTACAGCCGATTTCGTTGTACAATTGGCCCTCAGGAGATAGAGAAAATGGCTAAAAAACAAAACAAAAAAATAAATAGAAAACAAGTTCCCCAAAAAATGAGCACCACCATGCAGTTTGCCATCGCCGCCGGGATTGTGGCTGTGGTCATTCTGGTTGGTTTGTTTGCATCTGGTCAGTTTAGCAAGAAACCTGCACAGGCCAGTGCTACCCCGGAAACTCAGGCCGCACCACCAGTAAGTGGCAAGCAGTATGACAGTGCCCCCCCCATGACAATTGACACGAGCAAGCAGTATTTTGCGACCTTCAAGATGGCCAAGGGTGGGGAATTTGTGGTTGAACTATACCCGACCAAAGCGCCGCTCACAGTCAACAGCTTTGTGTTCCTGGCTCGTGACGGGTATTTTAACGGCGTTACTTTCCACCGTGTGCTGGAGGGTTTCATGGCCCAGGGTGGCGACCCCACCGGCACTGGCATGGGTGGCCCTGGCTACGAGTTCGTGAACGAAGACAGCGACCTGACCTTTGACAAACCAGGCGTGATGGCAATGGCTAATGCCGGGCGCGATACCAACGGCAGCCAGTTCTTCATCACCTTTGGCCCAACAGAACAACTCAACGGTGGCTACACCATTTTTGGACAGGTGACCAGTGGCATGGACGTGGTCAACGGCATCACCCGCCGCGATCCCGAACAAAGCCCCGATTTCCCCGGTGACGCAATCGAAACCATCACCATCGAAGAAAAATAAGTGCAAAAAAAGCCCTGGAAAAAATCCAGGGCTTTTTTGATTCTCATGCCACAGCAGGATCGGGTACTTGTATCTGCAAGACCACAAAAAAGTTCAGCACGGCAATGACAACCCCCAATAAGAAGACATACTGGAAGCCAAACGCATTCCAGATTACGCCACCCAGCAGAGCAACCAATATCGAAAAGATATGATCGATCGTCACACCGGCGCTGAGAGCCGCCTGAATATCTTCAGGTTGCAGTGCGATTTTTTTGATGTACATGGAGCGGGCCATGCTGACTGAAAACAACATCTGGTCAAACAGGTAAAACACGCATACCGCAATGAAGGCGATACCGGCAGGAAAAACAAACTTGGAGAAACCGTATCCCAGGCAGACGAACACCAGCAGGACCGCTTCTGAGGCCAGCACGAAACGCTCGCCCAGCTTATCGATCATACGCCCCAGGAAAGGCTGGAAGATGATCCCGATCACACCCCCAATGGTCATCAGAGTGGCAATGGTTTGGGTGGGCTGGTTGAAAATGGTGACAATCACCCACGGTGCAAAAGTGATGAACAGCTGTTTGCGCGAACCTGACAGGACGTTCAACAGGTAGAAAAGATTGTATTCCTTGCGAAGCTTGAGAAATTCGCGTGGGCGGGTGGTATCTTCCGGTTTCATGCTGTACATTAAAACAGCCGCGATCCCCAAACCAATGGCCGACATGACAAAGGAATGCTGAAAAGTAAACCCCAGATACTTGAAGCCCACAAAAACCAGGAAGCTTCCACCAATGGCGGCCATATTGCGAATGGCATTCAACTGGCCAAGACGCTGACCCGTTTTACCGGGTTCAGCTAGCTCCATGCCGATTGTGGATGCGATCGGCATGAACAAATGCTGGCCCTGGCTGTATATAAACAGGAAGAAGACCATCAGCGCGTAGGTAGGAGCAAAGAATCCGATCAGCAATACCCCCACAAAGCTGAGCACCAGCGAAAGCGCACCCAGGCGCCGGCTGCACAAGAACCATAGCAACGCTGTCACAAAGACCACCAGGAAACCAGGCAACTCCCGTGGAAATTCGATAAAAGAACGTTGAAAACCGCTCAGGGCATACCGTTCGTTTAAAAAGTTATTAAAGGTTGAATCAAATATGCTGTAGGCTATGCCCATGGAGAGGGATGCAAATGCGAATAATTTCAATTCACGCGGGGCAGTGCCCAGGCGATTTAACCAGGTTGTCATACTTTCCCTTTTCTTGCTACCTGAAATTTGGATCTATTGAATGCAGGTATGATAGCCCTTGTCGCTGGGATGTGCAAGCTCGTCTTCATGCCAAAAGCTTATCCTTTTATTAAAGCAAACGACCTTCGGGATATTCACCCAAAGGTCGTTTGCTTCAGGCTGGTGGGGATATTAAATACCAGCGTTGCTCAACCCTTCCATGATTTTGGAAAGGATATTGGTCAACGTAGGATGGGTAATCTCAAAATGGCGGACAGATTCGTCCATACGATCCATCACGCCTCGCTCCGCATAAGGTTGCTTGTCATCTGACCTGGCCAACAATTCGCGAATATCATTTCCAAGGTCCTGAAGCAGTTCTCGGCCCTTATCATCCACGCTTTGCGTATGCTCAATTTCCGAATGAAGCTGTTCCAGAAGCTTACGTAAACCCTGTTCGTCCATGATCATGCCTCCTTGAATTTATCAGACAATTTCACTTTCATTTTACAACGTTTCGGCCAAAACAAGTGAGCCAAGCGGCATCAGGATCAAAGAAAAACGCCTAGTGCAAGATTTCCTCATCGGCCAGATCGGCCTCCTTGAGAATTTTCAGAGCATCAGCCTTAATCTCAGCCCCCGCACCGGCGGAATGCGGCAAATATTTAACCAGGTCACGAGCCTGGCGCAGCAGGTCTTTCACCTGGGCGACATAAGAAAAGTCATATTTACCGCCATCTGTGGGCAGGGGGTATTCGCGCGCTTTTTGAATCAGGGCACGGGCGAGGACCAGGCGTTCGGCAGCGGGGATCAGGCGGGGCATATTTTCTCCTTGGAACCATACACGAATAACATTTAAGGGCAGCGCGGTGAGTAAGATACTTCGGTTGCAAAGACCTGGGTCTGGCCCAGCCGTTGATTACTTTTATCCAACCCTACAAACTGGTACTGCAACCAGGCATCCCTGTAGCGGGCATCCTCAGGCAGGGCAGTGGGTGCGAGGATAATTTCGTATAACCCAGAACCTGCCGGACGCATGGACAAATTGATCCAGGCTGTCACAAGCCCGGTCGCTTTGTCCTTCAGGCGGAATAGCAATAATACCTGGGTAATGTCAGGCGAACCAGCCCGAACATCAAAAATGATCTCCTGCGGATCACATCTCAGGTGGAGTTGGTCGGAGGAACGGCTGAGTTTTTCAAATAAACCAGCTTCCTCCGCTGCAACCAGGGTGGCGGTCTGCCTGGGAGCCTGGGTTGGCGTGGAAGCCGGTGTCGGAGCTGGTGTAAGCGTCGCCTGGCTGGCTGGGGGTGCTGGTGTGGGTACAGCAGGCAGGGCAGCTGGGCTGGCACAGGCGGTCAACATCCACACCAGCCCGCAAATTACCGCTCCAAACCTGGCCAAGCGATCCCGCCGGATTATATCCACCCCAGTAGACCAGCGAAAACCACCAGCATGAACGCATCCACGCCAACGATCGTTGATATAAAAGCGATTTGTTTTTTGGGCTGCCAGTCATAACACGAAAACGCAGCCCAAAAGAAGGGGATGTAAACCGTCAGGAATACGGGCAATGCGCCCCACCATGGATAAATCCAAACAAATACAGGGGTACGCACCAAGAATATTTCAACAATGGCGAAGAAAGCAGCATTGCCAAGAATGAAAAGCCAGCGATTGTTGATCCCCAGGATTTTCATGCGAGGATCATTGGGCAACAGCTTGCTCATTACCAGGCCGGCGATTGAAAACATGAAACTCAACTCGATGCCCACCCCAACCAGAAGGAGAAACGCAGTACCGGTCGGCACGGTCCACAAAGCATGACCGCTGAAGTGCTGGATCAAGGCGTTGAGAATTTCGAAGAACCAGTGCACTGCATAGAGCGCCAGCCCGGCGGCAATGCCCTTCCAGTTTCGGTTGGCAATCTCAGTCATGTAAACATAGACCACCAATGCCAGCAGGCTGATCACGTACCACTGGAAATTCTCACCACTGCGCAAAATCCGCAGGGCTAATGCAGTTGATTCAGGGTTATTCATCGCTTTTTCTCCTCATGGCCGGGCTTCAACCCAAATTTCCACGCGCTCAATCGCTGTTTCCAGGCTGTAGACAGAGAGTAAAAAGGGCTGCGAAGCACCTGGTTGCAAACTGCCACTCCACTCCCAACGCCGGCTGCCGGTCATCCGACCCTGCGAGTCATAACAAACGGCAACCAGCCATATGGATGAAGCTGGTTTTTGATCTCCCGCCAGGCTGACCTGACCCTGCACCTGCGCCGAAAGCCCGTCCCAACGAATGCTGGTCAATAAGTTACGCACTTCAGTCCGCAGGTAACGCTGATCGCCGGCATTCATCAACATTGCGGTCAGCACCCGTGATTGGATACGGGCATCGGTCACACCTGTTTTAAAATAGACGACAGCTGGCAGGGCAGCGCCCGCCGGAAGGACATTCAATGGCAGGATGGCCTCAAGGCTCTCCACGGTTTGACCCTGCTGGTCAAGCAGATCCACCATTAGCCGGATGTTTTCCAAGGGTCTGGGGTAAGGATTGGAGATAGGGACAATGCATGTGGTGCCAGTGCCAGACGGACGGCAAAAAGCAGGACCAGGTTGCAGCGGCACAGGCGTGCTGAGCGCAACACCATTTCCATCCACCATCGCAGGAGGGATAACAAGCGACTGCCCGAGTGCCAGGTCCTGCGGGATGACTTTCGGGTTGGCTGCCAGCAAATCATCGACGCTAATTCCAAAACGTTTGGCAATCGAACTGAGGGTGTCATTGGCGACCACCTGGTAAATGACAGGGGTTGGGGTAAAGACAGCAGTCGGGCTGGGTGACACCGTCATGGTCGGAAAAACCAGCAATGTACGTGTTTGATAAGGAACCAGGGTGCTTACTTGAGTCGGAACCGGCGGCGTCTGGGTGGCAACACATCCGGATATCAGCGAACTCGCCAGGATAAACATGATCAAGCCACCGAAAGCCCTTACCAGGGTAACCAGTGAGAAAATATAATTCCAGTACAGCCGGCATGGACCTGGCAAATTTATCATCCATCCTATTGTCACCCTTTTCAGTTTTTTTGGCAATACGCCCATATTCCTTGAATACGCCAAGGAGGATAAAACATAGGTAGATAATTGTGTTATCCATGGATAACGGACATGGGCCTGACAAATTAACCCAATCTTGATTTCCCTATCATCAAAAATGAAAAGCGTTTCTCTTGCCCGGTCTGATGTGCTGTGCTAAACTGAATATATGCTGCCAGACAAACAAAAACCCGAACTTACCCCTGAAGAATCCATGTTCATTGAGGCCAAAGAGGCTGTACACGCAAACAACCTTGCGCGTGCACGTGATCTCATGACCAGGCTGTTACAAACCAACCAGCAGAACCCGGAATACTGGGTGTGGTTAAGTGCTGCCATGGAAACTCCAAAAGAACGCCTGTATTGTCTGCAAACAGCCTACAAAATCGATCCATCCCACCCTGCGGCAAAACGCGGCCTGGCCATCCTGGGGTCACTTCCTCAGGCCGAGGTCCTGCCACCATTCCCAATGAACCACCCGCGCCCCTGGGAAGCCAGGCTAAAACAGGCCGAGGAAAAACCAAAAACTGCCAAGAGCCCGGCCTTCAGGCTGATCGTCGCAATCGGGGCGATTGTTCTGCTGCTAATCGGTGCCGGGGTTGGCGTTAGTATACTGACCAAGAAGCCGGTGGCCACCCAAGCTCCGATTGGCACTCCACGACCAACCGTGACTCCCTATGCGACAAACAGCAACGCAGACATCCCGGTTGTAAATACCCTGCGCCCACTTGCAGACCTGATCAGCACTCCCTATACCCCCACCCCAATCTATGCGGCCACTCCACACGGCGATATCGCCGGGGATAGCTACCGTGGCGCGATGCGGGCCTATAAAAACGGGCAGTGGGAAAATGTGGCAAACATGATGGCTCAAGTGGCAACAGCCCAGCCCGGCTCAGTTGATGCTTTGTATTTTATCGGCGAGGCGAAGCGTTTGAGCGGGCAGTACCAGGCAGCCATTAATGAATTCAACACAGCCATCGCGCTCAATCCAAAATTTGCGCCTTCCTACCTCGGGCGGGCCCGGGCCGATCACGCCTTGAATCCCAAGAAAAACATTCTTGAGGATTTAACCAAGACCATTGACCTGGATCCGAATTACGCCGAAGCCTACATGGAACGCGGGATGTATTACATCGAGTTAAAAGATTTCAAAGCAGCCCAAGCCGATTTGCAAATGACCGCCAGCCTGGGCGATTCTCCCATGGTGGAACTCAGCTTGGCCAAGCTTTACCTCGCCCAGCAGGATAATGAAGCTGCCCTGGAAGCAGCCAAACGTGCAAACCAGATGGACTTGAGCATGTTGGAGGGTTACCTGGTGCTGGGAATGGCCTACCGGGCCAACAATCAGACCATACAGGCAGTGGAAGTGTTGGAAACCTACCTGAAGTACCAACCAGACAATGCCGAAGCCTTTGCCGTACTGGGGGCCGCCTATTACAACCGGGGCGAATTTGATAAAGCCGAAGTCAATCTGCTTGAATCGCTGCGGCTAAATCAATACAACGTGGACGGTTATTTCTGGCTTGGCCAAACTTACCTGCAGCTGGAAAAATTTGATAAAGCCATTTCAAATTTCCAAAAAGCACGCGACATGGATGAAGCCTCATTTGACATAGGCGAAGGGCTCGCCAAAGCCTACATGGGCAAATTGGAATTCAATAATGCCTATATTGCCATCATCAAAGTGGAAAAATCAGCCGAAACGCCTCAACAAAAAGCACGCTTTATTTACATCCGTGCACTTTCGCTGGACCAACTCAACCAACCCGAGGCAGCTTACCGCGATTGGCTTGAAATCAGCAAAATGACAACCGATGCAACTACGGACGAGATGATTCAAACTGCATTACGCCGGTTGACCGAGCTGCGCACGGCTACCCCCACCATTACCGCAACCAGTACAAAGTTGCCGACCATGGCGCCCGGAACCTTACGCCCCACCATCACTCCCAAGCCATCCGACACACGCGTACCCACCATCACCCCCAAGGTTACCCCAACCCCATAAACAACCCTGTCAACCCGACAGGTAAATCAGCTCGTAGAGAAAACTCGTGCCCACCAAACCCAACAAAAAGCAACAAAAGAAAAGCTCTTTGGCGCAATATGTACGCCAGCCGATTGTCCAGATCGGGATCGTACTGGTTGCCGTATTAATCATCGTCGTGATTTTTACCCTCACCCGCAGTGGTAATTCCGGCGCGGAAGCAGCCGAAATCAGTGTTACACGGGCACACCAGCTTTACCAGCAAAAAGGCGTCTTTTTTGTCGACGTACGCGAACAAGATGAATGGGATTCATTCCACATACCCGGCACCACGTTAATCCCCAAAGGACAGCTGGCCAACCGTTTGATCGAAGTTCCAAAGGATCAACAAATTGTGGTGGTTTGCCGCTCTGGCAACCGCTCACAACAGGGGCGCGATATACTGCTCCAGGCCGGCTACACCAAGGTCACCAGTATGGCCGGTGGGGTTACCGAATGGAAAACACAGGGGTTTCCGATCGAGCCTTAATAAAATTCGAAGATAAAAAAGCGGCGGTCAGTTTATTCACCTGATCGCCGCTTTTTTTTTCTATTTTTTGCCTCGCCTGCACACCGGGCACGGGCACAATGCCCGCAGGTAATGCCAGTTGTAAATCCCGTAATCATGCCCATCTTCCCAAACAATGGTGATGGCGTACGATCCGGTTGGTTTAACCGTGACGATACGGGTAGCGGGAGAATCCTCAAAAGAAAATTTAAAGACTTCAGCATCCGGTTCGGATTTCATATTTTCATGTCCGCCGCGACACTGGGCACAGGGGCAGGCAGCCCTTAGCAGAGAAAATGGATAAATACTGGAATGACCATCCCCCCAGGTGATCGTCATTTCCAGGGCAGGCCGATTGGCGGTGATACCGTTGGGTTTTTCAGAAAGCATGGTTTCCCTTTTTATGGATTGATAATGCGGGTAATAAAATCGGAGGCGGCCCAACCGGTACGGGTCTGATCGTTGACAGCGGCAAGAAAATACCATTCATAGCCATCCACCGAACGCGGGCCATCCAGGATAGTGTAAGCTTCGGTATCAAAACCGAGGAATAATTGTTTGCCATTCAAACCTGGTTCAGAACGAATGCGTAAACCCTCCCCCTGGGTACCTGTGATTTGAACAAAGGAACCGATCCCAAATTCACCCGGGGCAAAGGTGGGGGTTGGGGTGGCGATATATGGATCGACAGTAGGCGTGACAAATGGAGCGGGTGTCCTGGTTGGAACAGGGATATCCGTCACAGCTGCCAACAGGCCAGAGACATCTGGCGCGGCTGGTGCCGACCACTGAACCCAAAGGAAAGTCAACAACAAGAGCAACCCGGTCACAAACAGTGATGCGAGCAAAACCCTGGGAGAAAACAGTCGTTTCAGTTCAATGTTCATAGCGTGGGCCGTCCCGTACTCAGGAGTGACATGTTGAAAATTATAACCCACTCGACACAGACGGGCACGTTGATTGCAAGTAAAACACTTATAATTACCGCATGAATACGATTGGTATGGTTTGCGCCCTGGCAACCTTTTTGAATATCTGGATGGGTCATGTGTTTGTGCGTTGGGCAGATCAGCGCTTCAGCAACATTTTCGCTCCTGTTGCCCTGTGTATTTGCGCCGGGTTGGGCTTTATAACCGGTGCGCTATTGTCTCCTGGCATGACGAATTCAGCAGTGCTGGGTATTACCGGCCTGGTCTTTTTGTGGGATGGATTTGAATTTATGCGACAGGAAAAGCGTGTCATCAAAGGCCATGCCCCAGCCAACCCGGCCAACCCTCGTCACCAGCGCATCCTCAAGGAACATGCCTTGGCCAGCCCGGTCCACTGGTTGGCCCTACATCCCATTGGCCGTCCATTTACGGAAGGTGAAAAACAGGCCATCCGGGAGAAGGAATTATGAACTGGTCTGGAATTCTCTTGGGAGTGGCAACGCTGTTAATCATGGGACTGGGTTTCTTTTGGGTCATTCGCGGTGAACGCTACTTTGGGTTGGCATGGTGGCCTTATCTCCTCACCGCCGGCCTGTTGATCATTTTTTGCTCGATGTTTATTGTGTCTGAATGGGGCTCTGCCCTGATGGGTATATTTGGAGCTTCCATCACCTGGGGCTCGACAGAGCTAAAAGAACAAACCCTGCGCGCGGAGTTGGGGTGGTATCCGTACCGCCGTGACAAAATTGAGCCACCCTTCGCAGATGCCATTCGCAAGTGGCCCCCGCCTCATCTTTAATGCCCCTAAAGAAGTATGAAAAAGCTCTCCACGCTGATACCGATGCGTGGAGAGCTTTTTCTACACAAATCAATGAAAATTCTGCATAATTTCTGCACATCCAACGATTATGCTTTCTTTATTCCTGAAAATTCACGGACCGCTCTATATTTGGAGGCAGTGCATGAGTCAAGCAACACAAAAAATACCCGGCAGAAAGGTCTGGTTATTGGTGGTTATCCTTCTTTTGGTAGCCGCCGGTGCAGGTCTTTCGGTTTGGTATCTTCAATCTCAAACAAGCGGGAAAAGCGCTTTTGAGACCAGCCCGGCCAAACTTGGAACCCTGACCGCCGGAATAGGCGCGAGCGGGACAATCCGGGCGGGGCGCTCAGCCACCCTGGCTTGGAATTCAAATGGGCGCGTACAAAGCGTGACTGCCCAATTGGGTGACCAAGTCAAGGTCGATCAAGTCCTGGCAACACTTTCACGCGACTCGCTACCGCGCAACGTCATCCTTGCAGAAGCCGACCTGGTCAGCGCTCAGCAAAACCTGGACACCCTTTTAAAATCTGATATTAACCTGGCTCAAGCCATGCAAAACCTGGCAAATGCCAAGCAGACAGTTAAAGATGCCCAGGATGATTATGATTTCTTAACCAGGAAACGCATATCGCAAGAAGTTATCGATGACACGGCTGATCAGATTGAAGCCGCGCGCAACCAGTTGGCACGCCTGGAATATTTCTTCAACCTGTTCTATGCCCATCGGGCAGAAGGCAGCTCAGACAAGGCAGGCATGATTATCCAATTAACCAACGCCCGCCAAAATATTAGCAACCTGGTTGCAAAATACAACTGGTATACCAGCAAGGCAAGCCCGTTGGAGATTGACAAATCGCTCGCAAGCCTGAACCTGGCCATCGCCCGGCAGGCAGACGCGCAACGAGCATTTGAGCGCGTCAAAAACGGCACAAACCCCGATGATATCGCTGCTGCCAGAGCCAAAGTCGCTGCTGCCCAGGCAACCTTGAACCTGGCACAAATTACAGCGCCTTTTGATGGCACCATCACCCTGTTGCTACCCCAGGCAGGGGATAGGATTTCCGCCAACCAGGCCGCCTTCCAGTTGGACGATTTATCAACCTTGATGGTGGATCTGCAAATATCTGAAGTCGATATTAACAATGTCGGCGTAGGACAGGAAGTTACCATCACCCTGGAAGCAGTTTCTGGCAAAACTTACAATGGCGTTGTTTCACGCGTGAACCAGGCTACCAAGGCCGGCCAAGGCGGAGTCAACTTCCTGGTTAGCGTAACATTCAAAGATGCAGATGACCTGGTCAAACCTGGCATGTCTGCGGATGTCAACATCACCACCCGCCAGGTGTCTGACGCACTGCTTATACCAAACAGCGCCATTCGCATGCTGGCAGGTCAACGGGTTGTGTATATCCTTAAGAATGACCAACCCCTGCAGGTCAACATCCGCCTGGGCTCCAGCGCAGATGCCGAGAGCCAGGTAGTCGGTGGCGACCTTAAAGCAGGCGACATGATCATTCTCAACCCACCCGCCCAGCCCACACCAATCCCGATAGCCCAACCATAAACGGGCTTATCGAACTCTATCCTGTAACATTTACTAGCAATCATTATCGCAATCTATACCCGGAGGATCGTTATGAAAATTGGCAGCTTCTTAAAAAGATTTATGATTTTTCTGCTGGTGGCTCTCGTGGCAGCAGCAGGGTTTTTCTACTGGCAAAACACTCAAAAAGCAAACGCTGTGACCAAATACCAGACCGTTGCCGCCACACGCGGTAAATTAACCGCCAGTGTCGGGGCAACCGGTACTGTACGCGCAGGTCAAACCGCCAGCCTTACCTGGCAAACCAGTGGACGTGTGGAAACGGTGACCGGACAAATCGGCGCCAATGTCAAAACCGACGATGTGCTGGCGAACCTTGTGCAGACATCCATGTCGCAAAATATCATCCTGGCCGAGGCGGACCTGATCAGCGCCAAAAAGAACCTGGAAGACCTGCTTGCATCCACCACCAACCTGGCGATTGCAGAACAAAAATTGGCGATTGCCAAACAGTCAGTTGAGGATGCCCAGGAAAAAGTGGATAGCATTTCTTTTGATCGCGCCACAGATAACCTGATTCAGCAGACCCAGGCCAACATAGACCTGGCCAAACGTGATGTCGCCAAGGCTGAAGATACCTACAAGCTGTATGTCAAGAAACCAGATGGGGATTCAGGCAAAGCGCAGGCTCTCTTGGTACTGACCAATGCCCGCCAGAGACTGACCGACCTGACCAATAAGTACAACTGGTACACCGGCAAAGCCACCGACCTGGATGCCGAAAAATATAAGGCCGACTTTGCCGTAGCCCAGGCCCAAATGGCCGATGCACAGCGTGAAGTGGATCGGTTGAAGAACGGACCGAGCGAGGATGATATCGCCGCCGCAAAAGCCCGCGTAGCTGCCGCTCAGTCCACCATCAGCCAATCCAAAATCGTGGCCCCCTTTAATGGCGTGATCACTCAGTCTGAACCTGTACCCGGTGACGTCGTTTCGCCCGGAACAGTGGCCTTCCGGTTGGATGATCTCTCTCATATGATGGTTGACCTGCAGATATCTGAAGTGGATATCAACAACATCACCGTCGACCAGCCCGTCACTGTGACATTCGATGCTGTACAGGGTGTTACCTACAACGGGAAAGTCAACCACATCAGTCAGGCCGGCAGTGCAAGCGGCAGCGGCGTGAATTTCACCGTGACCGTGGAACTGACCGATGTTGATAACCTGGTCAAGCCCGGCATGACCGCCGCAGTAAATATCACCGTACGAGAACTAAACGATGCCCTGCTCGTCCAAAATCGCGCTGTACGCCAAATTAATGGCAAACGAGTTGTGTACGTACTAAAAGATAACCAACCTGTCACTGTGGAAATCCGCTTGGGAGCCACTTCAGACAACAACAGCGAAGTTGTGGGTGGTGACCTCAAGGAAGGCGACCTGATCATCCTGAATCCGCCGTCCACATTCAACGGACCATTTGGCGGATAAGCGAGGAACTCTCTATGGCTGAACAAGTAATTACTGCTGAAAACCTGGTTAAAACATACCAGATGGGCGATGTGGAGGTCAATGCGCTGCGCGGGTTGACCATGAGCATCGACCGTGGAGAGGTGGTGGCCATTGTGGGGCCGTCTGGCTCCGGCAAGTCCACCTTAATGAATATCCTGGGATGCCTGGACCGCCCAACATCGGGTTCTTATATGTTGGATGGCGAACTCGTATCTCACCTTAACGATGACCAACTGGCTGATATTCGCAACCGCAAAGTGGGTTTTATCTTCCAGAGCTTCAACCTGCTCTCACGTGCCACAGCGCTGTCCAATGTGGAACTTCCACTTCGCTATTCCGCAAGGAAAGAGGGTCGCAAAGAAAAAGCACGTCAAGCCCTGATCGCTGTGGGGCTGGAGAACCGTGTCAGCCATCGCCCATACGAACTTTCTGGCGGTCAACAACAACGCGTGGCCATTGCGCGGGCACTGGTTAATGACCCGGCCATCATCATGGCCGATGAACCGACCGGCAACCTCGATTCAAAAGTCGGGCAGGAAATCATGGATTTACTGCTCAGCCTAAACCGACAGGTTGGCACCACCCTTATTATTGTTACTCATGACCCCAAAGTCGCGGCACAGACCCAACGTGTAATCCGAATTCGCGATGGCATGGTCGATACGGAGACAGCATGAACGCGTCACAAATTCTTATTGAATCCCTCGAAAGCTTGAACGGCAACAAGCTGCGCTCAGGGCTTACCATCCTGGGTATCGTGATTGGCGTGGCCGCCGTGATTGCCATGTTGGCGGTCGGACAAGGTGCCCAAAACTCCATCACTGGCTCGATTAATGGTATTGGCACCAATGTTTTATTCGTATTCACCGGCAATCAGATGGGTCCCCCCGGACGCAACCAGGGTGCATCTCGCAATATTCGCCCATTAACGCTGAACGATGCCAAGGCAATCAACGATGTCTTCGCCGCTCCGTCCGTTTCAGATGTGGCCCCTGTTTTGCAAGGATCCAGTGAAGCCGCCGCGCAAGGACAAACCACCAACACCACGGTTTATGGCGTAACCGCTTCTTACCAGAATGTACGCAATGAAACGCTGACCGAAGGTGAGTTTCTCAACAATGAACATTATCTCGGCCACGCCTCGGTGGCGGTGATCGGTCCTGACCTGGCAGATAAACTCTTCGGGCGCAAGGAAGGCCTGGTGGGTGAAACCATGCGTATCGCGGGTCAGCCATTCCGCATCATCGGCGTGCTGGGTAGCAAGGGCGGTTCAGCCTTTGGCAACGCAGACAACCAGGTTGTGATCCCCATGACCACCGCCCGCGACCGGGTCATCCGCCGCAGCGGCGACAACGTGGATATCATTTTCGTACAATCAGTCAGCGCCGAAGAGACCACCCTGGCCTCAGATGAAATCAAGCAGATCATGCAAACCCGTCACAATATCCCCGTCGGTGGTGAAAACGACTTTACCGTCTTCACCCAGCAAGACATGTTGCAAACGGCCTCCTCCATTACAGGTATTTTGACTATCTTCCTGGGCGGCATCGCAGGCATCTCCCTGCTAGTAGGCGGAATCGGCATTATGAACATCATGCTGGTCTCTGTGGCAGAACGTACCCGCGAAATTGGTCTACGCAAAGCACTTGGCGCACGAAAACGTGATATCCTGACCCAATTCCTGGTGGAATCATCCCTTCTCAGTCTATTGGGAGGTATTATCGGGATTATGCTGGGGTGGACAATTTCGTATATCGTCGGGCGGGTGGCGGTGGCAACCGGTAACGCCTTTGAACCTTCCATCACGCTTAGCTCGGTGTTGCTCGCAACCATCTTTTCCGCAGCGATCGGCATGTTTTTTGGCATCTACCCCGCCAATCGTGCCGCAAGCCTGCAGCCAGTTGAAGCACTACGCTACGAGTAACCCGGGCGGGTCCACAAAACACCCGCAACCAGCTGGAATCCTTTCCTGTACGTTATCGGCGGCCCAATGGCAAAAAAAATCTTAGTGATCGACGATGAACCCAAAATAGTCGAAATCTGCCAGGATTACTTAAAGGCATCCGGGTTTGAAGTCATTTCCGCCGGTAATGGACAGCTTGGCCTAACCAGCGCCAGGCGCGATAAACCTGACCTGATCGTGCTGGACCTGATGATGCCTGGCATGGATGGACTTGACGTCTGCAGAGCCCTGCGCCGAGAGGGCAATACACCGATTATTATGCTGACTGCGCGCGTGGCGGAAAGCGACAAATTGGTTGGGCTTGAGCTGGGCGCAGATGACTACATCACCAAGCCCTTCAGCCCACGCGAGTTGGTGGCACGTGTGCGAGTGGTTTTACGACGCAGCAGCGGCGATACCACCAGCGAAATTATCCGGGTGGGAGAAGTCAGCATTGACCGCACCCGTTATGAAGCCATCCTGCCAGATGCCACGGTGTTATTAACTCCGACTGAATTCGAGATTCTAGCAACCATGATGCGCCAGCCGGGACGCATTTTTTCCCGTGCACAGCTGCTGACGGCAGTTCATGGCATCGCCTTTGAAAGCTACGAACGGGCAATCGATTCACACATTCGCAACCTGCGCCGCAAGTTGGAGACCGCAGCGGGCGAGGCTCGCTATATTATCACTGTGCACGGCGTTGGATATAAGTTCGAGAGTTGATATGCGTGAGACTGGTTTAGGTCCAATCCGCACAAGGCTTTTCATCCTGCTGCTGCGCGCTTTCACTGCGGCAGTCCTGTTCATCACGCTTGTGATCCTGGCTATCATCGCATATTCACTGATTTATTACCCATCGTTTGTCAGCATTACCGAGCGCCTGCCGATTGTCACCCGCCTGGAGACCTATTACCTGATCAAACAAGATTGGCGTGGGGTCGAAATATTGCCACAAACCGACCTAACCTCAGATTTTCACCGTTTTTGGAAAAGATCCATCCTGTTGGACGAACAAGGCAAGGTGGTCCTGGATCACGGCAATATCCAATCTGACCTGATTGGAAGTACCTATTCAAAAAAGAAAACAGACACCCAGATTCCAATTATTGTCAATTCGGAAACGGTGGCGACCCTGTTAATGGATTCAACCTTCATGCCATCAGAACGACAGTGGACTCTTGATTTCCTCTGGCCGATTGGGATGATATCGCTCATGATGGCTCTTCCCACTGTGATTATTGGGCTCTTCCTGATGCGCCGGTTTGTAAATCCGCTGGCGGAAGTAATCGCTGCTGCGCGCGCCGTTGCCGGCGGAGATCTTTCCACCCGGGTAAGCTCTTCCGGTCCGGATGATTTGCGCGTACTTTCAGATAGTTTCAACCACATGGCCGAATCACTGGAAGATAGTGATAATGAGCGTCGCAACATGTTGGCTGATATCGCTCATGAATTACGCACACCACTGACCGTCATACGTGGCCGGTTGGAAGGGATTGTGGATGGTATTTACAATGCCACGCCCGAACAGATCAGCCCGGCATTGGAAGAAACCTACCTGCTCGAGCGGTTGGTTGAAGACTTGCGTCTGCTAACGTTAGTGGAAACACGACAACTACATTTTGAGCGCAAATTAACCGATTTAAAAGAACTTGTAGCCTATGTTATCGACATTTTCCAGGCCGAGGCCGAGGACAAACACATTGAACTGGCCTGCGACAACTGCGCCCAAAGCGCAGAAGCCTGGCTGGATCCCCAACGCGCCAAGCAAGTGGTAGGCAACCTGGTCAGCAACGCAATTAGATACACACCCGAGAATGGGCACATAAACCTGTCTGTTAAGAATGAAAATGGGCTGGTCGTTTTCACCATTGTGGACGATGGCCCTGGCGTACCCGACGAGGATATCCCCAACCTTTTTATGCGCTTTTGGCGAGGCGAAAAATCCCGTTCACGCGCTTCGGGCGGGGCCGGGTTGGGGCTTGCAATCGCTCGCCAGCTTGTAGAAGCACAGGGCGGGCAGATCGTTGCTCAAAACCGCGAATCTGGCGGATTGAAAATCACAATCACGTATCCGGCAAATTAATCAGCTCCTTTTATTGGAAGGTAAAAACCTATGGCAGATTTCAAACTGACAATTTATTCGGATTATATATGACCCTGGTGCTATGTCGGCCAGGGTGTGGTCGCAAAGCTGGAAAATGAATACGATGTGGAAATTGATTGGAAACCTTTTTATTTACGCCCGGATACTCCCCCGGAAGGAATGGATCTGCCCGACTATGTAAAACGTGCGCAGGCTTCAGGTGCTGACAAACGCCTGCAAGAAATGGCACAGCAAAATGGCCTGGATTTTGTCCCAACCAAACGTCTTCATAACACGCGGCTGGCTCATGAAGCCCATGCGTATGCAGCCGAAAACGGACAGGGCAAAGCCTTTCACCATGCTGTGTTTCAAAAAATCTACGGGCAAGGCCTGGATATCAGCGACTGGCAGGTATTGCGCCAGGCTGCCAGTGAGGCTGGGCTTGATCCGGACGATATGCAACGCACTGTGGATGGCGGTAAATACACACAGCTTGTCATGGAGGAGGTACAGCTTGCCAGCCAAATCGGCGTGACCGGCGTACCAACCTATGTGATCAATGATCGTTATGCTGTGGTTGGCGCACAACCCTATGAAGTATTCAAAAACGCATTAAAGAAAATTTTACCTGGGCCATAGACATCCCATCGAGATGGGCTTGTCCCACTCAACATTCTCCGACTATTCAAAAGACAGGCCATGGAACTTTATTTTATTCGTCACGGACAATCTGAAAACAACGCCAATTGGCAGGATCCCAACTATGCTGAGAGCCCCGATCCAGAACTAACTCAAAAGGGGATCGAACAGGCACGCCTGCTGGCTGAGTTTATTAGCGCCAGGCAGCAGCTCCAATCAACCGATTGGAACGCGCAAAACCGGCTGGGTTTTGGGCTGACACATGTTTACGCCAGTCTGATGTCTCGAGCTGTAAAAACAGCCGCACCCACCGCCCAAGCCCTGGGGCTGCCGTTTGCCGCCTGGGTAGATATTCACGAGGAAGGCGGCATTTTCAGCCGGGGTGATAAGACCAAACTGGTTGGCTTGCCGGGCAAACCACGCTCCTTTTTTGAGCAACATTACCCCGAATTCGCCCTGCCCGATAGCCTGGACGAAACCGGCTGGTGGAACCGTCCATTCGAAACGGACGAAGAACGCCAACCGCGCGCTGACCGCTTTTTTGCCGAGTTTTTGAAACGACATGGTGATCAGCCCGGCCGTCCAGAACACAGAGTGGCGATTTTTAGCCACGGGGGGTTTTTCATGCGCCTGATGTGCTCAATGCTCAACCTGCCATGGAAACAAGCTTCCAACCAACTCCAATCCTGGTTCCTGCTTCATAACGCATCCATTAGCCGTTTCGATTTCCGACAGAACGATTTGGTGATTTGCTATCTGAACCGCACAGACCACCTGCCAGATCACTTGATAACTTGATCACCTAATCAACCCACCAGGCAGTACATAACCGGCAACACGCTAGAACGCAATCAGCGGCATACGCCAGGCATCACCTAAAAATAGATCAACACAAATAAACTCCAACAACCATGCTGGAGTTTATTTTTTTAAATAATCGGATTAACTTCAAGCCGCTCCTGTCAAACCCAAACCCTGCCAATTCACTAAAACACCAATAAATTTCGGTTTCCTGGGCATCAAAACCTGCAAGATTCTCAAACCAGCGTCTTTGTAAGCTGCACTCA
The DNA here is from genome assembly GCA_903908605.1 of uncultured Anaerolineae bacterium. Lineage (GTDB taxonomy): Bacteria > Chloroflexota > Anaerolineae > Anaerolineales > Villigracilaceae > UBA5195. Next base: position 19,243 of record CAIVSQ010000046.1, read on the forward strand.
CCAAACTTCAGGAAGTTTTCACTCGTCCGGAATGATATAATTTCTTCAAGATGGCACAACCAGCGCTTCTCAACAACCGTTACCAACTTCTTGAACCGCTCGGCACAGGCGGCATGGCGCAAGTGTATCGCGCCCGCGACCTAATGCTGGAGCGCTATGTTGCAATTAAAATGCTGCGTTCTGATTATTCCTCGGATCCCAATGTGCAAGTACGGTTCCGGCAAGAAGCAAAAGCTGCCGCCAACCTCTCGCACCCCAATATTGTTACAGTCCATGACTTTGGTTTTGACCAGGGCAAGCTTTTTATTGTGATGGAACATGTGCCTGGCACCAACCTGAAGATCATGATCGACAACATTGGTAAATTTACACCCGAAGAAGCGCTCCCGATCGTCATCCAGGCTTGTGCAGGACTGGGCTATGCTCACCGTGCTGGACTGGTCCATTGCGATGTAAAACCACACAATATTTTGATCACTCCAGACCGGCGGGTCAAAGTCACCGATTTTGGTATTGCGCGAGCAATATCTGGCATTCGGCCAGATGAGCAGAGTGACGTAGTGTGGGGATCACCTTTGTACTTCTCCCCCGAACAAGCCGCCGGGCAAGCGCCATCTCCCGCGTCAGATGTGTACTCTTTGGGCGTGGTAATGTACGAAATGATGACCGGACGGCCACCCTTCGTCGCTAAAACCCCCGAGACCCTGGCCCGCCTGCACCGGGAAATGAAACCTCAACCACCCGGGGATCAAAATCCCAAGATATCGCCCGAATTAGACCAGATCATCCTCAAGGTGCTCTCCAAGGAACCCTCTGCCCGCTACCGCACAGCAGACCAACTTGGGCGAGTGTTAATGACCTTTGGACAGCAAAAACAGACCCAGCGCCAGAAACCCGTGGCAGCTACCGGTCCAGTAACAATCACACCAGCCATCTCACCCACCGTAACACCCTCGCAACCTGTACATACCTATCAGGAATCGGAACCTGATGATGAAGATGATGGAGTCGAAATCGATTGGGTCTCGGTGATCTTGGGATTGCTGGCCCTGGCGGCCGTAGGTGGATTGGTGCCGCTTTGGCTGGCCATTTTCTTCCGGTGGAGCAACGCGCTGCCTTAGATGAAAACGCCCATCATTGCCCCCTCCATTCTCTCGGCTGATTTTACCCGGCTGGGTGAAGACTTGGCCACCTGTGAAAAAGCCGGCGCAAATTGGATCCATGTGGATGTCATGGATGGTCACTTTGTGCCCAACATGACCCTCGGCCCACTGGTGGTGGAAGCCTGTAAGCGCGCCACCAACCTGCCACTGGATGTACACCTGATGATCGAGAAGCCTGAAAGCATGCTGGAAGCCTTTGCCAGGGCAGGTGCCGATCGGCTGACGGTCCACGTGGAAACCTGCCCCCATTTGCATCGTACCATCCAACAAATTCAATCCTTGGGGGTCAAAGCTGGTGTCACCCTCAATCCAGCCACACCTGCTATCATGTTACAGGAAATTTATACACTGGTTGACCTGGTGCTTGTCATGACCGTCAACCCAGGCTTTGGCGGCCAAAATTTTATCCCCGAAATGCTTCAAAAAGTGGCTCAAATTCGCAAATCGCTGGATGAAAACGGGTCACAGGCCTGGCTCGAAGTGGATGGCGGCGTTTCAGAGAAAACACTCCCCTCTCTACTCAAAGCCGGCGCGGATGCGTTCGTGGCAGGCAATGCAGTCTTCAAACACCCTGGTGGAATCACCGCAGGGATTGCCGCCCTGCACAACTTGACATTGCCTGCTTATCGTCCGGAAAATTGACCTTTAAAACAAAAATCACGGTCCGAGTAACCCGAATGGGAAACCCACCGTGATCTTTATTTGATCAGGTAAAAACTACGCAGATTTCACCATCGTGCGGATGCACTTGGTGCACAGCGTCTTTTTGGTCTTGTTACCCTTATCGAAAACAGTCACCTTTTGCAAATTCGGTAAGAACTTGCGATTGGTAGCCCGTAAAGAGAAAGAGCGGTTGTGACCAAAAGTGGTGGTCTTGCCACAGTGAGCGCATTTAGCCATCGTAAATTATCCTTTCTTGCTATAATACCATTGAGCCGTTTTGTTCAGGCCCAAAATTTTACCACAAAGCGTATCCTTCTACAAGTCAAGTGTTAATACTCACGCAAAGGAATAATATCATGGGACAAGAAAAAACTACCCTGGGTAGCATACACATATCGCCCACCGCCATCGCCACCATTGCCTACCATTCCACGCTGCAATCTTATGGTGTGGTTGGGCTGGCGCCCAAGAACCTGGCTGAAGGAATTGCATCCACGATCACTCGCGAGCCGAATCGTGGTGTCAATGTCCATTTCGAAAGCGAAAACCTTGATATCGACATTTACGTAATCGTCGAATTCGGGACCAGGATCGCATCTGTTGCGCAAAGTGTCGCCAATGCTGTGCGCTATGCCGTCGAAAAGAATGTCGGCCTGAAGGTTCGTAACATCAACGTCCACGTCCAGGGATTGCGAGTCAGCAATACCGACTGAGAGCCTTTCTGAAAAATATTGTCCAACAGATTCAATCACAACTGGAATTGTGGTTTAGATCCCTCATAGCCCACCCCCTATCACCATCCGCGCAGGAGATTTGTACGCATGCAGAGTAAGCCCTTTGATGGTTTAATGTTGAAACAATTGGTTGAGGCAGGCTTGACCTGGCTGCGTACCAATCACCAAATAGTCAATGCCTTAAATGTTTTTCCCGTCCCGGATGGCGACACGGGAACCAACATGCTGTTAACCATGACCTCAGCATACAACGAAGTGAGCAGCTCAGGCCATCAAAATGCCGGGCAAATGGCTGCAGGTGTTGCCCAGGGCGCATTAATGGGCGCCCGTGGTAATTCTGGGGTGATCCTTTCGCAGCTTTGGCGCGGATTCTCGCGAGCCATGCACGGGAAGGAAGTGATTGACGCGCAAACCCTTGCAGCCGCCTTTGCAGAAGCACGCGACACCGCTTACAAAGGAGTGGTTCGCCCGGTTGAAGGCACCATCCTGACTGTTTCAAAAGACATCGCCACAGAAGCACTCCTGGCAGCCCAGGAAACGGATGACCCCATCGTTGTGTTACGGCGCTGCGTACTGGCTGCTGACCGCTCCGTACAAAGCACACCGGAATTCCTGCCCATTCTAAAGCAGGCCGGGGTGGTGGATTCAGGCGGAAAGGGATTATTTTTTATCCTCGAAGGCATGATTCGCTTTATTGACGGGGACCCACTGGATGCGGCTTTGATCTCCGTGCAACCGCTTTCGGCCATGAACCTGGAAAATGCGCTGGAAGATGTTGAAGAAGGCCAGGACTGGGAAGTTGTGGTCGATTTCCGTCCAAACGGCGACTTCGAACTACAAGCCTTCTATAGCGAACTAGAAAAGATGGGTACCTCCATCCAGGTCGGCGAGGGTGAAGGCATGTACCGCATGCACATTCACACCCCACTGGAAAAGCGTTACGAACCCATCGACTACATCCTGGGAATTGGCACGATTACCAAGGTTGCCATGGAAAACCTGCTTGCCCAGATGGAAGATATTGGGAGCAAAGCAGCTTCCAATCATCTGGAGCTTGCCACCATCGAACCAGGCCAAATTGGTGTGGTTGTTGTTTCTCCCGGAACCGGCCTTTCGCGCATCTTCGCCAGCCTGGGTGTTGCAGCGGTCATCAGCGGTGGCCAAACCATGAACCCTTCCACCAAGGATATCCTGGACGCTTTTGAAAACCTGCCCACAGATAAGATCATTATTCTGCCCAACAACAAAAATATCGTGCTGGCTGCCAACCAGGCTCGCGAAGTAACCACCAAGACAGTGCGTGTTATCCCGAGCCGCACCGTTCCCCAGGGTTTGGCGGCTATGCTGCACTTAAACCCGGATGGAGATCTGGATGCCGTAGCGGAGAAAATGATCCGCTCCCTGGATAACGTAATCACCGGTGAGATCACCACCGCCACCCGGTCGGTGGAGATTGACGATGTAACCGTTAAGGATGGCCAGGTAATTGCGCTGTTGAATGGCAAGCTGGCTGTAGCCGCTGAAAATCTTGAAGAAGCCTGTCTGGCTCTGCTTGAAAAAGCTGGCACATCCAATTATGAACTGATCACCATGTTCTACGGCGAAGATATGAAGCATACCGAAGCCAATCGCATCGCTGACTTAATCCGTGAAAATTACCCCAGCCAGGAAATTGAAGTGCAAGAAGGCGGGCAACCGCATTACCAATTTATTTTCTCGATCGAGTAAACAAACCTGGATTACAATACCCTCTCCCTGACGATACAGGGAGAGGGATTTTATTATGAGCTTGTGCATTCTTACAAATACTTCTGCAATATTTTCACCCGCTTCTGCCAGCAGCGGGCGATTGATTCGCGTCATGCCCATTGGAATGGGGGTAGAAAAAGGCACCAGCCTGCCTGGTCCAGAAGAATTCCAGGATGTTTTCAAAGATATGGAACGGGAATATAAATCAATCCTGGTTCTGACAGCCTCAGAGCACATTATCCCCCTGACAAACACCGCATTAAAAGCCGCACAGAGCCATGGTGGCACATCCAAGATTTCCATACTAGACACCCAGCAACTTGGGCCAGGCCTGGGTCTGCTGGCACAAATCGCGGCACGCAAAGCAGCCGCCGGGGCTGGGCTCGCGGAAGTTGAAGAACACCTGCGCTCTGTAATCCCATATTTATTTACAATTATCTTTCCTGAAAAGTTGCCCGTTTTTGAGCATGGCAATTTGCTCCCCTCTGGGAATGACCCAGCCAACCTGCCCATTTTTTCGCTTGAAGAAGGCCAACTATCGGTTTACAAAAAGGTGCGTACCCAGCGTCACTTGCTGGAAATTATGCAGGAATTCCTGGGCGAATTTGAAAACCCCCAACACCTGGCCTATTTTCACGGAAAAAACATCAGCCTGCACGCCAGGCCATTGCGCGAGGAATCCAGCGGATTATTCCCAGGCATTCACTTTCACGAGATTGAATTGAACCAGACACTGACAACATTGTTTGGCGACCATACCGTTGGGCTGACAGTGCTGGAAAAACCAGGAGAGGGCAACCTCCTGACATGATGAAAATTGGTCTGGTTTCCGACTCTCCAACCGATCTTTCTGAAGAGCTGGTTGACCGTTACCGAATCCAGGTGGTTCCTGCCATCCTGGTGCTGGATGACCAGGCCTACCAGGATGGCATCGAGATTACACGCAGCGAATTTTACGAGCGTTTGCCTTTACTGCGCAGGTCACCAAGCACGGCCGCGCCATCCGGCGAAAGCATGGCCGCGCGTTACCAGGCTCTTTTGAACGCCGGCTGCGAACATGTTATTGGAATATTCACGGCCGAAAAATTGACCGCCATCGCTGACATCGCTCGAAAAACGGCCGAAGAATTTGCAGGCAAAATCAGCGTCATCGAATCAGGCTCGCTATCCATGGGAACCGGATACCAGGTACTGGCAGCGGCCGAAGGGATCGAACAAGGCCAGCCGCTGACGGAAATCCTGCAGGCCATTCAATCGGTCAGGCAGCGTACCCACACCTATGCAGCCCTGGACACGGTGGAGTATTTGCGCCGTTCAGGGCGTGTTCCGCAGGCAGCTGCCACCCTGGGCAGCCTGTTGAGTATTAAACCGATCGTTGAGCTGCGCGAAGGGATCGTAAAACCAGTTGACGCGCCGCGCACAACCCGCAAAGCCACCGAAAAATTATTTGATATTTTGGCCGGGCTTGGTCCATTGGAAAGATTAAGCATATTACACACCAACGCCGAACAACGCGCACGGGAATTTCTCGACCGGTTGGCAAATATCAGGCAAAACCTCCCCGCTGATATCCATATCGTCAATGTCACCACTGTCATTGGCACCCACGTTGGTCCGCATGGGCTGGGATTTGCTGCTGTCAGACGTGAGAAATAACCGCTAGCCAATTAACCATGGTCCTATTCTCCAACGCAAGAATTTAGCCGGATTGCAAAATGATGCTGTCTGCCACTTACCGGCAGACAGCTCCCGGCGAGTTCTCGGTGGACGCAAGGTGGGGAAAACCTTCCTTAGGCAGGAATTTTGCTCTTCTGCCGGTGTTTCGGGTTTCACATAGGGTAAAATAACTTTATGCATGCATCTCTTGAAAAACTACGTAAATTTTTCCGCCTTGAAGCAGAGAATAAATATGCCAACACAGCCGTGATCGGCGGTTTGGCTAAAATTTTGGATTTTTGGGAAGCCGAAGCTCGCAACGAAGGGTTATCGGAGGACTTGATCCAACTTGTCGCATCACGCCTGCGTGACTACCAACGCTTGACCCCCACCTCGCGCGCAGACACCCTGAAAGGGGTTTGGAAACGGATCCAGGGTCAAATCCCCGATGCCGGCATGCCAATCCCCGTGTATTCTGAAAATCAAAGCACCCAAACTACTGCAAGCCCGGCGGTAACACCTTCTACACCTGTGGAAGAACGCCAGGCGCCCAAGCCTAAACCAGAAAACAACGAACCGCGCCCAGCCCAACAACCCCGGCAAGAACGAAAACCAACGCCTGCGCGAGCTTCCTCCTACCCCGGTGCGCAAACTTCGCAAACACCAGTTGCATTAAACGCCAACCTGACCGTTCTGCAGGGGGTTGGACCAAAAAATGCCTCATCACTCGAAAAAATGGGCATGTTCACACTGGCGGACATGCTGTATTACTTTCCTCGTCGCTACGATGATTACAGCCAACTACAGCCGATCCGCTCCTTAATGTACGGGCAGGTTGTCACAGTCATTGGACAGATACAGAGCGTCATCAACCGCCCGGTTCGCGGTGGCAAAATGCAAATCGTCGAAGTTATCATCAGTGATGGCACCGGCGCTTTACGCATCAACTGGTTCAATCAACCCTGGTTGATGAACCGGCTTAGCGAAGGTATGAATATTGCCGTAGCTGGCACCATTGAGCAGTACCTGGGTCGCCTGGTGTTAAACAGCCCCGATTGGGAACCAATCGAAACAGAACATCTGCATACCAACCGGATCGTTCCCATTTACCCGTTGACGGCCAACATTACCCAAAAATGGCTTCGACAATTAATGGACCAGGTGATCAAGTTTTGGGCACCCCGGTTACCCGATCCACTGCCAGAATCAATCAAAACCAGCGCCGGGCTGCAAAGCCTGGGCGAAGCTATTCACCAGGCACACTTTCCCGATTCGCAAAAAGCACTGAGCGAAGCACGCGAACGCCTGGCATTTGATGAAATCTTTTATCTGCAAATGGGTGTATTACGTCAAAAACGCGACTGGCAGAGTGTTGTCGGGCGGATATTTGACGTACCGGAAGAGTGGCTGGGAGAGCGCATTGAAGCCCTCCCATTCACCCTGACAGGCGCACAAAAACGGACTGTGGATGACGTATGTGTCGATGTTGGCTCGGGACGTCCAATGAACCGCCTGATCCAGGGCGATGTTGGTTCGGGCAAAACAGTTGTGGCTGCATTGGCAGCCATGATGATCACACGTAACGGCGCTCAAGCAGCCATCATGGCTCCCACATCCATCCTCGCTGAGCAACATCTACGAAACTTCAGCAGTCTGATGACCGGGGATGGCTTGTTGCAGGAAGACCAGGTGCGCTTGCTCACCGGGGATACAAGCGCTGGTGATCGAGCCAGCATCCAGGAAGGGCTGGCTTCAGGGCACGTTAAGGTCCTCATTGGCACCCACGCGTTAATCGAAGACCCGGTCGTCTTCAAGGACCTGCAGTTAACCATTATTGACGAGCAGCATCGTTTCGGCGTTGACCAGCGTGCCGCACTGCGCGCGAAGGGAACCAATCCCCACCTACTGGTGATGACGGCCACCCCAATTCCACGCTCATTGGCCCTGACCTTGTATGGCGACCTGGATATTTCTGTAATGGATGAAATGCCCGCTGGTCGTGAACCCGTTGCCACCCACGTGATCAAGCCACAGGAACGCGAACGCGGCTATTCGTTGATCTCCAGCCAAATTGAAGCCGGGCACCAGGCTTTCATTGTGTACCCCCTGATCGAGGAAAGCGAAAAACTCGAATCAGTGAAGGCAGCCGTCGATGATCATGAACGACTATCCCGGGAAATCTTTCCAAAGCTGAAACTTGGTCTGTTGCACGGCAAAATGAAGCCGGATGAAAAAGACTGCATCATGACCGATTTCCGCGATAAAAAGTACGATATCCTCGTATCAACCACCGTGATTGAAGTCGGGGTCGATGTACCCAACGCCACTGTCATGCTGATCGAAGGCGCCAATCGCTTCGGCCTGGCTCAACTCCACCAACTGCGTGGACGCGTTGGACGCGGTGGTGGTGAGTCCTTCTGCCTGTTGGTCCCGGACCACGCAGACGCAGCCGAAAACGCGCGTTTACAAGCAATGACTGAAACCAATGATGGTTTCAAGCTGGCCGAACTTGACCTGAAACAACGTGGACCGGGAGAATTCCTTGGAACCCGGCAATCAGGTTATGCCACCAATTTGAAAATGGCTTCCCTTACTGATGTCAGCCTGATTGAAAAAGCGCGCAACCATGCCCAGAAAATGTTTGAGATCGACGCCGAACTGAAAGCGCCCGAGCACGCCCTATTATCCGAAGCATTGGAGCGTTTCTGGGGTCGATCTGGCGATGTAAGTTAACTGCCACGACCAGACCTTGTTAAAAAATGGACCATCTTGTCGCTCGCCCAGGATGATTGTGTTATCTTTTTGTGCGGGCTCTATGATTACAAAGCTTTACTGCTTACTGGAGAATTAACCAATGGTTCGAGCCATGTTTCCCGGCACTTTTGATCCAATTCACTATGGCCACATGGACATCGCTGAACGCGCAACCCGGCTTTTTGATGAAGTAATTATCGCTGTATATGATAAGCCACTCAAGTCTTTGTTGTTTTCACCCGAAGAACGGATCCAACTAGTACAACAGTCTTTCCAGGGCCATCCCAAGATCCGGATCATTGGCTACAGCGGCCTAACTGTTAATACCGCCCATGAAAACAACATCCAGGTGATTATTCGCGGCCTGCGCGTTTTTTCAGATTTTGAATTTGAATTCCGTATGGCACTGGCAAATCACCGCCTGGCTGCAGACGTAGAAACAGTGGCGTTCATCACCAATGAAGAACACACCTTTATCTCTTCAACCACGGTTCGCGAAATTGCCATGCTTGATGGTGATATTTCCAGCATGGTGCCGCTGCATGTGGAAACTGCCTTAAAGCAGAAGGTATTGGGAATGAGTGATAGCCAACGACCAGCCAATGCACTTAGGGATTAAGTTTTTCACAATAGTTGATATATAATTGTTATAATCGTAGCGTTTATTTCGCGTAATATTGTGTTGTTTGTACTCCAATGACGGAGGAATTTATGGATATTCTGCATCTCATTGATCGCATAGAAGAACTCTTTAACGAAAGTCGCGCTGTTCCTTTCACCCGCAACGTGGTTGTGGATGAAGATAAAATGCTGGATATCATCGACCAGATGCGCGTGACAATCCCCGAAGAGGTTAAAAAAGCACAGCAAGTTGTTTCCCAAAAAGACCGCATCGTTGCCCAGGCCCAGGAAGAAGCCAGTCGCATCGTCGCCCTCGCCAAGGAAAAAGCTGAACAGATCGTCGATCGCGAAGCAATTGTAAAAAGCGCCCAAACTCGCGGCGCACAGATCGTCGCCCAGGCTCGAGATGACGCAGCCAACACACGTCATGATGCTGATGATTATGTGATTGAATCTTTGCAAAAGCTGGAAGAAGAGGTTACCAAAGTTCTGACCCAGGTACGCAATGGTATTCGCAAAGTCGAAGAAGACAGGCTGCACGCACCCTCTGCACAGGCGATGACACCCGAATCGAATAACAAAAACAACTAAAAAAATCCCCAGTGATGGGGATTTTTCATTAGATAGGGTCCATGCGGTTTTTCTTACAAGGCAGGGAATGTGGATCAATTCTTTTGCCTGCACCTGAAGTTTACTGGGGGGGTACCCAGCAAAACGAAGTTCTGCCTTTAGTCATCTGCGGTTCCGCTCAATCAGAAAATGCAAAAGTCGGCATTCCAATAACATTTGTTTTTACGCGAAAAAGACCGCCCGTGGCAGGCAGCGCGGAAAGATCCTGCGCGTCCAGACCCTTGCGCGCTGAAGTGACATACAAATCGCTCAAATCTGGACCACCAAAACAACAGGAGGTTACGTTCCGGGCAGGAACGGCAATTTTTTCCAACATGGTCCCGCGCGCCGGATCCCAGAGCGTCACAGCCGCGCCACCCCACATGGCAATCCACAAGTTGCCATGCGTATCGGAGGTCATACCATCCGGCCAACCAAGCCCATCGGGGATCACCACCGACTGGCGAGGATTGGCAATCTGACCACTGGTAAGGTCATAATCATAGGCCATAACCTGGCGAGTAGGGGTATCGATGTAATAAAGCGTGTGGTGGTCCGGGCTCCATGCCAGGCCATTTGAGATGCCAATCCCACTCAACAATTTTTTCAACGTCCCATCCGAGGCATATGAATACAGGCCGCCGCTCGTAAGCACCTCGGCGTTATCCATCGACCCGACAATCAAACGGCCATCAGGGCTACATTTACCGTCATTAAAGCGGTTGCCTGGCTGGCTGCTTTCAGGCTGGCATAACAGTTCAGATTTTGCTGTAACCGGATCGAGATAGGCTAACCCGTGGCCAAGACCGGCGATCAACCTGCCACTACGCGATGGGGCTACGCAAGTAAGCCACTGCCCATCCAAATTAACAACCGTCGCAGTCCCTGCAGCGGGACGGTAGACATGCAAAGCACCGGCAAATATATCAACCCAATACAGGCATTGATGAACGGCATCCCAGGCTGGGCCTTCACCCAGGTTAGCTCGCGCATCAACCAGTAATTCCGGAGTAGAGTAACGCATTTTTCAACACCTTCCTAATCGATCGATAGATTGAAATATAGTATACGACTTAATAAATACAGCAACAACACGCCGAATAGACGGAGAATGATTGATATGAGCGAACGAATGATATCCGAAATTGAGTATTGACATTTTAGAATATCTGTTCTATTATAAAACAAGCTGTTATCTTTACCAGTTCGAAGGTCACAAGGAGCAAGCCATGAACAACCTTTCCAGTCTTCAGATTCAAAATCTCTTCCGCAAGACAGGTCTCTCACGGGGATCCATTTTCGGCGGCATCCTCTTGTTAGCCCTTTTGGCATTCGAAGTATTTAATTATTCCACCACCGATTTTGCCCTGACCGATTTTCTCAGTGAAAATCTAAAATTTGCTGGCATACGATGGGCCACCATTCTTTCGATAGCATTTTGCGGGATCGACTTCGCCGGCATCGCCCGCTTATTTACGCCAGAAAAAGAAACCGCCAAGGAGCCTGCCGAGGTCTGGTATCTGTTTGGCGCATGGTTGCTGGCAGCCGCAATGAACGCCATCCTCACCTGGTGGGGTGTAGCAGTGGCCATCAGTGAGCACACTTCGTTGGGTTCCTCCATCATCGGGCGTGAAACCCTGCTGAAGGTAGTACCTGTGTTTGTAGCGGTCATGGTCTGGTTGATCAGGCTGCTGATCATCGGCACATTTTCGATGTCTGGAGATCGACTGTTCTCAATGGCAGAAACCAGGCCAGGCAACCATCCTACCGCCCAGTCACGTGCAGATGCAACCAATCGCCTCGCACCTCAAACCACCGGCAGCTACAAGCCGCAAACAAGACCAATGCAGGCCACCAATCTTCAAAATACCGCCAGGCCCGAGCCCACCTACCAACCAGTTGGGATGGCTGCAAAACCACGTGATGAAAACAGCACAACATGGCGCTAGTACCAACCATTATTAAAACAGGATGGGAGCGGAGTGACGACCCGCTCCCATCCTGTTTTAAATTTCAACATTAACTAATCGGCCGGACTTGGAACTGGCGAGCTGATTCTTGCCTTTTTCGCAAATAAATAATAAACAGCACCGGCAAGGTAGGCTAAATAGGCCAGCACTTCAGCAAGTGAGGGGTCGCCATTATAACCAAACAGGGCTTTCAGCATCAATCCAACTTCGCTCTGGTCACTTAATAATCCATTGATATTCCAAACCGGGTCAATTAAGGCAGGAATAAACCCTGCTTCAATAAATTCATGCACGCCCACAGAAACCAACCCGGCAGCAAATATTACCAGGAGCACATTCGTCACCTGGAAAAAACCACGCAGGCTGAGCTTGCGGGTGGAGGAAAACAACATCCAACCAATAACCCCGGCCCCAGCCAGTCCGCAGAACGCACCCACCAGGGTTTGCACCGCACCCGCATTTTTCTGAACTGTTAGTAGAAACAGCGCTAACTCAACACCTTCCCTGAATACCGCTAAAAAGGCCAGCACAAAAAGACCGTTATTTTGCCCAAGCAAGGCATTTCGGGTTTTTCCTTCGATTTCCTCTTTTAGATTTCCAGCAGAATGCCTCATCCAGATGATCATCCAGGTCAGGACACCCGCGGCAAGCAACATTGCCACGCCTTCAAAAATTTGCTCCCCGCGACCCTCGAATTCCATCCCCAGTATCATCAGCCCCACCGCAATAAGTGTGCTGAATAATACTGCAAGGACCATACCACTCCAAACCATACGATTCAAATCAGTACGTTTCAACTTGCTCAGTACCCCAAGAACAATCCCGATAATTAACGCAGCCTCGAGACCTTCGCGAAGCGAGAGCAACAATCCAGCCAACATAATAACCTCCAAGAAATAAAGAAGTGCGTACAGATCAATTCTTGACATGCTAAGCGAGCATGATAGAATTTTATTTCTAGTATATCTAAACGGCAATCATTAGTATATACTAACATTTTCAGTTAGTCCAGTGTATTATTTCTATCTTCAGGGTGATAAATGACACGTCAGATGCCTTCAAACTCCACAACCCGCCCAACCCACACAGTGGAAGATTACTTGATGACCATGCACGTGATGGAACGGGACCATGGTGAAATTATCGCAGCTCGCCTTGCCGAGCGCATGAACGTTGCCCCTGCGACTGTGGCCATGACGCTTAAGCGTATGGAAAGGGACAATTGGATCACAGGCACAGGCCGCAAAGCAGTTCACCTGACTGAAACTGGCCGAGCCGCCGCACATTCCGTCACCCGTCGCCACATGCTAACAGAATGGCTGCTGGCCAGCATCCTGAAAGTACCTTTGCGCCTGATTCATGACGAAGCCCATGGAATTGAACACGCCATCTCGCAGCAACTGGAAGAACGTATGCGCGAAGTACTGGGGAATCCCCAGGTATGTCCACATGGGAATCCATTTCCCGGAAGTGAGAAAGCCATCAGCAGCTGGATACCGCTCACCAATTTGCCAGTAGGCGAACAAGTCATCATTCGCAGAATCCATGAATATGCTGAAGACAATCCAGATCTGCTCAATTTTTTAATTGAAAATGACATCCTGCCGGGTGTAAGCACACAAGTTACAAATATTCTGCCCTTCAACCAGACCCTGACCATCCATGTAAACAACAGGGAGATCACACTGGGATTTCAGGTGGCCCACTTTATCTTCGCCGAAAGACCTACGGCATAACTGGATATCCCCAACACTTTAGCTATAAATGTAAAAAAGCCCGCGGCG
>CAIVSQ010000047.1 GCA_903908605.1 uncultured Anaerolineae bacterium
ATCATAAACATATTCAGTGTTTTTAACTGGGAGATAATGATCTCCTGGTTGTTTTTTTTTAGGGTCGCTGGCAGGTCCGATATATGAAGCGGTTTTTCGAACATAATTTTGTGGTTCCAAAACATCAAGATGATCCGAAAAAAGCCAGTGTAATCAACTTGCTTGATAATATTTCGTTGTTAAATATTTTCTTTTCGCTTTTTGCGACAGTGGGGGCTGTGCTCGGGTCCAATACCCCACCCATGGTCATCGCACTTGGCTTTTCATATTTCCTGGTAGTTGTATATATCCGTCGTTGGATTGTTAGGGGAAAAGTTGTCGTTGCTTCATTTTGGACACTTGCAGTCGGCTTCCTTATGGTTACCATAGCCAGTGCCCTGGTAGGGACCATCCGCTCCCCGATTTCATCGATCTATACGATCCTGATCATCGTTGCTGGTATGTTGATGGGTCTGACAGGGGTTGCATATTCAACTGTACTGGCTTCATTTTGTGTCCTGGGGCTGCTGTTTGCGGAGCAGTTTGGGCTGTTGCCAAAGCCTGATTTCTCCGTATCCATTACCCAATGGGTAACACTGACTGGCGAATTTATTGTGGCAGGTGGATTGACGTACTCAATACAAAAATTGCACTTAATCAATGTGCTCGAGTTGACCGACAAAGTCAGTATCGAGCGCCAACAGGTGGAGCAGGCACTAAAGATAAGTGAAGAGCGTTTTTACTTGATTTCCGATAACGTGGTTGATGTGATTGGCACAATTGATCCCATTACGCGCAAATTTACCTATATCAGCCCATCTGTGGAGAAAATACTGGGCTACCAGCCTTCTGAATTGATGGAAATATCTTTTACCAATTTTTCTATCAATCCAACACCTGCTGAGTTAGCCCAGGTGTTGAGTGAGCGTATAGAGATGTTCATCAGCACCCGGTTGCCAGATAAATATACGGATGAAATTGAATTATTTCACAAGGATGGCAATTTGATTCCAATTGAGGTCACATCATCATTTGTGACCACACAGGCTGGAGAAATTGAGATTGTTTGTGTTTTACGAGATATTTCCGAACGGCGCAGTGCCTGGGCAAAGTTGGAAAGCAGTGAAAAAAGGTTCCGGGCGGTGCTCGAAAATAGTGGTGACGGGTTGACACTTCTGGACGAACAATTTATTCAGACATATGAAGGCCCGGCAAACTCCAGTCTTACTGGGTATATTCCAGGCGAATTGGTTGGCTTAAATGCGATGGAAAATATCTATGCGGATGATATGTTGTTAGTAACGGAGGCATTTTCGCTGGTTAGAGAACGTCCAAATCACCAGGAAATTCGCGAATTTCGCCTGGTGACAAAAAGTGGCATGGTTCGTTGGCTTGAGATGACCGCTACAAATTTGCTGAATAATCCCGATGTTGCTGCAATTGTGGTGAATTACCACGATATCACCGAGCGACGGACAACCGAAAATCAGCTCAAAGCCAGCGAGGCGCGCTATCGATCGCTGTTTGAGCAAATACATGACGCAGTCTTTATTTTTGACTTAAGTGGCAAACAATTGGTGGTGAACGATCGTGCCCCCGAGATGCTAGGTTTTACCATGGAAGAAATTCGCCTGTTTTCATTCAACGATATTTCTGGCGAACTGGGCTTGAACAAAGAATTTATGGATCGTCTCTATGCGGGTGAGCCTCTACCACTTTATGAAAGAAACCTGCCCCAAAAGGGTGGGGGAACCCGCCTGGTGGAGATCAGTCTTGAACTTGTCCGCGATGAAAACAGTAAGCCGATGCATATCCAGAGCGTGGTACGGGATATTAGTGAACGAAGGCGGACGGAAGAAGCGCTGCGTGCGTCGGAAGCCAAGTACCGTATTGTGGCAGATCACACCTTCGATTGGGAATATTGGCTTTCTCCAGAAAGGGAGTTTATTTACATTTCCCCTTCTTGTAAAATTATCACAGGCTATGAGGCACAAGAGTTTATAGCCGATCCGAATCTCATGGATGGGATTGTTCATCCGGATGATGAAGGCATCCTACACACGCACCGTGCGATCATTAAGTATCGTGTAAAGGATGAGATTGAATACAGGATTATTCATAAGGATGGCACTGTGCGATGGATAAGCCATATTTGCCAACCTGTTTTTGATGATAAGGGGAATTTTGGCGGGACTCGCGGTAGTAATCGCGACATCACCAGGCGCAAGGAAATGGAGATCGAAATGCAGCGCCTGAATGTGGATATGCAGGTACAGTTGAAACTTGTGAGTATGCTCAAGGATACGATTCAGCAACAAGCCTTACGAGATCCATTAACCGGCTTGTTTAATCGACGCTACCTGGCGGAAATATTTTCGAAGGAAATGTCACGAGCCCAGCGCTCTGGCTATCCCATCAGCGTTATCCTGGCGGATATCGACCACTTCAAATTGGTTAATGATACCTATGGGCATAACACTGGCGATGAATTTCTTCAAGCCGTTGCCAATATATTGACCTCAAATTCGCGCGAATCGGACCAGATATATCGCTATGGTGGCGAGGAATTCCTCTTATTGATGCCAGCCATGGATAAGGACCTCGCGTTTCGTCGGGCAGAAGAATTAAGGATAAAATGCGCACAGCTCAGGATTGCATATGAGGATGGTTGCCTGCTGAATATCAGTATCTCTTTTGGTGTGGCAACCTACCCACAGGATGGCCTGGATATGTCTGAAGTCATTGATAAGGCTGATAAAGCTTTGTACCAATCCAAGCAAAAAGGACGTGACCAGGTTACAGCCTGGCAGTAAAAAAATCCATTTCTATATAGAGATGGAGATCAATCGATGGGAGTTATTATGAATGTCTTAATTTCTGGTGGCAGCGGTTTTATTGGGTCTGCGCTGGCAAAATCCTTATTAGCAAGTGGGCATCAAGCATGGATATTGTCCCGAAATCCTGAATTCAGCGCATCCACCGATGGGATCAATTGGGTCAAGTGGGATGGTCGCACCAGTCAGGGTTGGTTGGATATCTTTGAACGCATGGATGCGGTCGTTAACCTGGCAGGTGAGACCGTTGGCAGCTGGCCGTGGAATGAAAAGCGAAAACAAAAAATACTTGAAAGCCGCTTGTTGGCTGGTCAGGCCATCTCCATGGCATACCGATTGGCAACCCGCAAACCCCCTGTCCTGATCCAGTCTTCGGGAATTGGATATTATGGACCACTTGGTGAGGAACGGGTTGATGAAACACAATCGGCGGGTGGTGACTTTATAGCACAGGTCGCCAGGCAGTGGGAAAATTCCAGTCAAACCGTCGAATCTTATGCTGGTGTCCGACGAGTGATCATTCGAACATCGCTCGTGTTGGACGCCCAGCGCGGGGTATTGCCACTGATGGCGTTACCGGTGAAGTTTTTTGCCGGTGGTCCACTTGGAAGTGGCAAACAAGGGGTCTCCTGGATTCATATTGATGATGAAGTGGCTGCCATACGTTTTCTTTTGGAACATCCCCTGGCCAACGGGGTCTTTAACCTTTCTGCCCCTCTACCTGTTTCGAATGCTGACTTTGTTCGTATGCTTGCCAGAACACTCGGCAGGCCATATTGGATTCCCGCCCCGGCATTTGTTCTCAGGCTAGCACTTGGACAAATGAGTACCTTGTTGTTGGATGGCCAATTCGTCATTCCTAAGCGTTTGCAGGAATTGGGTTTTAAATTCCAGTACGAAGATCCTGAAAAGGCATTTAAAGCCCTCTACGCGCATAAATAGCCATTTTTGATAAGGGTTCTCCGAAAAAATGGGATAAATCTACCATAGCATTTCGGCTAGTCGAAGCGTAAAATAAATCATATCTTTATACCTACTGAGGGTATTTATGCAGGTTGGTAATGTCCAGAAATTGATCTCCATTTTTAAACAGAGTTTCCATCAGCTTGGGGTGACAGTTTCGCTCGATAAACTGGAGACGCTTTCTGTGACGATTCATCGTGCCATGACCACCCAGGCGCGTCATTTTCACACCCTCGAACACGTTTTCAATTTTGTCGATCCTGAGAATGCCATTCTCAGCCTGGCAGCACTGTATCATGACATAGTCTATTACCAGGTCGATATGGGCTTTTCCCCACATGTCTGGGAACTGATTAGCCCGTACATTCGCCGGGAAAATGACATATTTTTTGTTGTCGAGAATATCCCGGCAGTTGATCGCCAGTTTTTTATGACTCTCGATATTTTTGAACTTGTTCCTGGGCAGCAGCTAACCTCCCTGACCGCCATGAATGAATTTTTGAGTGCGCTTGTTATGCAAAAGCAGCTTTCGGAGTTGATTTCGGAAAAAGACCTGGCATTGATGACTCTGTGCATCGAGGCCACCATCCCGTTTCGAGGTTTTTTTGCGGACGGCAGGAACCATTTTGATTATTTGGAACAACGCTTACCATCCGTCTTTGAACGGTATGGGTTGGCGATATCGAGTGAGGACTTGATTGAAGGTATCAAGACCGCCGTGGTGTTTGCCAACAAGGATATCGAAAATTTTGCCGAGGGTGATCCCGGGGTATTTTTAGACAGCACCTGGAAACTATTACCCGAGACAAATGCGGCTTTGCGATTGCCCGATGTATATTCCATCGGAGCCTATCGTCATGCGTTGTTAAATATGAAAGTATTTTTTGATAACCTCAACCCCGATACAGTGTTTTGCCAGTACCGTGGCGTGCCTGTTCAGGAATTATTTGAACAAATGTCGCAAATCGCCCATGATAATGTGCGTATTGCCTCTCAATACCTGGGGATTAAGATTCTCGGCACCACGATCTTGGAAGCACTGGCGCTTTGCACGGGTGGAGATGCCCCGCTTTCTCTATTCCTGGGTGATATTCCTCGAGAGGGTGTCACCATCAAACGCCTGGAATATTTTTTACCCGAATTGGATGATCCCTCCTGGGTGGAACATAACTCGATTATTTACCAGCTGCTTGAATCTGGCAGGGCGAGCGATGTCAGCTTTGATATGAAGAATTCGCCTCTATCCTTATTCGTATATAAATCCGTCCCGCCCGATACTCTCGCATCCTATTTAAAATTAGCCCAGAGTTTCTTTGATGGACAAATATCCCCCGAGGGATATTTAAAGTCGCTGGATACCACCATGGTGCATGCCATTGCACGTGCCAGTTCGGTGATGGTTTATACCCGCCGCCAGGTTTTATTAAATTACGCCGGAGAAGGATAGCTATTTTCCTGATTGAGGAATGTGCGGGGGATCGTTGATGTAATATAATAGCGACATGATTGAGCCCAAATCCTATACCCCCGAATTATTGCCTCGCCAGGGTGAATTGAATGCCTGGTTGCTTGCCGTTGCCTGTTCCGCTGGTATTTACATCCTGTCATTGCGCGCGGCTATCCCTTATTGGGCCTGGTTTTTGTTTGGATTGTTATTATTCTCCGCATTGAGCATATCTTTGGGGAATTGGATGGACCGCCGGACACGCATCGTCATTGAGGCGTCGGGAGTAGCTTTTTATAATGGGCTGCGTAAGACCAACCTGGATTGGAACTTGATCCTGGAAGTACGTGTTGCGCCAGCTCGCTGGGGCTCTTCGGTGCAGGTAATAGGTCAGCAGTCGCATTTTTCTTTCAGCACGCTTGGTGAGATGGAATTCCAGGGCAAGTCCCGAGGTCGAACCGGTTTTGTGGCAGGCAAGGAAATCCTGGACGAAATCCTGGGTTCCGCCGGACTGATAAAGACCACCCGCAACGGCCAGTTTTTGACATATTCCCGCCCCTGATTTTGTTGTATAATACTTTGCGATGGCTGAGAAGAGTTATCCCTGCTATTTTGCGTTTTCTTGAACCCGCTCTGTGGAGAACAAAACGCGCCTGCTCCACAGCAGGCGCGTTTTTATGTACAGCATCGATCGATGCCGTTTGGGATCGATCGTAACAAAAAAGTTCGAATGACGAAAAGAGGTTGATATGAATTTGAATGAACAGGTTGAACTGCTGATGCAGGGTACGGAATATGGTGATGAAGGCCTGCGTAAGACCATGGAAACGGAATTACGGCTGCGCCTCGTGGAAGCTGAACAAGCCGGGCGCAAGCTGAAAATTTACTGCGGGTTCGATCCACGCACCGCCGATTTGCACATCGGTCACACGGTTACCATGCGCAAATTACGCCAATTCCAGGATCTTGGACATGAAGTGGTTTTCTTGATTGGCACCTACACATCCCTGATCGGCGATCCATCTGATAAGGACAAGCTCCGCCCGTTGCTCAGTCACGAACAAGTCATGGAAAATGCAAGTTCCTACGCCCAGCAGGCCTTTCGTGTTCTTGATCAATCCAAGACCTCCATCCGCTACAACCACGAGTGGTTGCAGGAGCTGAAATTCGCCGACCTGATCAAACTAGCTTCCAACTTTACCATCCAGCAGTTCCTCACACGCGAGGCTTTTCGCAAACGTTGGGATGCGGATGATCCTGTCTACCTGCACGAATTCTTTTATGCAATCATGCAAGGATATGACGCTTTTGCGCTAAAGACAGATGTGCAAGTGGGTGGTACCGACCAATTATTCAACATTGTCACCGCGGCACGCAAAATCATGGTCGCGTTGAATGAGAAACCGAATATTGGCATCATCATGTCAATATTGCCAGGTACGGATGGTGTGGTGAAGATGAGCAAATCGCTCG
>CAIVSQ010000048.1 GCA_903908605.1 uncultured Anaerolineae bacterium
ATCAGACCAATATTACCTTCCTGGATAAGGTCAAGAAACGGAACACCTCTGCCCATGTATTTTTTAGCGACAGAAATTACTAGCCGGGAATTCGCTGTGATTAGGTGTTCGCGGGCAGCCCATCCGTCTTCAATTAATAGCCTGAGTTCTTGCCGACGGCGTGGGCTTGCGTTGCCTTTCGCCAATTCTTCCCGGGCGATTCGACCTTTTTCGATACGTTGAGCAAGTTCAACTTCTTCGTCAGCCGTTAGCAGAGGAACGCGGCTGACTTCCTTGAGATACAAACCAATTGTGTCGTCAGTATCGATATTGGCAAGATAATCGTCAATATCTAGCTCTGGTTCCGGTTCTGTTGTTTCTTCAGGAAGTGATAACTCATCTTCGCTAGGTTCAGCGGTTGAATTATCCTCGACAAAAGGAATGCCAGCACTTAAAAGAGCTGCAAAAGCCTCTTCAAGCTGTTCTACATCCTGCTCTGCTTCCGGAAAAAAATGCAGAATATCATCAAGAGTGACGTATGATTTTTGCCGGCCTAATTCAATAAGCCGGGCTATGGGAGAGTATTCTTCTTCCTCTTCCACTATCAACAGAGGTTCATCCATGCGTTTTTCCTATCCATCTTTAATATCACAAAAAGGATACTCTTTTTCAAGAGATAATTCAATAGCTATTTTCAAACTGCACAAAATTCCGATATATCAAATACTTTGGAAACGCAGTCCGTTAGAACACTATATACCTCTAATCGGTACGCTGTGCATAATATTAGTATTGTAAAAATTTGCTTACTAATTTAGTTACAAAGCGATCCTTACCATGTTGAACATGTTTTGCTGTGAAAAATGGTCATAAAATTGTTCATCCTTTCTTTCTTCTTGTTATCCAAGTTCCAATTCCACCCGCAATGATGAGCATCGGCAATCCGCAAATAGAAATCAGCAGGATTGTTATGAGGCTGGCAGTGCTTGGTTGAGAAAATGTTCTTTGAATGCCGCTTTGAGGCGTCAAATTGATGAGCTTTTCCTGACGAGAGGCCCAGTCTATGGCATTTAGAAAAATGAGGCCATTGCCTTGCATAAACAAGCTATTTTTTACGAAATCAGTGTCTCCGAAAACAACTATTCGACCCTTTGTTTGATCATTTTCGGCTGCAATTGCTATAGTGAGTGGTCCAGGTATGTCCGCTGCGGGGTCGAAGATTAATTGATTTATATCCAGGGAGGCAGCATCTTTTTTCCCCCAGGCTTCTGGGTAGGTTTGGGCAATGACAGTGATTGAAACATTCACTGGCGGCGGCCCAATCAGCAGTGATTGACAAATATTAAAGACAGCATTTGTTCCGCGCATTTTATCTGTGATTGGATGTTTCCCAAAATTGAGTGGGTCAGCAAAAATTAGCTGGGGTGGAGTTGATCTAGAATCTAATATTATATCGTTTTCGAAACTCACGCCCCATTCAGCGACAAAATTTTCTAATTGCTGATCAGTTCTTGGCAGGTTAGATTCTAGCAAGACGATTATTGCGCCACCTGCGGAAACGAAATTCCGCAGGTCTTCAATTTCCTGGATGGTTAAAGCAGTTGTTGGCCCTGGAATCACGATTACACTCGCGTCACTCGGGACGTTTTCCAGGCTGGCAAGATTTAAGGATCTAACTGTGTAATTCTTGTTCTCCAGCGTGGTCCTTAACATTGAGTGGCTTCCTGGTTGGGAGGATTCAATGTCTCCTTCCCCGTGCCCTGTAAGGAAATAAACGACCAGACTGGTGGGGTTGATTAGCCGAAGTAAAGCAATGTCAATAGATTCTTCCTCCGGGTATATGGCCTTTTCTATATTATCTCCCATCATTAAAACGATCGTACCATCGTTATCCACGCCATCTTGTTGCGCCATTTTGATATTTATTTTAGGGTCTAGAAATTCGTAAGTAAATCGTTCGTTACTAGCTTTTTTAAATTTTTCAAGAATGCGTTTTGCCTGTGCCGGATCAGACTGTGCTGAAAAATATGCCTTTGCATTGACGTTTTTTGGCATCGCTTGGAGAATACTTATTGATTGCTGTCCCAGGGAATTGTATTGTTCTGAAATGTCCCATGTTGTTGGATTTTTGAAAACAACAATATTTATAACAAGTACAACGCCCAACAACCCCAAAACGCTCACAGTTGAGTTGGACCCGCGGAGTAACTGCCGAGTATTAAATAATTGACGTGTTTTTCCCGGGTTGAGTAACGCAGAAATTGCGAGTCCGATGATAAAAACAGAAAAACAAATCCAATTAATGTTATCAAGTGGAATATTATTTGTAAGTGGGATAACCCCAAAAAATATTAATCCACGGGTAATTTGAGCGAAAATATAAATAATTAATGCAATTGAAGAAATGACCAAACCTGTCCAGCTCAAAGTGGTGAGTTTAATTTTCGTCATTTCCACCTCTTAAAATCAAGTGCAACCACTCCAGTGGCTAGCCCGATGACCGTCAAGCTAATTAAATAGGTGAGATTTGTGAGCTTTATTACCCCCAGGCTGAAATTTTCGTAAACTTGGGTGCCAATATCCAAATATGAGAAGAAATCGCCCCCGGTTGAAAGTAGTGATGATGGTACACCTATAAGCCACCATAAAATGATAAATAGCGTTAATGTAGTAAAAAATGCTGCGAATGGATTTTGGAACATGGCCGAAATTCCCGTGCCTAATCCTAGCAATGCGCTGGCTACCAGGATAACTCCCAAATATCCAACAATCAGTTGTTTCTGATCAATGCCTGGATGAACCAGTTGGTTGAGAATAAGTGGGAAAATCAGAGAAATTGAGATTAATACTAGTTCAAAGAGGAATGCTCCAAACCATTTACCGATCACTAATTGGTAATCGTGAATTGGCGTGGTCATTAATAATTCCATGGTTCCCATTCGGAATTCATCCGCAATTAACCGCATTGTAAGAGCAGGAGTGGCTAGTAGTATTAAAAATGCTAGTGGTCCAGTAACTATTCGTGAATCAGGTGCTTGAGAAATATAGGGATTGGTGGCAAGCGACAAAAAGGTGAAAGCAAATATTACTCCAAGGATGGTCAGTACAAGAAATGCAATCGAGTAGGCCACCACGCTAGAGAAATAGCTTGTAAATTCTTTTCGGGCGATCACCCATATATTCTGCATGGGTTACTCCTTATCGTTTGAAGTATCTTCCCTGGTGAGTTCGAGGAAAACATCTTCCAGACCTGCGTTTACAGGCCGAATTTCGAGTAGATCGTAATTGCCAATGATTGCCATTCTGGCAATTTGGGGGCGTAAATCCATACCATTGGCATACTCAATTTCGAATAGACCTTCGGTAGAAAACTGTTTGATATCATGTATCCCAGGTACTAAACTGATTTCTTGAATTAGTTGGCTTGCATCTCCTCGAACCCGTATCTGAACTCTAGGTGAGCCTTTGATGCGGGCTTGAAGGTTGTCTGGTGTGTCCTCAACGACGATTTTTCCTTTTTTAATGATGAGTATCCTGTTGCATAATTGCTGAGCTTCAGAAAGAATATGTGTTGATAGTAATATGGTTCTATCACGACTGATCTCCCGAATTAAATTCCGAAACTCTATAATCTGCGCAGGATCCAATCCAATCGTAGGTTCATCGAGGATCAATACCTCTGGTTTATGAAGAAGGGCTTGGGCCAATCCAAGTCGTTGTCGCATACCTTTGGATAAGTTTCTAATCAGGCCGCTTGCTCTGTCTGCTAACCCGACCATTTCTAATACGTTGGTTATTGCGTAATCTATTTTTTGTAAATGCCTAAGGTGAGCGAAAAAATCCAAGTATTCGTATGAAGACATTTCTGAGTAAAGGGGGACTGTTTCGGGAAGGTAGCCCACTCTTTTCCGAACTTCAATTGATTCCTTTTGGATGTCATATCCGGCGACAATGGCTGAGCCTGCAGTAGGTGGCAGAAAACCTGTTAACATGCGCATCGTAGTTGTTTTTCCAGCTCCATTGGGGCCAAGAAATCCCAATATATCCCCTTGCTGGGCCTCAAAAGATAGACCATCAACGGCGCATCGATTGCCAAATTGTTTAGTTAAATCGTCTGCCCGAATCATACAATCTCCCAAATTTGACAATTGGCGAAACAAAAGGCACAGCAGATGAAGTAACTGCGGTGCCAGGATTGCTCGACAATCTTGAACTTGCTAACACTATACAACAGATTTCTGTACAAAGTCAAGCAGGGCGCTAAGTTCTAATAATATACTAATGTTTTTTAGTATATACCAATCAATTGCTCTTCTTGACATGCTGTCATTCCTTATATATACTTATTAACGTAACATTAAAATATTTCGATGTTTCGAAAAGGGAGAAATAGATCGG
>CAIVSQ010000049.1 GCA_903908605.1 uncultured Anaerolineae bacterium
TGAATTTGAGAATTCGATCGAATGAATGCAGGAGAGTGCTTCCTCGTCAAACTGTATACCGTAATGGTCGCCGATCCCTGTCAATAAGCTGGCGCGAGACTTGTTGTTGCGCCAATGTTCGTGATTAATCACATCGGTCAGCCGTTTTAGCAAGGCCATCGCAGTATATGGATCGTGCAGGCTGCCCTGGTAGGGCTCCCAGTAGCTGGTATGAAGGTCTTCCACAACGAATATCCCGCCGTTGTTTAACAACGGAAAATAGCGTTGAAAAGAACGGATAGTATCTGTTGAGGTATGCGAACCGTCATCGATGATGATATCGAAGGTTAGGCAGATGGCCTGGATACTTGCCTGGCACTCGTCGGTGGTCGCATCGCCGATGACCACCGTAATGCGTTGATCGGAGTAAGTCAGCTGACCACATTGCGGATCGATGTCGCATCCGATCAAATTATTGGCGTTGGAGAAATATTTGCCCCACAATTCAAGTGATCCACCATTTTGAACGCCTATCTCAAGCAGGTTAATCGGTTTATGCCGGTAGACAGAAAATTGGTCCTCATACTCTGGCAAGTAAGCGTCCCATTTATCGGAATATTTCCCGCGATGATCCAGAAATAGTTGAGTCAAGCCAGGCTCTGTGGGCATATCGCTTGAGGATGTCATTCTGTTGCCAATCTGATCATAATTAGATGTTCATTGTTGCGTGAATGATTTCCCGGTTCATCACCAAGCGATCTTCCTCGTCGATGGGCCGGTTAAGTGTAATGACTTCAATCTTATGAACTTGGTTGCGCATCTGATCCATTATCGATAATCGAGCCTCTTGCGATTCCAGGTCTGGAACGGTGTGGCGATTGAAAATAACTTCAAGCGCATCAATGTACTTATTTCTGCCAACCAGGCTCGAATTGTCAATATCGAGGTAAGCATTGTAAGCGCAGGTAATTTTGCTTACATTCTTAAATTCATAGATCTTGCTCAGGCGCAGTAAAAATTCATAGTCCTCCAAACGGTCCAGCTGCTCATCCCAAGGACCAATTTTTGCTGCGGCTTCCGCCGGATGCAGGTAAGCATGGATTGGGATAAAGTTGTTTAGCAACAGGGCAGAGCGATTAAATTCAATGAACGCTTCACCTTTAATCTTGATCGGCTGCAGGTCTTGGGCGTGCTTGTAAAGCACCAGGTTGTAACTACTATACACAACCCGCTTGGTTTTACCCTGGTCAGTGGCATTCCACAGCGATTCAAAGTGCCAGGGATAAAGGATATCGTCATCATCCAGGTAAGCGATCCAGTCACCATGAGCGTTCTGGTGACCGGCATTAATGGCGGCTGTGCGCCCCTTTGAAACTGGGTGATAGACGTAAACGATGGGGAAAAATTGCCTGAAATGCTCCAGCAAGGCTTCAACATCTGCTCCGCCGTCATTGACCACCACTGCCTCAAAATTCATGAAGGTCTGATTGGCCAGGCTTTGCAGCGCCCGGGTGAGAAGGCTCGGGCGGTCCTTGGTGCGCACGATCACGCTGATGGATGTCAACTGGTATTCTGCGATTTGTTTTGGCAGCGGTGTTGCTGAGATCCAGGCTGCTTTTTGGTAGAAGCGCTTCCGGTTTTTTTCCATCCACCAATTGTGCGAGATGCGATTGGCTTTAAACGTTGCGCTGCCATGATGGTATACGAATACATTCCTGGCAATTGCCAGACGGTAACCGGCCATGCGCGCGCGCAGGCAGAAATCGTCGTCCTCATAGTTGCCTTTTTCGTAACCTTCGTCCAGGTGCCCGATCATATCAGCCAGGTTGCGGCGCAACATTACGCAAAAAAAGACCAGCCGGTTGGGTTCGTAAACAAGCTCATTTCGGGCAGCAATGGCGTGAGAATATTCCTCCACCAGGTTAAGGTCGGGGGCCATGCCTTCGGCTGCCTTGTCCAACTGCGGACCTTCGCCGACGTAACTGGTGATTGGGCTGATGATGCCGATCGTTGGGTCGCTTTGCATGGCAACGATCAATTTATTCATCCAACCGCTGGGAACCAGGGTGTCATTGTTGAGCAGAACAATGTATTCTCCGCGGCTGTGTTGCAAGCCGATATTGACGGCCGGCCCAAACCCTATGTTTTTGTCCATGGTGAACACAGACAAGTTGGGATAATTGTTCTTCTGTTGCTGCAGCCATTCATGCGTTCCATCACCGGAGGCGTTATCGACTAATAAAATCTCAAATTTGGGGAAGTCATTGTCTTTATAGATACTATCGAGACAAGCCTGGGTCATGCCAAGCGCGTTAAATACAACAATGACGATGCTAACAAGCGGCGATTCCGTTTCGACGGTTTGTACGATTTTTTGCTGTACCGGGGTTTTGTTTTCGGCCTGGCATCGTTTGAGATAGTGCACCAATGGGTTTTGTTTGAATTGCAGGGTTTCTGGGAAAACCTCCATGTATTCGGTGCTCCAAAAGTCTGGCCCGGGGTCGCGCCCCTCAAAACCACCGTGCAGCAGGTAATGCAAAGCCGGGTCAAATTTTGCATCGGCCACATCTTTGTAGGATTTCAGGTACCATTGTTCGTCAAATAGAGTGGACTGCTTAATCAACTCATATTCGGTAACTTGAGGCTGGGCATCTTTGTCGGGTTCCTGTGTTTCAGGTTTGGGAGTGTTTTCCTGGATGTTAAATAACCGCGCGATCCATTTGGCCCGCCGGCTGCCGAGTGGGGCTATCATCAGGCGAATGCGGCGTGGCAGTTGGGCGAGCCGCCAGGTACGGCTGGTATAGACACTATTTAGCTCACTTTGCAGTAGCTGTTGGGTCTCTTCCAGCTTGCTTGCGCGTGTATTTAGCGTGGAATTGTCTACGGCGCACCTTTCCAGTTGCTCTGCGAGTTTGTTGTTGTTTTGCTCACTCTTGTTGATTTGCCCGGACAACACGCCGATACGCAGCTCTTTTTGGTGAATAATTTCCCATAGATCCTGAACGGAATTTTCACTAGGGCCTGTTTCTGTATTACCAGGCTGGGTGCTTCTGGGCTGAACGCCAGGCCGAATGCTGTTGGTAAGTAATGTCCCTGCCCCCTGGAAAAATTGCCTGAACGACTGGGCGTCAGGCTCCCCTAATTCAAAGAGAGGTGCTAGTTGTGCGGGAATCTGGCTGCCCACCGCCAAAATACCCAGGCCATACCCGTGTTGAAATTCAAAAGAGGGATATTTTTTGGAAATTTCGGCCCAGAATTGCAGAGCACCAAAATCATCCCTTTTTACCTGGGTGTCATGAAAAAGCACAACTGCCCGGGAGCTTAGCTTGGGCAACCAGCTTTCGAAATCATGTCTGACGGCAGCATAGCTCTGTGGGCCACCGATGTGCAGCAAATCAATCGAGCCATTTTCGAACTGGACAAGAGCATCATCAAATGAGCCTTGAATCAATTGCGAAAAATGGCTGTAAAGGGGATCGTGATAATTTCGCAATTCTTCCATCACCTTCGCTTGTTTGTCCCCCTGCCAGGTATCCACCGCAAAGCACCGAGTGGAAAGTTTTAGTTCGTTGACCGCCTGGCAGATCGCACAATACGAAACACCGGTTTGTGTCCCTAATTCAACCAGCAAGCTTGGCCGCAGCAAATCGACAAGGTACATTCCAAGTGGAATGTGTTCAACCCAGGCGGTTTGATCATCCAACCGGTGTGGGGTCGTCAAGCAGATGGAATGCTGTAAAGGATTGAGGGAATTAAGTTGCTGAGACGGCATCTTTGTAGACTCCACGAAAGCTTGCTGGTTGACAACCGAAAAATTAGTGTCCTGGTTAGTTAAGCCCACCAGTTCAGATTGTTGGGATCGGAAATACTCAAGCTGAAGTTCAGATTTGGATAGCTCGGCACGTAAAGAATCGAGCGCGCCTTGTTTTTGAATGAGCAAGTCCTGGTAAAGGCTTAAAACAAAACTGGAGAATTGAAGTTTTTGTTTGTAAGGATGCTTAATAATTTCGGATAACACTTGCTGATATTTGCCGCCGTAATGTTCTTTGGTGAAATTACTATTTGCAAAGGTGTAGGCATTCTGACCTAATTCCCGGCGCAGATTTTCATTATCCAGCAAACGCTCAATTTGGTCGGCGAGCAGCATATACTCGCCAGGTGGGTAAACCAAACCAGTAACCCCGTCCTTAATTAATTCGCCAGTTCCACCCGTGTTTGTGCCTACCAGCGCTTTGCCTAGAAGCATGGCTTCGTGGGTGACACGTCCATAGGCTTCGATGCGTGAACAAACCAGAATGATATCAGCTGATTTGGCGATTAGTAAGGCATCTTTTTGGAACGGGAAAAAATGAACATTGTTCTCAGCACATGCGTCGCTAATTATCTGCAGTAAGTCAGCTTTAAATTCGGGGCGAGCATCGCCCATGATAACCAATTCTACATTTCGCTTTCGAACTATGGCTAATTCGACCGCAGCGCGTACGGCATCTTCCTGTCCTTTGGAAGGCATCACCGTGCCTGACATAAAAATATGGCTGGCGCTCGGGTTCGTAAAATATAAATCGGTATTAATGGCTCTGCTTTGCATTGCAGCCGATACATCAATGTAATAGTAGATGGTGTCAATGTGCTCGGAGACAAGCGGGAAGAGGGTATCTTTTATTCCGTGGGCATTGGTAATAATATAATCAGAGGAGAACTCAATTAATTTGAGAATCTGCTGAAAGGGCCGGAAAAATATTAAGCCATGGTCCAACACACCATATTCGTGCACCAACCAGAGGTGCGGTTTTTTCATCAAGTAAGCTGCCACTGCTCCCCATGGCAACGCAATTGTATTAGTCAGGATGCTATCTGCATTAATTTGGCTGAGTGTTAGGATGTGATCCAGAAGCCAACCAAATGATATGTTATTGATCATGGTTTTTTCAGCTGGATTGTCCAGCTCGATACCCGTACACCAAAGTTTTAGGGATGAGATAATCGTCCCTGCGCCCAGTTGCTGCAACTCTGTTTCAAGGAGACCATTGGAAGGCAGTACAACTGTACACATGGCACCCTGGTCTTCGATCAGCTCTTTGACCAATTCTAATAAGCTGCGTTCGGCGCCTGCCAGGGCACTGGAATGTGAGAAGAACAGGTAATTGGCCGCGATCGCTTTCTTTTTGCACAGCAATTGCACGGTAGGGTTTGTGCCAATCAAGTCCGGCCAGATCGTCACACCGCCATCTTCGGGTTGGAAAAAGCGATGATTTTGATCATCCAGGAAAAAAGTCGTGTAACCAAGTTCGTTGAGCCTGGTCAGGATCATTTCGGGCGTGGAGCCATTCAGTTTGCAACTTGTGGGGTTTAGTTCCAACAGGATTTGTATATTGTCCTTCTCCTGCAGGATTTCTTCACAAGATTCCAGCACTTGTAATTCATGACCATTAGCGCTGATATTGACCAGCGTTCTCAAATCCCTGAATTCATTTAATATCTCGCTAAGAGGAATCGTTTCTACATCGATTTGGCTAAGCGTGGGGAGCTCCGAATCATGAAAAAATCCTCCGCTGTCGGAGGCGATTGATTTATTAAATAACGCGCGTGTTTTCCTGTTGGAGATGGCCTGGTTGATGACAACAGCGTTTGTGATGCCGTTCAGCTGCAGGTTGCGTCTGAGAATTTCAAAATTTTCTGAAACCGGTTCAATCGCAATTATTTTGAGGTTGGGGTTATCCTTACCGGCGAGCAAGGCCA
>CAIVSQ010000050.1 GCA_903908605.1 uncultured Anaerolineae bacterium
CATCAAAATGGGCTTTGCCTCTGGTCCCATTTGGAGGTGTGTTTATCGAGCGGCCACCATAGCTTATCCAGAATTTGCGCAAAATTTTCAGGTGCATTGCCAGGGATTGCCATCCCGCGAGAATAGGCACCGTAAAAATGAGTGTGAGCGCAGATATTGCCTGGCATCACGAGCTGCCCCTGGGCATCAAGCTCGGGGGAGTATGGATATTTTCTCTTTAGTTCGCTTTCAGGACCAATCTCTACGATCTTCCCGTTTTCTATCAACAATCCCCAACCAGGCAATACCTGATTGGGTTGACCCCAGGTTACAAGGGTGGCATTCGTAATGAGCATGGTTTACCTCGGTTTTGGAAATGGATGATGCAACCAAATCGTTATTGCATGTGGAAAGAAATCAATTTTGCCTACCCCAAGCCAAATTTTCGCGGATCGGGCAGGACAGCGCCACTCATTGCCATACTATATATCGCTTGGTAAACCTGTTCCTTGACTTGTGGATCTGCCCCAAACAGGCTTGGGAGCAACTTGGTGATGACCCCTTCGGATGGCGAAGTCCGTAAATATTGTAACGCTGGTTGGAGATATTCCCGGTTTGTTTCCTTGGTTGCCAGTAGGAGAACATCAGTTGCTGGCTGTCCGGGTGTAACGCCCATGCCGTATTTGCCTGCAAATTCAATTAACCATGGTGTTTCGTGTGGAAGAGTTAGTTTTTTGGGAATTCGGGGATTTGAATTTTGCCTGAATTGTAAAACTTCAACGGCAACATTTCTAACAGCCCATTGCTCTTCATTAACCTGAAGCTTTTCCAAAATTTCAGTGGCCCAATAATCTTTTATTCTCGCAAGGCCGTAAACAACTGCTCGCCTCATTAAAATGTCTTCGCTCGTTATGCCTTCACGCAATGCTTCATACCCCTCGGTATGATTGTTAGCCAGGGCCTCTGCGGAATAAATCCTCAGTTGTTCATCACCACGTAGGAGATTGATGGCGACAGCTTCGAGCGCTTCGCTAGATCCGATGGAAACCAGGGCCAGGCAAGCAGCCTGACGGGTTGTATCGGAACCATGTTCAACCAAGCTAGATAAATAATTGACAGCCTTGATGTCTCTCATCATGCCCGTTCCGAGCGCAGTCAGCAATTGCAATCCATCTGCGGTTGACTGTAATAATTGGCGGAAAAGGGGACCGACACCCGCCTCTCCACTGAGTGCCAAGGCGACCATTGCCTGTCCGCGTAATCCCAATGGATATTCTTCATTTTGGAGGATTTGAACTAACTCAGCAATCACTAAACTTCGCCAAGGATTGCCAGGCAAGTGCTTTGTATCTTTTAATAAACGCCCGGCGAGCAGCTGGGGGCGTTTTAACAGGGCGTCTTCCTTGGATAACAGGGTATTGACAAGTTCCGTTGTATTTCCGAAAACAGCCCAATATCTGGTGCATATAGATGAGCCTACCCACGCTGGTTGGTTTAGCAAAGGGCTCGAATTGATGGCATGCGTTCCGATACCTTTTCCAGCCACGTAACCCATAAATACAGGGTGGGAAAATCGCAGTTTGTTTTTTGGCAAACTAATTAATAACCCCGAATTCACGATTTTTGAAAGTGTACCGGAATTCGACCCTGCAATTGCCTGGGTGCCTGATTTTGGTTTTTCCTTTTTAGCATTATTTGCGAAGGTGTCTCCGCGAATAATAATTTCCGCATTGTCGTTTTCTGTTGGAATTGCGACTTCAGTTTGACCGGTTAAGTCAGTGCTTGTATGGGTTTCAAATGATTTTATCCAGTCAGTTGCCCGGCGAATTTCAAAAATGGGGGCTTCATTAGCCGTTGCCTGGAATCCCAGCATGGAAATAGCTTCAAATGAAACATCCTGTGGAAGAAGGCGATGAACATGAGCTTCGATGATGTCGTGAGGTTTGGATGAGATGCTATCGCCTGCATACGCTCCCCATATCTTCAGCAAGTATTCAAAATTAGTTAGCCCGAAGTTGTCATTAGAGAGCCAGCGATTTAGTAGGGTTGGTTCGACACCATTAACAGATCGCTCTGCCCAATTTTCCTTGGCAATATTCCTTTGCCATAATTCGGTCCAGTTTTCGAGAAAATGGGTTTGCTGTGACGCATCCCAAGGCATAATGGCCAAAGGTTGAAACCCCAGGGATAATAATCCATCTAAATGTTCCGTCGAACCGGTCAAAATGACTCGGGTAGCGGGATACTGATTTAATAAAACACGTATATAAGCGGTTACTTCGGTAATGGCGGATTGGGGAAGTTCGTCAACACCATCCAATAGCAGGAGAGGCTGATGTTGCTCGAAGATATTTTTTACAAAACCTGGAATTTTCCTGGAATCAAAAACCCCCACAATTTGCGAAATCTTGTCGACGAAGGGGACCAAAAAATCTTCCGGGAGTTTGGGGTTATTTATTGGAAGGTCAAGTTCACTGGCGTGAATAAAAAATGGCGTGTAGCCATTAAATGCATCATTATCTTTGTTGCTCTTTGTTAGCTGCGAGGCAAGGTAAGCCAGGGCAGTTGATTTGCCAGTACCAGGTTGTCCAACGATTGCGATATTTACTCCGCCAGAGAA
>CAIVSQ010000051.1 GCA_903908605.1 uncultured Anaerolineae bacterium
CCCTGTTGTTAAATATGATGGGGCCGCTAGACCAGGACCAGACCCGGGCGATCGAGAACATTCAAACCAGCGGGCTGCACCTGCTGGAGCTGATCAATGACATCCTCGACCTTTCCAAGATCGAAGCCGGCAGCCTGAACCTGGAGATTGATTCCTGCCAGGCGTCGGAAATCTGCCAGGCCAGCCTGCTGCTGGTGAAAGGCATGTACCAAAAGAAGAAGCAAGACGTCAGCTACAGCATGCAGCCAACCAGTATTCGCCTGCAGGCCGATCAACGCCGTCTGAAACAAATGCTGGTCAACCTGCTGAGCAACGCCATCAAATTCACCCCCGAGAAAGGCCGCCTGGGCCTGGAGGTGCGCCTCAACCAGCCGGAAGGGAACGTTGAGTTCTGCGTTTGGGACGAGGGTATTGGCATTAACGCCGCGGATTTCGACAAGCTGTTTAAACCGTTCCTGCAGCTCGATAGCCGCCTGCAGCGCCAGTATTCGGGCACAGGCCTGGGGCTGTCATTGGTGCAACGCATGGCTGATCTGCATGGTGGCAGTATCCGTGTGGAAAGCACTCCGGGCAAAGGCAGCCGCTTCACGATTGTATTGCCATTGCAAGCCCAGGCAGCCCCTCGTTCAACCAGCAGTACGGCGGGTGAGCCAACCGGGCTCAAACAAGCCCTGGTGATTGAAACCAACCCGCTGGCTTCGCAGGTGATTACCCAAACCCTGCATGAGCTGGGCATCGGCACGCACATCCATCCCATCTTTGAAGGCGCTCTTGAACAGGCGGTTGCGCTGATGCCAGAAATCATCATGCTCGACATTAACCTGCCCGATGGTTCCGGGCTGGACCTGCTGGTGAAGCTGAAAACCGATGAACGTACCCGCCATATTCCGGTGCTGGCCATTTCAGATGATGAATGGCGGACAGAGATCATTCAGCTCGGGGCAGTCGGTTTCCTGCTCAAACCCTTCGCCGGTGAGGATGTTCGCCTGGAATTGATCAACACAGCCATCCTGGCCGCCCCACCCGCAGCGGACTTGCCGGTTGGGCCAGCCGCGCCGCTGATCCTGATTGCCGAAGACAACGAATTGATCCTGGATACCTATGCCAATTTCCTCGAAATTTCGGGCTACCGGGTCTTTAGAACGAACAGCAGTTATGAACTGCTCGAATGTGTTACCCAACTGCAACCGGATATCATCTTGAT
The DNA here is from genome assembly GCA_903908605.1 of uncultured Anaerolineae bacterium. GTDB lineage: Bacteria > Chloroflexota > Anaerolineae > Anaerolineales > Villigracilaceae > UBA5195. The sequence goes on from CAIVSQ010000051.1 coordinate 1,205, forward strand.
GGATAACCAGATGGCCGGACCAAGCGGCGAGGAAGTCATTAAACGTTTGCGCGAGCATGCCAACCCCCGGGTGGCCAGCACCATCATCTTAGCCATCACGGCCCTGGTAAAGGTCGGGGATCGCGAAAGATTCCTGGCAGCCGGTGCAAATGATTATCTGACCAAACCGTTCGCTTTATCACAACTGGACAAAAAAATAAGGCACTTCTTGCACGCCAGCCGCAACCCTGGCCACCCTCAACAACCCGCCCAGGCATAATCTGCGCGGAACCGGCACTAACGAAAGCACCTTGCAGGAGCAAGCATGGAACAAGGTAAGCCCAGTATCCTGGTCATAGACGATGAAGCAATCGTCCGCAAATCGATGGACGCCCTCTTAAAAAAATCCTACCAGCTCATTTTTGCCGAAAATGGGATTGAAGGCATGCTGCTCGCCATCCAACACCGGCCGGATGTCATCCTGCTGGATGTGATGATGCCAAATTTAAGCGGAATTGAGGTCTGTAAGCAAATCCGCGCACACAAAGACCTGGCTGAAATTCCAATCCTGATGATCACCGCCCTGACCGATCGCGAATCGCGACTGGAAGGGCTGCTGGCCGGGGTGGATGATTTCCTGGTGAAACCGTATGACGCACTCGAGCTGCTGGCCCGCCTGCAAACCATCACCCGCCTCAACCGCTACCGCCTTATGCTGGAACAGCGCGAAAATCTGGAAAAAATCCAGCTGGAATTGATCAATTCTTATCACCGGACGATCGAAGGTTGGGTGATGGCGCTCGACCTGCGCGACCGTGAGACCGAAGGCCACACCCAGCGCGTCACAAAAAAGGCGGTCCAGTTTGCCGAATATCTCGGGATGGACCAGGACTTTATCGAAAACGCCAGACGCGGAGCCATCCTGCACGATATTGGGAAATTGGGTGTACCCGATTCAATCCTGCTCAAACCCGGCAAGCTGACACCCGAAGAATGGCAGGTGATGCGCCTGCACCCGGTCTATGCCTACGAATGGCTCAAACCGATCGAGTACCTGAAAGATTCGCTCGATACTCCCCATTATCACCACGAGAAATGGGATGGCAGCGGCTACCCGGATGGGCTGAGCGGCGATCAGATCCCCCTGCCAGCGCGCATTTTCGCCATCATCGATGTGTGGGATGCGCTTGGGTCAGACCGTCCTTACCGGCCAGCCATGCCACAGGACGAAATCCTGGATTATATTAAAAGTGAAACCGGCCGGCATTTTGATCCGGCGCTGGTGCCCAGTTTCATAGACATGCAGCTCGCCGAATCTGACTCGCCAGACCGCTGACAGATGAAAAAAGAGGCGCGTGCGGCTGTAGCCTGTGCCGCGCTTATGCGCCCATGCTCAAGCGCATGAGGACCAGGATCACCACCCAGGCCACCACCCGCGAAGCCATGGCGATCATGCTTTGCGCGGCGCTGACGTTGCGAAAAACAGTCAGCAAGAGAATCAAAACAACGCTGTGGATGCCAATCACCGCCAGCGAACCGGCCAGGGCGTAACGGTTGGCTTTCCAGATCAAGAGCGCTACACCAATGCTCACCAGCCCCAGCACCAGGTTATAGACCGGCAGCCAGTTGAGCACCAACCAGCCCGGTTGCCAGCCACGGATAACTTTTGCGCCTGCCACGATCGACATAGCGCCGAGAACAAAAGCGATCACTGCCGCGTATTTTGCCATCAGCTACACCTCTCAATTAAAAGACGATTAATTCAAAAACCCTTGCGGGTTGGTTGGCCCGCAAGGGTTTTTGTTTATTTTATTTCGGCCCGCATCTGCACAACCGCCACACCAAACATCACCGTTGCAACGAAGATGGACAGCCCGCCCACCAGCACGGTGTAAAACGGCAGCTTCAAATACAGCTCACCCAAAATGCCAAGCGGCATGAGCAAGCCGGCTATCGCCAGCCCGGATACCCATTTGGCCATTTTCGCATTGACCGGCAGCTTGATCAGCAGGTAACCCAACACGATGTTGATCAGTGAAAACAGGTTGCCATGCACATGCGCCAGGCGCGCCTCAAAATGTGCGCCGGTGGTGTAAGACGCTATCCAGGCTTCTTTGCCGGGCGCAAAATCACGCAGGATGATCAGCACGAAGCCATACATCATAAAAGCGGCCATGACCCACAAGCCTACGCTGATATTCCACTTGCCAATTTCCGATTTTATATTTGGTTTCACATTTCCACCCTTATTCGCCCTTGGATGCTAAAAAGACCAGCCGTGTTTTGGCCGTCATCCCACGCTTTGCACCATTGGCCACCACGATGGTAGCGCCGGGCTTGATGGCGAAACTTTCTTCGTCTACGGTCATCAGGCCTTCGCCTTCGAGGAAGTGATACATGGCTACGCCACCGGGGTGCACGGGCAGTTTCTGGCCCGCTTCCAATCCGACCACCAGCGCCTTAAAAGCCGGCGTATCCAGCAGGAATTGTGGCTTTGGCTCGGCGGCAGAAAAGACCGCGATCGATTTTGTGTCGAGATAATAGGTTTCGGGCATAGTGTCTCCTTGTGAATAGGTCACTGCAATACTGACCTTGGTTGGATATGCCTGATTTATACTCCTGAGCCCCATTCCGCGCCCCGACTTTTGTCGGGTTTTTATCACGAATGACTGCCCGCGATCCTTTCCATTAAGCCAACCCGGTCGAGGATGCGGATTTGTTGTTTATCGAATTGGATCAGGCCAGCTTTGGTCATTTCACGAATGACCCGGCTTAACACATCTGGCACGGTGCCGAGATGGGCAGCCAGTTCCACCTGGTTGGTCCAGCGGCGGCGCTCAATCACGTCACCTTCGGCTTGCTCCAATAGTAATTTGGCAAAACGGGCTTCGAGGCTGATCGATGAAAGATCAGCGGCCAGGATGGTGAGACCGATGATCTTATCGGCCATGTTTTCGATGATCTGCAAGGCAATCCTGGAGTGGGCCATTATGATGGCTTCCATGGCCTGGCGTGGCAGCAGCCAGATGCCAGATTCTTCCAGGGCGATGGCGGTGGCTGGGTTGGGGCGCCGGGCCAGCACGCCTATTTCGTTGAAGGTTTCGCCCGCGCCAATAAAGCGCAGCACCTGCTGGCGGCCATCGGGGGCTGACTTTAATATTTTTAGCGAGCCATACTGCATGTAAAATAAATTGGTTGCGGTATCCCCTTCCCAAAATATCACATCGTTGGGGGCAAAGACCTTCCAGCTGGCACTATGAATCAACCCCGCCAGGGCCTCTTCATCCAGCCCACGCAGGAATTCAATCGCTTGCAGTCGCTTGAGCAGCAATGAAGCATCTATCATTGCTGGAGTTTAACACGAAATGAGGATATTTTCGTATGGGTGAGATTATTGGCGTGGTTCACCGGTGCGGTTAAAAACCGATCGTCCTGCGGCAATCACCCCCTTGCCGCGCGCGAATCGATGTTTGGGTAGTGACAGCAGTATGGCCCGCGCGCGAAGAATTATTTTTTTGTGTATTTTTCGCGAAAATGCATCGCGAAAAATACACTTGCGGGGTCGCCCGCCGCTGCGCGTCGGGCTGGACTTTGCTAACGTAGCATTTCGCGGTTCGCGCGCTGGTGCGTTTATAACCCCGCGGCGCAAATCGTAGTAGCGGATTTATCCGCTGCTCTTGATCTGCGGCAACCACCCCCTTGCCGCGCGCGAAAAATACACCTGCGGGGTCGCCCGGCCGTTGCGCGTCGGGCTGGACTTTGCTAACGTAGCATTTCGCGGTTCGCGCGCTGGTGCGTTTATAACCCGCGGCGCAAATCGTAGTAGCGGATTTATCCGCTGCTCTTCATCTGCGGCAATCACCCCCTTACCGCGCGCGAAAAATACACCTGCGGGGTCGCCCGG
>CAIVSQ010000052.1 GCA_903908605.1 uncultured Anaerolineae bacterium
CGTAATTGCCTATAGAGATTTGTTTGTGTTGCGAAAAAATAAAGAGAGAAACCCTTTTGGCAGCCTGGTATCCCCCTGGGTACTGGTCGCCATCCTGATCTTTCTGCTTAGTAGTGATACCGGTTGGCCATCGATCTCGCTTGATGAATATCATAAGGGTGAATATTACCTGCCGTGGTGGTTATTTAAGCAGTTTGGTTCGATTCCATTTATCGATTACCAACCAGCACGTGGATTGGTCAATTACTTCCCGGGCTTCCTCTCCTGGTTGTTTTATGATGGTACCTTTTCGGGTCAAAGCTTGGTATCGAACCAGTTTACCGCCATGTATGTCTTCCTGGCTTTTTTTGCGCTGAGATCATACCTGGGGGATTTCGTTGCGTTTTTATCGGTTGCATCCCTTTATCTGCTGGCCGGGACCCCGGTCGGAAATATGGTTATCGTCATTGCAGGCATGCTTCTTTTATTAAAATCCTCGCTTGATGATCGCTATGTTTTGAGATCTTTTTGGCTGTGGGTGTTGTTCTGTATTTTGATCCCTCTCTTTTCGTTAGCGGAAGGCAGCATGTTTGTTTTAGGAACGCTGCCTTTCGGGGTTTGGTTGGCCCTTCGTTGTTTTCGATTATCGCGGAAAAGCTTTTTTATTTCGCTGGCTGTTTTCCTGCTTGCAGGCGGGGTGTTGTTATTGACGACTGACCTGGGTCGGGCCATCCTGGCTGCTGTTCGGTATTTACTGGAAGAATCCGGGACCAACGATGCTGCCAACGGAATCCAATGGCAGCATCCTGGCACAAGTTCGGCCATGGTCACCCTGGGTTATTTCTGGCAAATTGTGCGCTTCTCCTGGCTGCTGGTCATCATCCCGGTTGTAGGCAGGTTATTTAACGCCAATCAAAATCGCGAAAAAATCCAGGATCAATTATTCCTCGCAGCCCTATTTATTACCTGTGTTTTCCTGATCCCACGCGCCGCGGGTAGAATTGACCCGACCAGTTTATCAAGGCCGGCCTGGGTGAGTATTGGTATTGTGATAATGGCCTTGCCAATGGTTTTGCTGCCGCCGATCAGGGATGGGGTTAAGAAAGCCGCTGTAACCCTGCTGATTGCTGTCTTGTTTGGCCTGATCGGCAACCAGGAGAATACCCTGCGCAGTGCAATAAGTTTGCCCCAACAGGTGTTTTTTCAACCCGCCAACCTGGTCAGCGGCGCAGATGTTGGCTTGAGCAATATTGGCAAAGATGTCATCATGGATCAAGCTCAGTTGAAGCGGGCCCTGGCCATCAAGCACGTACTGGATCAAATTTTAAGCCCTCAAGAAACCTATTATGATGCCACCAGCCGCGCTGCCAGTTATGGATTCCAGAATCGGCCCAATCCTGTCCCGGTTGCCGCGATTTACAACGCCTCATCGACGCCTGTTCAGTTGCGCATAGTCACCGAGCTTGGGCAAAAAAAAATACCACTTGTGTTGATATCTGCTGCGAATATTTTGCATGACGGTGGGAAACCTTCTTTGCGAAATTTCGTTATTTATCAATTTTTATTACAGAATTACCTGCCGTTTAAGGATGAGTTTGGTCTTATCTGGATGATCCGCAAAGGCGAGGAGCGCCGCCTGGACCATACCCACTATAAAGTGGATCAAGGCCTGGTTGAGTTAAATAAAACGTTCCTGCAAAAACAATTGCAGGGGTTGCCAGCCGCATGGGGCAACTCAGGCGTCACCTTGCTGAGCAAGATGACAAATCCCAAGGATATCTTAAAGATGGGCCAGCTACAGTCCAGCAATGACCTGTTATTAAATGATCATGGCGACTGGCAAGTTACCGGAATTGATCCATACGTTGTTTTTGCTCTTCCGCCCGGGGTAAAAGGCGACCTGCTGCAGATTGAGCTGGATCAGAAAATTCCGCAAGAATTAATGCAAGTGTTTTGGACTAACGATCTCGTCCCAGTTTTTCAGGACCCCCAAAGTTTTGTATTTGGAGGCGCCAATTCATCGAAATACATCATCCCTGTTTCTTCTGCTCCATCCTGGTTGTTATCCAATAGCATCCAGGCTATTCGCATCGACTTCCCCAGTGACTATCAGGGAACAATTCATTTTAATAAATTAATCCTATATGATCGGGTTACAAAATGATTGAGTTGGCAACCAAATGACCACCAAAATAAAATACTTGATTTTGGGGGCAGGCCCCAGCGGCCTGGCCCTGGCAACCCAATTGTTGCGGATGAAAGAAACCTCCTTTATCATTGTCGATAAAGATGCTGAAGCCGGTGGTTTATGCAAAAGCCGCCAGATGGATGGCAGCCCATTGGATATTGGCGGTGGGCATCTGCTGGATGTCAGGCGCAAGAATATTTTGGATTTTGTTTTTCATTTTCTGCCAGCCAATGAGTGGAATCGATTTGACCGAATTTCCAAGATTCAGTTCGATGGGGTTGAGCTGGACTATCCCTATGAGGCCCACATCTGGCAGCTGCCGATGGATGACCAGGTTGCCCACTTGCTTTCTATCATGAACGCAGGCAGCAACCGGGGCACACCCATGCCAAAAAGTTTTAGCAAATGGATCAGCTGGAAGCTCGGGGATTTGATTGCCAACCATTATCTCTTGCCCTACAACGCAAAGATCTTTGCCGATATAAGCCTGGACGAGCTGGGTACTTATTGGCTGTATAAATTACCCAATGTTTCGATGGAAGATACGCTCAGAAGCTGCTTGAGTAAAAAAATCCATGGTCACCTGCCTGCCCACGCGCAGTTTTACTATCCAAAGCAGCATGGTTATGGCGAGGTATTCAAACGCATGGGAGCTGCGTTAGGGAAAAACTTGCTTCTCAATTACCCGGTCAAGTCACTGGATGTTGAGACGCTGACCGTCAATAACGAGATCCAGGCCGAGATGGTCATATCGACCCTTCCGTGGCAGGAGCTGGCCGCGGACAAATCCTTTCCGAAACAGATCAAAACAGCGATTAGTCGGTTAAAATACAGCTCGATAGATGTCACCTACCGGCCCGAAAAGGCCGCTACAGATTCACATTGGACCTATTTTCCGTCTCCCGAATTGTCTTATCACCGGGTGCTTTACCGGCAGAATTTGTTGGCTGGTGCAAAAGGCTATGTAGAAGAAACCAACACGCTGCGCCTGCCTCCCGGCGAAATTTCAACACATCATAACCAATATGCCTACCCGTTAAATACCATTCACAAACCCGAACAAATCCAGAAGGTATTGGCCTGGGCAACCTCGCGATCAATCATCGGGCTGGGTAGATGGGGCGAGTGGGAACACATGAATTCAGATGTTGCCCTCGAAAAGGGAATTAACCTGGCCGTAGACCTGCTGCAGAAATAAAGGCAATGTGAAACTTACCCTGTGCTTACTGACAAGAAACGAATTGATTGGGTGTAAAAACGATATA
>CAIVSQ010000053.1 GCA_903908605.1 uncultured Anaerolineae bacterium
ATGAATGCCCAATTAATGCATGTGCAAGGCGTGTTTCCAAAGGAGCGGTAAATGAATAAGGTAAAAATTGCATTATGTGATCTGGGTGCTTCAGAAATTGCCTTAGGCTGCATGCGCATCGCAGAATTAACGAACCAGGAAATTTCCACCCTGGTCCACACAGCGCTGGAGGAAGGCATCAATTTTTTCGATCATGCCGATATTTACGGGGGCGGGCAATCAGAGGCGAAATTCGCGGAGGCCTTAAACCTGACACCTCGCCTGCGGGAAAATATGATCCTGCAAAGCAAATGTGGCATCCGCCGGGGTTCATTCGATTTTTCGAAAGAATATATTTTAGGATCAGTCGACGGCATCTTGAAGCGCTTGCGAACCGACTATCTGGATGTGTTATTACTGCATCGCCCGGATGCGCTGGTCGAACCGGAAGAAGTGGCCGAGGCATTTAATATCCTGCAAGACAGCGGCAAGGTCCGGTATTTTGGCGTCAGCAACCAGAACCCAATGCAGATTGAATTGTTAGTCAAATTCGTGAAGCAGCCGCTAGTCATTAACCAGCTCCAAATGAGCATCACCAATACAGGCATGATTGATGCGGGTATTAATGTCAACATGCAGATCAATGCATCGATCGACCGCGATGGCAGTATCCTGGATTACTGCCGCCTAAAAGAGATCACGATCCAACCCTGGTCTCCGTTTCAATATGGTTTTTTTGAAGGCGCGTTCCTGGATAATGATAAATTTCCGGAACTAAACCAGAAAATCAACGAGATTGCCGCTGCTAATGGTATGACCAATTCGGCGATTGCGATTGCCTGGCTGTTGCGGCATCCTGCTCACATGCAGCCCATCGTTGGAACAACCAACCCGAGCCGGGTTCGGGATATCTGTAAGGCTTCCAATGTCAGAATTTCCCGTCAGGAATGGTATGAGATTTACCTGGCTGCTGGAAATAAACTTCCCTAATAAATTGAAAAGGAAAAGGAACAATGAAACTATTAGAAAATAAATGGGCACTCGTCACCGGTTCCAGCCGTGGGATTGGCCAGCAAATTGCCTGGGGCCTGGCGGAACGTGGTTGCAATATCATCGTACATGGCCGGGAGACGCAACATCTTGATGCAACGCTTGCCAAACTGAAAACATTCAACGTCCAAACCCATATCGCTACGGGTGAGCTTTCCACCAACGCCGGGGTTGCTCAAATCATCAATCAGGCAATGGCCGCGCCTGGGCCGGTGGACATCCTCTACAACAATGCCGCCGTGATGAGCAGATACGAATCGATTTTTACCGTAGGTCAGGCGGAATGGGATCGCGTTTTCCAGATCAATGTCTGGTCCCTAATCGCCCTTTGTCAGGCCTTTGCACCCGGTATGCGCGAACGGGGCTATGGGCGCATCATCAACCTAACCTCTGGCATTGCCGACCAGCCCAATCTGGCGGTCTACAGCGTCTCCAAGGCCGCAGTGGATAAATTTTCACGCGATCTGGCAGCCGAGTTCAAAGGTGAAAACGTGCTGATCAACTTCCTCGACCCGGGTTGGCTGCAAACTGATTTGGGCGGGCCAAATGCTCCCGGAGATGTTCATAGCGTCCTGCCCGGCGCGCTAGTACCAGCCTTGCTAGAAAAGGACGGCCCGAGCGGGCGTTTTTATGGCGCACAAGATTACAAAGATCTGGAGCGCTGAAGTCCGGCGTGAGAGGTGTATTCAGTATGAAAGTTTACAGCAAGCAGTTGGTTGTGCTTTTAACATTTGGAATGATTTTTGCTATGATCGGTTGCGGTATTCCCGCAGCCGATTCTGCTTCGCCATCAAGTAGTGCTTCTTCCGTCCCATTCCCCTCAAGCAGCCCGGCTCTGAGCCCAACCATCGCTCCATCAATGGATTGCGCTTCTCCGAGCAAGGGCGGATCCGGCAGGCATTTTATTCACCCTGGAGCACTCAATAACAAGGCAGACCTGGATTTTGTAAGAGGAAAGATCGCTGCAGGCCAAAACCCCTGGGCCAGCGCTTTTAATGAACTAAAAACTCTTGCAAAGCCCAACAAGAGCACCACCGCCCCGCTTGCCGAAAACGCGCAGAAATCCGACGCGCGGAGGGCATATGCCAATGCGTTGGCCTGGGCCTACACCGGTGATGTGAAATATGCGGAAAACGCAATCGGCATCCTTAATGTTTGGGGCAAAACTTTCAGCGGATATCCAACGGCAGATGGCCAAAACTTATTACAAGGGGGCTGGATTGGCGCGCTTTTGGGCCCGGCAGCCGAAATCATGAGATGCTATCCGGGGTGGAACCCTGCCGACATGTCGAGAGTCCAAACCATGTTCAGGGATAAGTTTTATCCAGTTTTGAATACCATGAGCAGCTGGAATGGGAATGTGGATTTAACTCAGATTGATGCCATGATGAGTATAGCGGTCTTTAATGAGGATGAAGCAGAGTTTACCCTGGGTTTGCAGCGTATAAAAGCGCGATTTCCCGCCTATTTCTACTTGAAATCGGACGGGGATGTTCCGCGAATCGCGGGGGATGGCAGTGATATCAACAATTTTTGGAGCAATCCCGTCCAATGGGTGGATGGCCTAACTCAAGAAACCTGCCGGGATAACGGTCATCACGCGCAGTATGGGATGGCTTCCGCATTGCACGCTGCTGAAGTTGCCTGGAATCAGGGAGTGGATGTTTATGCTGATCACACCGACCGGTTTGTTGCCACAATGGAGCTGATGGCTGTTCAACTGCATTCCGGGAAGATGCAAGGGACCTGCATCAATAATGTCACTACGACAGATTTGTTTGATACATGGGAGATTGGTTATCATCATTTTCACGACCGGATGGGAATAAGCCTGCCGAATACCCATCAATTAATCACCACGCAAGTGAGACGCCGTGCAATGAACGATTGGAACATCTTTTACGAGACATTAACCCATGCTGGATCGCAATAAGACGTATTCTCAAGTCAGGTCGAATTAGCTTTTACCGAATTGATGTAAAATGGATAAATGACAGAACAGCCTGAGCCGAAGGAAGGCTTTCATACTTTTGGACAATGGGTTAAACATCGACGCAAGGCGCTTGGGTTAACCCAAACCAGCCTGGCGCAGCAAGTAGCTTGCTCCAAATCGCTGATCAATAAAATTGAAAGCGACCTGCGCAGCCCTGCCAAACCCATGATTGAGCTTTTGGCGCTTCATCTAAAAATTTCCCCTGCCGATTACGCCAATTTTGCTCACCTGGCCCAACCTGAACTATTGGTTGAAGCGCCCAGTAATGTTCTTCCCATCTCACTGACTCCCCTGATTGGGCGTGAGCGCGAGGTGGCGGCGATCAGTTCTACCTTGCAACAAATCGGGGTGCGCTTGCTGACATTGACCGGCCCTGGCGGTATTGGCAAGACCCGCCTGGCACTCCAAGTGGCGGAGGAGCTAAACGATAAATTTGCGAATGGGGTTTACTTTGTTTCGCTAGCGCCAGTTCGCGACCCAGCGCTTGTACTCTCCACCATCGTTCAATCCCTGGGGCTAAAATCAATGGGCGACCAGCGTGACGACCAGTTGCTGATCGCGTTTTTACATGAAAAAACCACCCTGCTGATCCTGGACAATTTCGAGCAAGCGCTGCCAGCCACAAAAGCCATTGCCGAGCTTTTGACCTTTACGGTTTATCTCAAGATACTGGTCACCAGCCGGGCTGTGTTGCGATTGAGCGGTGAACATGAATTCGTGCTTCCGCCTCTGGATGTGCCTGACCTTAGCCTGGCTGCCGACCCGGCAAGCCTGGCTCGCTCGCCTGCGATGCAGCTTTTTGTTGAACGCGCACAGGCTGTGCGAGCAGGCTTCCTGCTGACTGCCGAAAATGCTCACAGTGTGGCTGAAATCTGCGCCCGCTTGGATGGGTTGCCTTTAGCAATTATGCTGGCTGCAGCGCGCTGTAAGGTGCTTTCCCCACAGGCCATTCTGGCACGACTGACTGGCGCGTTGGGCGGCGCGCTTGGGCTGCTTACCGGCGGGGTTCAGGATTTGCCGGCACGCCAGCAAACCATTCGACAGACCATCGAATGGAGTTATAACCTGCTCAGCGAGCACGAACAAGCCTTGTTCAGGCGGCTGGGTGTTTTCGTAAGCGGCTGCACCCTGGATGCGATTGAAGATGTTTATGACAGTTTAAAAGCTGAATCCCATCCGCGCCTGCGCTCCGCCTTCTCCATTTCTGCTTTAGATGCCACGATTGCGCTGGTAGACCAGAGCTTGCTGCGCCAGGTGGAAGGCTTGGATGGCGAACCGCGTTTTTTCATGCTGGAAATCTTGCGTGAGTATGCATTTGAATGCCTGATCACCCGTAATGAACTGGAACTGATGCGCCAGCAACACTCAGCAAACTTTCTGAGACTGGTGGATGCCATGGAGCCCAAGCTGCGCGGGGTCGAACAGGAATTCGCGCTAAAACGTTTGGATGCAGATTACGACAACATACGGGCCGCTCTCACCTGGAGCTGCGCATCCGATATCGAAATGGCGTTGCGGATGGCCGCCGTGTTATGGGAGTACTGGCTCTCACGTGGTTACCTCAGTGAGGGGCGTGCCTGGTTGACTGATATCCTGCAGCGCTCCGATACTATATCACCGCAACTTGCGGGCATACGAGCACAGGTGCTGAATGGCGCGGGGTTGTTAATTTCTGTCCAGGGGGACCAACCAGCCGCCAGCATTTATCTCCAGGAAAGCCTGCGCCTGTTTCGGGAATTGGGTGACCAGATGGGGGAAGCCTGGGCGCTTAACCATCTGGGGCAGACGTTGAACCTTTCGGACCAGCAGGAGCAGGCTGTGCCAGTCTTCAAGGCCAGCTTGCAATTGTTCCTCGCGTTAGGTGATAACTGGCACAGCGCCTGGGTTCTGATTAACCTGGGCGATGTAAGCCTGCACAGAGGCGAGACTGAGCGAGCTCTACAGTTTTTTGGGGATGCGCGTAATTTATTCAAAGTGCTCAATCACAAACGAGGAACAGCGCACGCCATCGACCGTCTTGGGCGTGTGGCGGTATTGGGACGCGATTTTAACCAAGCCATAAGCCTGTATTCAGAAAGTTTGCGGTTATTCAGGGAAATCGGCGAACTGGACGGCTGCGCTTTGGCTCTCCAAAATCTTGGTAGGCTGGCATTTGAAGGCGGACAGAACAACCAGGCAATTGAATATTTGCTTGAAAGTTTACGCCTGTTTGGAAGCGTGAATGACCGGTGGGGTTTCTCATGGTCCATGCTGCGTCTTGCCATTGTGGTTCGAAGTTTGCGCCAGCCTGAACAGGCGGCAATCTTATTCGGCGCTGCAGATTCCCTGCTGGCGGATTTCAAGAACCGGCTATTTAACTGGGAACGCCGCGATTTTATCAAGGAAACGCTGGCCGAGGCTCGGTCTCAATCTGATCCCGCTGCCTGGGCCAGCGGGCAGGCTCTCTCGCTCGAAAAATCCCTGGGGTGGATTTCGAAACAAACTTTCATCACGGCATAACACCGACCGGCAAAAAAAATCAATCCCACGCTCATCTCCAGCAAATACACCATAATAACGAAAACGCGCCAATCCGGCGCGTTTTCGTTTGTAACCCCATGTGAGCACAAAATACTTTTTTGGCCGTCAACTTTTGTACTCAAAGTGTGCGCCGCACCTGTTTCGATGCTGGCAGGCGCTGGGCTATACTGCCTGTTGTAATTCAAAAACCTATCAAATATCCCAACCAAAAAAATAACAGTAAGTTTTTTAGGAGGCGCTTTAGAAAATAAAAACTGAATGTCACCGGTTTATCTTAAAAAGTGGGTGACCGATACCCTTTGGGATACCGGCCACCGTCAAGAGGAAATCCACTTCCAGGTCAAGGGTCAGTGGGCTTCCACCTCCAAAATATAACATAACTATCAAGGAGAATGAAGATAATGAAACGCGTATATTTAATTCTGTCAATTATTGTGGCGCTGAGCATGATGCTCTCTGCCTGCGGCGCGCCCGCTGCCCCAGCGACTGAAGCCCCGGTAGCACCGGCCGCCACCGAAGCTCCGGCTGTTGCCGCCACCGAGGCATCGGCTGCCCCCGTCGAGTTGGAAGGAACCCTGAAAGTCTGGTCCTTTACCAACGATACTTACGTTATCGCGACCGCCTTCAAAGAAATTCACCCCAACGTTAAGATCGAATTCACCATGATCCCGATGAACGGTGGCGAATTCCAGACCAAGGTCCGCGCTGCTGCGGGAACCGCTGACGCTCCGGATGTGGTTGCCTTGGAAGCTGCTTTTGTACGCGAATGGGTTGAGGCTCCTGGCCTTCTGGCTGACCAGAGTGATCTGCTGCCCCTTTCCAAGGATCTCAAGAGTTACCCCGCTGGTGTCGATGTTGGCACCTTTGAAGGTGTGACCAAGGCATTTACCTTTGAATCCACCCCCGGCGCTTTCTTCTATCGCCGCAGCATTGCCAAGGAATGTCTGGGCACCGATGATCCTACCCAGGTGCAGGCCATGGTCTCTGACATGACCAAATTCGTGGAAATCGCTGAAAAGATCAAGAACTGTGCCACCAAAGACTATTACATGGTCGGCACCGCTGGCGAACTTTCCAGCCCATTCTTTACCACCCGTGACCAACCCTGGGTTGTGGATGGCAAACTGGTCATCGATCCCAAGGTTGTCGAATATGTGCATTTCGCCAAGATGATGCGCGACAACGCCTATGAATCCGGTGCCGGTCAGTGGTCCGAAGGTTGGTTTGCCGGCATGAACGACACCCTCAAGGATGCCAATGGCAAGCCCAAGAAGGTCTTCAGCTACTTCCTGCCCACCTGGGGCCTGCCTTATGTTCTGATCAATAATGCCAAAGCCAAAGACGGCTCGAGCGACACCAGCGGCGACTGGGCGATGGTCAAGGGTCCCATGTCCTATCAATGGGGCGGCACGTGGATCGGCGCTTTGGAAGGCAGCAAGCAGGCTGCCCTGGCAAAGGAATTCGTAAAGTTCAGCAGCCTCGACGAAGCATTCCTGACCAAGCTGGCGCAGGGCTACTACACAAACGCCAAACTGAAAGAGATTGATCCGACCGTTCCCGACAGCCTGGTCTTCAATCCTGGTGACTTTGTCTCCAGCCAGCTCGTTGTCGAAAAAATCATCCCCAGCTTTGATGGCTCTGCTGCCGCCAAGTTCCTGGGTGGACAAAACCCCTACGGCGCTTTCGCCGAAATGGCCCCGAATGTCAGCGGCCGCTTGATCCAGGGCACCGATGACGCCATCCAGCGTGCGCTCGGCGATCCTTTGGGCGCTTATCTTGGTGGGACCATGACCGAGCCTGAAATGTGGGCCGCCTTCCTGACCGCGGTTGGGAATGAAAACCCCGACCTTGTTCTTCCTGAAGCCCCTGTAAAGTAACCTTGCTATAAAAAGATGGGTGGGTCAGTGTCAACTAAAAACACTGACCCACCCTCAGCCCTAAGTAAGAACCTGGA
>CAIVSQ010000054.1 GCA_903908605.1 uncultured Anaerolineae bacterium
CTACAGCACCTACATCCAGACCGCCTGTGACGACACCATCATCAGTAAATTCAACGGCAGCCGCAACCGCCAGATCAAACTGATCTGCGACCCGAAAGGCAACCTGACCGGCGACTTCCACGCCCCGATTGGTCAAAAGAACAGCGTTTACTAGTAGTACCTGCCAGTAATAAATAACCGTTCGCGTTCGACCTTCGTAAAAAAATATCCAAAAACCTGGTCTGGCTGTAATGTGAAATACCGCACGTCGGAAAATGGGGAAGTCCTCCGGCGGCAGTTAGCCTACATGCGAGCAGTGCCTGGGGGGATCCCGGCATGGACGATCAGTAATCGTGACAACCCGCTTCTGTGGAAGCGGGTTGTTGTATTATGCCGCCAACGGGGAGGGTCGTGGAACAACTGTTTAAGAAATGGCCATTCCATGTCTTGATATCCAATAACACTGAAGGCGAAATAAACCCATCCAAAGAACAACAATGCGGCGCTTTGGGCCACCTGCACCGATGCGGCGGGATACCCCCACCCGGCCCCTTCGCCAGCCCAGCCCATCGCTCGCATCGCCTGCGTTCAATCTGCTTTCAATCAACACAAACGCCAATATATATGTCATAATAGATGCACTACTCGCATTCACATTCCAAAATAATTTTCATATTTGAGCATTTACGACGGCGGAGCCTGTTTATTAAATGCCGCGAAAACCAGTACTACTCCTGGTAGATGACGACCCAGGAGACCAGGCTGACCTTAACAAACTGATTGAACAGGCAGGCTGTATCGTGTTGCCAGTACAATCCACCCGCCTGGCCTCAAGCGCGCACGCGCCAAACACCCCGAGCTGCTGTTATTAAAAACCGTGCTGCCCGGCCAGGATGCCCTGGGCTGCTGCCGCGCGATAAAAGCCGACCCGGCCCTGGCAGGTATTCCGCTGTGGATGCTGGGTGTTGCAAGCGCTGACGAACCGGGCCCAGGCCCGTGCTTTGAAGCCGGCGCAGATGAATACATTGCCCACACCCGCCTGGCCGAGGAGCTCGGCTTGCGTGTTCAACGCCAACTGCAGCGCCCCACCCCGCCCCAGACCCCCATAATATCTGATAGCACCATTCCCTTCCGCCAGCTTTTTGAAAAAATGCATGCGGGCTATTCGCTCAACCAGGCCATCTTCAACCAGGACGGCCGCATGGTCGATGCCCGTACCCTGCATGCCAACGACGCCTTTGAAAACCAGGCCGGGCCAAAACCATCCGACATTATTGGCCACACCTTGCTCGAGCTGCAGCCCGCCACCAACCCCATCCAACTGACCCTTTACGAAAAAACCGTGCTGACCGGTGAACCGCACGTGATCGAATATTATTCGCAGGCCTACCAGCGACACCTGCGTGAGCACATCATTCGGCCCAAACCGGGCCAATTTGCAACCGTGGTAGAAGACATAAGCCTGGAAAAACGATTAAGCGCGCACAACGCCTTTATGGCCTCGCTGCTGGACCAGGTTCAAAATGCCGTGGTGGCCATGGACCTGAACTACCGGGTGCTGTACTGGAACCAATACGCCGAGACTCTGCTAGGCTGGAGCAAAACCGAAGCAATTGGAACCTCCATCCTCGAGATGATCCTTCCCGAAAAATCGCGCGAACTGACCGGGCGCAGTTTCAACAACATCCTGGCGCAGGGCAGTTGGCACAACCAGCTGGACCTGCTGCGTAAGGATGGCAGCCATTTTCCGGCTGAAATCACCGCCACCCCGCTGCAAGGCCTGGATGGCACCCTGATCGGTTTTGTCGGCATTGCCGCCGATGTCAGCCAGCGTCACCTGGCCCAGCAAGACCTGGAACTGTTCTTCAATATCGTCCCAGATATGGCCTGCATCGCCTCGTTGGATGGCTACTTCACACAACTCAACCCGGCCTGGGAGCGCAGCCTGGGTTACAGCCGTGCGGAACTACTCAGCCAGCCCATGTTCAACTTCATCCACCCCGCAGACCTCGAAACCACTGCGGATGCCATCCGGCAGCTGGCCAGCAACCAACGGGTGACCGAGTTCGTTAACCGCTACCGCACCAAGGCTGGCGGTTACCGCTGGTTGGAGTGGAGCGCCAACCCCTCACCAGACGGTCAAACTATTTTCGCCGTGGCCCACGATATCACCGAACGTAAACGGGGCGAACAAATCCTACGCGATAGCGAAAGCCACCTGCGCAGCATCATCGACACCATCCCGGGGTTTATCTGGACTGCCCAGCCGGATGGCAGCGTTACCTACCTCAACCAGGGCTGGCTGGATTTTGCAGGGCTGAGCCTGGAGCAGGCCCTGGGCCAGGGCTGGGCACAGGCCTTGCACCCCGACGACGCTGCCCCCAGCATGGAAGCCTGGATCAACGCCGCCCAGGCCGGCAAGCCCTACGAAGTTGAACAACGCCTGCGCGCGCGCGATGGCCAGTATCACTGGTTCCTGACTCGCACCCAGCCTGCTTACGACCAACAGGGCAACGTCCTGGCCTGGTATGGTATCAACACAGACATTACCAGCAGCAAAACCAGCGCGCAAGCCCTGCAACAAAGCGAAACCCGTTATCGCACCATCCTGGATACCTCACCCGTGCCGATGGCGATTAATGATCCCGAGGGCACAATCCTCTACCTCAACCAGGCTTTCCTTAAAAACTTTGGCTACACGCTAGAAGATATCCCCACCCTGCGAGACTGGTGGCCTCGCGCCTACCCAGACCCGCTCTACCAGCAATCGGTCGCCGATGACTGGCAGGCGGCGCTGGAAAAATCCCTGCGAAGCGGGCGCGATTTTGAAGCGATGGATGTCATTATCCACTGCAAAGACGGCAGTGACAAATCCGCCCTGGTCAGTGCCGCACCGATCAAAAGCGATGGCACCGATGTTCACCTGGTCATCCTGGTGGATATCAGCGCGCTAAAACAGGCCCAGGCTGCCCTGCGCGAGAGCGAACGGCGTTTTCACGGCGTAATGGACGGGATGAAAGAAGGTGTGATTCTGCTGGGTTTCGACTGGCGCTACCTGTACATCAACCAGGAAGCCGAACTTCAAAACGGCCGGCCAGCCAGCCAACTGCTCGGGCGCACGGTGCAGGAGTGCTGGCCCTCCATCGAGCAAACTGACTTTTTTCAGGTCGAAGCTCTTGTAATGGCCGATCGTGAAGCGCGCCAGGTGGAAGGACCCTTCACCTTTTCAGAGCAGGGCGAGCGCTGGTTTGAATGGCGCATCCAACCGGCCGATGAAGGCCTGCTGGTGCTGACCTTTGACATCACCGCGCGCAAGCATATTGAACTGGCTCTGCAGGAAGCCCACGATGAACTCGAGCAGCACGTGCTTGAACGCACCGCCCAGCTAAGGGATGCCAACCTGGCCCTCGAACGGGCACTGCAGGCCAAGGATGAATTTATGGCCATGATGAGCCACGAGCTGCGCACCCCGCTGACGGCCATCCTGGGGCTTTCTGAATCACTGCTGATTAACCACCAGAACAACCTGAACGAAAAGCAGGCCAGAGGGCTCAAGATCATTGCAAGCAGCGGTACGCACCTGCTCAAGCTGATCAACGAGATCATCGATTTTACGCGCCTGCAAACCAACAGCCTGGACCTGCCGCTGGCAGATTGCCAGTTGGATGGGGTCTGCCGTGCCTGCCTGCGGATGGCCGAGAATCAGGCCCAGGAAAATGGTGTGGTCATCAGCTATAACATTGAGCCGGCCATTATCGTTCTTCACAGCGATGAAAAACGCCTGCGCCAGATCATTAACAATCTGCTGGAAAACGCCATCAAGTTCACCTCGCGGGCTGGTACTGTATCGTTGGAAGTGACAGGCCTGGCCGCCGAGGGCTGTGTGCGCATCGATGTCAGCGATAACGGCATCGGCATCAAGAACGAAAACCTTCAACGCCTGTTCAAACCATTTCTGCAGTTGGATGCGCGCCTCTCACGCCAATATAACGGAACCGGCCTGGGGCTGGCCATGGTCAAAGCGCTGGTGGAGCACCTGGGCGGCAGCGTGGCCGTCAGCAGTACTTTTGGCCAGGGCAGCTGCTTTAGCGTAAGACTGCCCTGGACTGGTAACCCACCGTCCAGGCACAATCAGGTCACCCAATAAACCCATCCACAACCAAACCCACCCCACCACCCGGCGGTCAGATGACGCGCCGGGTGGTGTTTTGTATTTGTTCAGCTGGATATTCCAGGCCAAAATGGATCCTTGGCCTCATTTTAAGCGTCCAAACAAGCACTGCAACCACTTGCCAGGCGTCATCTAAACGCTGAGTTTAGATAATTCTAAACACTGTGTTTAGAAATAAATAAATAAAAGTTTAGGGAAAAATAAACTCAGCAACGATGTGTAAAGAATACAAGTGTTGTATATTAAGACCAACAGGGCATTACCCGCTAGAACCATCCAAACCGAATGTCCCAACAATCAATTCCACATATTTGAAACAGGAGAGATCACAAATGAAAAAGTCAATCATCATCACCATCGTCATCCTGGCATTGCTTGCCACCATGCTGCCCCTGACCACCGTCTTCGCAGCTGACAAGAACCCCCAGACCAAGATCACCATCATCAACCGCACCAAGGGCACTGTCAACATGCACCTGATCGGACCGTCGGGCCTGCACTACTCCTACACCTTCCCGAACGCTCTGACCAACCTCTATACCGTTGAAGTTCCCCAGGGCCAGTATTACAGCTACTACATTCAGTCCCACTGCGAAACCGTCCTCGGCACCTGGAACATGAGCCGCAACCGCTTGCTGAACCTGTACTGCCCGCACGAAGAGGGTCTGTTGGTCAACTTCCGCTCGCCCAGTGGCCTGGCCCCCAAATAAATAGCCTTTATTGATGGCTCGTCACAGCACACGGTACAAACCAGCGCCTCATTACGATCTCATTCCTGCCAGGCAAAGGTTACGGGACAAACAAACGGACCACCGAGGATTTCCTCACAAGTGACCGATTGGATTGGATGGGTACCGTCTCACAGCCTCGCCATTGATAACAACAGCCGCCCGCTTCAATAGAAGCGGGCGGTTGATCTTACTGGGTAGGTGGGCGCCAACTTGCCAATACGTACTGACAGGTAAATTCTCCCTCCTTTATTACGTAGTAATACTTATTTACATACTACCTTCAGAAGTTTATAATCATTCTAACAACGAAAAAGGCAAACATGGTGAAAACCATGGACGCAAAGTTCTGGGTCTACAGCCAGCAATGGCCATGACTGCCAGGCCGCCGAATGTAACAGTTGACAGGCTTGCGCCGTTAGCGCAGCGTGCACACCTGGTGATGTACCCATTCAACGGACCTGGTTTTTTACCCAGGTCTTTTTTTTAGTGGGTCATCACCAGGTTTTTTTATTGGAGTACTACGCATGAAATTTATTCGTACCCTTCTGATTGCAGTTTTTCTGCTAAGCCTCATCGCCAGCCCGGCCAGTGCCCAGGGCGGCGCGCTGGGCTATGTAGTGCTCGTCAGCCAGGCCAACCCGGGGCTGCCGCTCGTTTTGCAAGCCCGCCAGGCCTTTGACCGGCTGGCACCCGCCCTGCTGGCCGCCCAGCACAGTGGCGCAGTAATCAGCTTTACCCCCGAATTGGAAGCCGGCCTGCTCAAGATCAAGTTCGCCCCCGGCGGTCAGAACGCCATGCCCGCTGGGCTGAGCGTTTATAGCAACCTCAACCAGGCCGCCAGGCTGGTCCCCCATCTCCGCAACCAAACCACCCGCACCGCCAACCAGGCACCCATCTTCCAGATGCAGATGAACTCGAGCTGTTTCTGGGTGGACGGGCTGAGCTATGACTGGACGGTGCTGGGCAGCCTGCGCGACAAGACCGGGCGCATCCTCTCAGTCTTCAAGGGCAATGCCGATGCCAGTGGTTTCCTGCCCGGCTGCTTTGACTGGCTGAGCGCGTATAACGGCGTGCTGCCCGGTTACAAAATCACCTTCAAGCTGCTCGATTCATTCGGCGTACCCCAGGGCACCTACAACAGTGTCACCCCTGCGTACAGCATCAACAGCATCAACAAAACCGCTGCCAGTGCCACCGGCAGCGCCCCGGCTGGCCTGAGCTATAACCTGACCTGGTACCACACCAACCTGGATGCAGATAACACACTCAACACTAATATGCTCACCAGCGCGGTTGCGCCCTCAAGCCAATGGTCCCATGACTTCGGCCAACAACCCTTCCGCGGTGGCGATTTGTTGTGGATGAACCTGCACGCAGCCGGCGGCTTTCACTATGGCGTCTCTTCAACCGTCCCATTTTCGGGTTGCAGCCTGGGCGGCGATTCCTGCTTTATTTACGGCCTGCCCTTCAAGCCCGCCAGTCTCACCATCACCCACGCCGGGGTCCCGTACACCTTCAGCGGCAAGTTTGACCGGCGCGGTTGGTTTAGCGCCAGCCTGGCCGATGCCGATGACACGCCCATCCTGCTGGTTGCCGGTGACAGCCTGGTGGGAACCGGCATCGCGCGCTGGAAATTGCCCACCATCACCACTGCGCTCGACTATAGCCGCGACCGTATCACTGGTAAAGGGCCAGCCAACCGCCACGATTACATCAGCATCAGCCAGGCCTCGGCCTACAGCTGGTTGTGGGACTGGTACTCGGCTGGCGCGGATGGCAAATTTAGCGTCGATGTCAGCAGCTCTTTCGACCTGCTGCCCGATTCCGCCTACGTGCTGCGAGTCGAATCGACCGACCCGTTGACGGGCAACCTGACCATCGTTCGCCCGATCTTTACCCCCTGATAAAACTTTATTGAGATAACCTTTTGAAAAAAATAACCCGAATTTTCCTGACTGTTTTATTTATGCTGGCGCTGACAGTCCTGCCAGCCCAGGCCAGCGGCGGCCTGCCTGGCTACGTGGTGCTGGCCGAATCAGATGGCAGCCGCACCCCGCTTGAAATTCGCGCCCGGCAGACCTTCAACCAGCTGGCCCCGCAATTAATCCGTGCCCGTCAGCGTGGTGAAATTCTCAGCTTTGCACCCGAATTTGAAGCTGGCATCCTTAAAGTTCTCTTCCCGGCCGGCCGCCGGGGAACCGCCCTCGCGGGCTCAACCCCGGTCTACTCCAGCCTGCGCCAGGCCATCGCGCGGGTGGGGCTCAACCCCGGCCAACGGCTTGAGCAAGCCAGCCTGGGCGTGGACCCAGCCATGCAGTACGCCATCAAGTTTATCCTGGCTGTCAATTCCAGCTGCTTCTCCATGGGTAACCTGGGCAATTCCACCCGCGTGGTTGGCACCCTGCGCGACAAAGCCGGGCAGGTAATCTCAGCCTTTGAAAACACGGCCAGCAGCGCCGGCGACCTGTACGACTGTTTCGATAGCAGCGGCGCCTTTAACGGCCTGCTGCCCGGTTTCAAGGTCACCTTCAAGCTCTACAACCCCTCCGGCAGCCTGCTGCAGACCTACACCAACATTGTTCCCAACGTCAACTTCACCAATTACAACAACAATTCCGCCCTCATCAGCGGCATGGCGCCTGCCAGCAAATATTTCTACATCTACTGGCACCACCTGCGGTTGGATGATGAAAACACCTATATCTCAAGTGGCCTAAACGGCCTGACCAGTGCCTCGGGCCAATGGTCGGTCGATTTTGGCAGCCTGCAGTTCCGCGGCGGGGATACCTTTAAAATCTCGGTCGAGGCGTCCAAAAATTTTGTTTACCAAAAAACCTTTATCGATCCTTACATCACCTGCGAGCTGGGCGGCAACGACTGCGGCATGTATGGCATCCCGGGCAAGCCGGTCAGCATGACCATTACCCACGCCGGCAGCCAATACAGCTTCAGCGGCAAATTTGGCCGCAGCGGTTGGTTTGGCGCATCGGTGCTGAACGCAGAGGACATGCCGGTCTTCCTGGAGCCCGGTGATGTGATCACCGGCACCGGCGCGGCCAGCCTTACCCTGCCACGAATCAGCGCCAATATCAACACCAATACCAGTGTGATGAGCGGCAAAGCCCCCGCCAACAAGTACCTGTGGGTGGGCATCAAACCAGTCGATAGCAGTTATGTGCCCTGGGATTGGGTTGGCACCAACGGCCAGGGCAACTATCGCATGGATTTCAGCAGCGTGCTGACCCTCGACCCCAATAATGCCTATATCGGCGTGTTGCAATACACCCACCCGGTCACCGGCAGCGTGACAGTTTTTTACCCCGCCTTCGGGCCGTAACACCTTCTACCACTCGATTGCTTCACTCCCCAGAACCGCCGTTTGTAATCGCACCTGCTGGTGCGGTGGGCAACGGCGGGCGGGGAGTTTTTTATATCACCTGCCAGTAATAAAAACACCCGGGCCAATTTCGTGGCCCGGGCAGGAAGTAGATAAGCCTTGATTTATCCCTTGATGGGACCGTAATAGCCGGGGCCAATCCAAATGTTGTAAAATGAATCTGGAATGCGTGGATCATTGGCCGGCATGAAAACGAAATCATAAATATGACCGTCCGAAGCCTGGTATTTGATCTTATCCCCGTATACACCGGGGTCCTTCTGACAGTAGCTGCCCAGCCGGGCGTAATGCCCTGTAATAAGTGCGCCAGCGGTGAAGATATGAGCTTTTTCAGCCACCACGTAGCAAATTTCGCCCACCGGGCGGATAAGCGCGGAGGAGCTAAAGCCATTGAGTGTGACGGTAACCCATTGGCCGATATACGGCATCAGCCCTTGTTCGGCGGTGCATTTTAACAGCTGGCGGGTTCCGGTATCGACCATGCGGCAGCTGTTCAATTGGTAAGAGTTCACCCCAATGCGGACAGAGCCGACGTAGCTTTTAAAATCGCCAACCACCTGGAAGACAAAGACGACACCCTTGTGGCTGATAGCCTGCGCGCCAATTAGCGTGATATTATCGAGTCCTTCTGCACGGGCATTGTTTACCTGTCCACCGAACATGGAGAACAGCAATGCCAATGTCAAGACAACGTACGCAAACGTTTTCTTCATAAAATCTCCTCATCGAGTAGAGTACGAATGATATTCATATAGTGTTGTGACAAAAGGGATTGATTTAATTATAGGTCGCCCAGCCTCAATTCGTTCACCCAGTTACTATCAAATATGCAAAGTGGCGTAGTTAACAACTCACCCGGCTTGTGGAACACAAAGAAAAAGCCCCGACCGAATATCTGGGCGGGGCTTGGAAAATCAAAGAATAGGGTTATCGATTGACTGGGCCGTAATAGCCAGGTCCAAGCCATACATCGTAAAATGCATCCGGGATGTTTGGATCGTTGGCTGGCATGAAAACGAAATCGTAAATATGCCCATCGGAACCCGTGTAGCGGATGAGATCACCATAGGCCCCGGGATCTTTCTGACAGTAGCTGCCCAAGCGGGTATAGCTCTGAAAAGCCAGCGCGCCCACAGTTCCACCTCTAACTCGCTCGGCCACCACGTAGCAAATTTCACCAACCGGACGGATCAGCGCGGATGAAGTAAAGCCATTAATTGTAACTGTGGCCCACTGGTTGATATACGGCATCAGCCCTTGTTCGGCGGTGCATTTTAACACCTGGCGGGTGTTGGCATCCGTCATGCGGCAGTTGGTCAATGCATAAGAATTCACCCCAATGCGA
>CAIVSQ010000055.1 GCA_903908605.1 uncultured Anaerolineae bacterium
AGCGGAAAATCGTCTATTCGTTCGGTTGTTAAGGTCAGGTCTGGGCTCATTACCCGAGCTTACCAGAAATTCACGATTTCGCAAAATTTTCAGCGAATGGAAAGCATAAATTCATGAGAATAAAATCATCCTTCACCCCGGTATTGATAATATTTCCTCCTGGTCGATCTGACTTCTCGTGATGAGGAATGGCTTTAGGGAAGGCAGAAACCCAGATTAATTCAGAAATAACAGCGGAAGAATATGAATTTTCCCCCTTTGGGGCAATAGCCGGTAATCCAGCGTTGACACATCCAAACAGTTCGGGTATGCTTGCATGCGTCCGGGCAGGCCCGGCGCGGCAGGACTCTTCGAACCCCGCCAGGGCTGAAAAGCAGCAACGGTAAGGAGACGTTCCTGGGTGCCGCCGGTATCCTGCCCGGATATTGATTCCACCCCAGATGACTGCCACCACTTTTGGCAAAACAGGGCAGGAAATGATTAAACTAAAAAACCTTTATAATTCACGCATGCCAACCACCCGCCTGATCCGCTGGTTACTTTTTTTCCTTTCCATCGCATTCGGAATGGGGCTTGGGTTGTATTACGGCTGGGTAGTCAACCCGGTAAAATATGTCGATACCACACCTGACACACTGCGTGCAGATTTTCGTGACGATTACATCCTGATGGCAGCGGAAATTTATCACCAGGACCATGATTTGCAGGCAGCCATCCACCGCATCGGTGCCCTCGGCGGCCAGCCTGCCGCCATCCTGGCTAGCCAGACCATCACAAATGCCGAAGAGAACGGTTATGCTGCCGACGATCTTCAGTTAATCAAAGACTTGGTCGTGGCGATGCATACCTTGGACTTTGAAGTTACCCCCGTCATCGTCCAGCCGTCTGGGATCACCCCATGACAGGCAAAAATAGTTACTGGTTTTTACTGAGTGGCTTGATCCTCGGCGTAGCCCTGGGGTTCCTGACTTCCTGGGTGCTGGCACCCGCAGATTATGTCGACACAGTTCCATCGACCTTGCGGATCGACTACAAAGACCAATACCGGCTTATGATCGCCTCGGCGTATGCCAGCAACGGTGATCTGCTGCGCGCCTACGCACGGTTAGGATTGCTGGACCAAGACCCGGTCACTGCTCTCAAAGAACAGTCCCAGCGCATGCTGGCAGCTTCCATACCAGTAAACGATGTCCAACCTCTGGCAAACCTGACCAGCGCGCTGGAAGCACATCCCCTCCCCCTCCCCAGCGCAACCCCGGTAGAGCTGCCTACCCAGGCAGCCACTTTCACCACCACAGTAACTGCCACCACCAGCCCGACAAAGACCCGGCTTGCTGATATCACTGCGACGAAATTGGTAGCCTCGCCTACCCTCACCAAGGCAGCTCTGACCTCCGTGACAACCCCAGCCAGCCCCACTGCTTCCCCCAGCCCCACCGAGGAACCCAGCGTGACGCCCACCCCGAAGCCAATTGCGACCTTGCCTGTGCGGCCAACCGCCACGATTACGCCCACACCAAGCAAGCCTTATAAAATACTCAAGCAGTCCAACTTTTGTGAACCCACTCAACCGGGTCTGCTGCAGATTGTGCTGGTCGATTCACAGGGAAAACCTGCCGCCGGCATAGAACTGGTAATTACCTGGGCCAATGGCGAGGAACACTTCTTCACCGGTTTGAAACCCGAACTGGGTTTTGGTTATGCAGATTTCCGCATGAGTGAACAAATTCTGTACACCCTCACAATTCCCAATGGCAGCACCAGCCTGACCGGCTTGCGATCCCCCAAGTGCAATCTACCTCAGAACCAGGGCGGCAAAGCCTACCCGGGTGGCATTCACCTGGAATTCAAACAGCCTGAGAAATAAATTCAACCTCTGACTAAATGGAATATAAAATCCCCGCTCATCAAAGCAGCGGGGATTTTATATTAGACCTCTTGCGAAAGTCGGTTAATTCTTGATAGCGAGTTCAAGATTGTAAATAGCGGCAATCAGATTGAAACGTAAACCAAAACGTTGACGTCGATTGCGATACCGTTCACTCAAAATACGAAAGATTTTTAGACTG
>CAIVSQ010000056.1 GCA_903908605.1 uncultured Anaerolineae bacterium
ACTTTCGTAGGATTATTTGGTACGACAACCCGCACTTCAGTTATTGGTGCAGGAGCCGCCCCGACCCCGGGGTTTGATTTTGAAATTCGAGGCAAAATTGTAATTGAAAGAATTAAAAGTAGAATTCCCAGAACCGCGCCAACAATGATCTGAGGTTTTATTGCCTGGGGCTTGGTTTGAGTAAATGTCTCAGGTTTGGGGGTTATCTTTATTTCTTGTTTGATCGTTACCCGGTTTGTTATTTGGTTGAGTGGTTTTTTACATGCCAACGCGAGCGCAGTCATTAATGATCTTGTATCCTGGTAACGATCATCCGGGTTTTTATTGAGGGCACGTAGGATGACAGCAGATAATTCTTCTGAAATTTCAGGATTAATTGAACGTGGGTTTGGTGGAGGAATTAATTGATGTTCATAGCGAATACGTTCTGCGTTGGTGGCTGATTCTTGTTTAGTGTTGGCGGTTATTCCCCGAAAAGGTCGCTGGCCAGTTAGCATTTCAAAAAGCATAATCCCTAAAGCGTATACATCGGTCGCAGGACCAACGGGTTCCCCGCGAACTTGTTCCGGAGCCATATAGGACGGGGTGCCAGCCATTCCAAATGTGGTAGTGGCGCTTTCTGCGTGGCGAACAATCCCAAAATCGGTCAAGTAAACTTGACCATTTGAATCGATCATAACATTCCCGGGTTTAACATCACAATGTACCAGGTTGTTTGCATGCGCGAAACCCAATGCTGCGCATACAGCGTTCATAAATATCAACACATCATCGATCGGTAATGGTCCCTTTCGTTTACGAATGATCTCGCTTAAGTTCGGCCCATCTACAAAACGCTCCAGTAAAAAAACAAAGTCAGGCGTCTGAAAAAGGCCGTAAAAGGGGACGATATTGGGATGAGTAAGTTTTTGTAATGCCCGGGCTTCTCGTTGGAAGGATTTAAATCCAGCTGCATCATCATCAACATCTACGTGCAACACTTTCATGGCTAAAAATACATTTCTGTTTATATCCCAGACTCGATAAACAGCCCCCATTCCTCCCGATGCAATAAAGGAATCAACACGAAATTGTTCCAGGATGATTTTCCCAATCAAGTTAGCCATAATAATCCTCAAAAAATACAATCTTGAATAGTAATAATACTTGAGAGAAAATGTCACTTCTCCATTAAATAGAACATCTTCTCAATAATGGCGTGACATAAATATCATCATAATTGAATTGCCTGTTTGGAATAGTCACAGGTAAAAAAACAAATTAGATCACTTGAATCATTTGATCATTATTATTTTATCAGTTACTCGAAGGTCATTCTCATCAATATCGTAAGAAATCTTTTTTGATATCAGCAAATTGTTGAAAACTACTGATTATCTACAACAACGCAGCGAAAGCCAACATCGAAATTGGATTCACCTGGTTCCCACCAATCATGAAATGCAATACTTGAGTATGCAGCATCCCAGGATAAATTTCCGCCTCTCACAACGCGGCGGGGTGTGGAGGCACCAGAAGATTTTGGGCCGGTAGGATTTTTATAGGGGGAATTTGAATAATAATCCGACGAATACCAATCAGCCACCCATTCATACACATTTCCTGACATATTGTAAACTCCGTAAGGACTTATTCCTTTGGGGTATTCATCAACCGGGACAGTGTCTCCGACAAAGTTGCCATAGTTTTCAAGATTGTTGTCGGGATCTTCGTTTCCCCACGGGAATAGCCGGTTATCATCCGAGCCTCGTGCAGCTTTTTCCCATTGTGCTTCACTCGGCAGCTGTGCTTCTGCCCACCTACAATAGTTGTTTGCGCGCGCCCAGTCTACATATACAACAGGGTAATTGCCATATTTTTTGTTAGTGAAATAATCTTGCCTGGTTTTTGATTTTAGTGCAGTCTGTCAACGACAATTAGAAATGGACTTGGCGACAATTAGAAATGCCCATTTGGGTGGCACCCCTAAAAGGGGGTGGTGTGGCCGGTTATTGCTGGGCCAAAGCTAACGGATCGGGGGAGTGTTCTTGAATGCGCTGGGCG
>CAIVSQ010000057.1 GCA_903908605.1 uncultured Anaerolineae bacterium
CGATCTAAGATTTTCCAATAAGTCTAATCGGAGTATATCAGTCATGAATTAATTTGTCAATAAAATAGATATTTATCATAAAAATAGATGTGTGAAAGGATTTTGCTTCAAGAAGTTTGAGTAAACATTTCGTGATAATAAAATTCGCCCGATTGTGGTTAGTGAGACTGGAAAAAAGGGCAGGTAACCTTATCAGAGGCATTGTAATAAAAAAAAGGATGCCGGGTGACCGACATCCTTTTCAGTTCAAGCGCCGCCATCTCCGTAATAGGATGGATCGGTGGGTGTTTGGCCAGAGGGGTCATGAACATATACCCAATCCCCTTCGTTAGCCCAATTAAATAACCAATGGGCGTCACCCGGATATAAATTGACGCATCCATGTGACTGTGGATACCCCAGTCTTGCGCGCCAATATGCGCCATGGAGTGCACGGGCTTTGTCAAAGTACATTGTCCATGGAACATTTTCGAGGTAGTAGTAATTCGGTGTGCCTCGTTCACCTTGCATGGTTTCAAGTTCTTTTTTCTTATAAATTGGGAAGAGACCAGGTTTGGTAAAGAGAGGATCCAGGCCGGTGGCGACTACAGTTGCGTAAACCATTTGGCTGTTTTCATATACCGCCAGGGATTGTTCTTCAAGGTTAACATCAATCCAGCGACCATTTGTAACGCCATCTGGTGGTGTGGTGTTGGGGGTAACGACTGCGATGTCGCGACCGACAACCCACTCGTCTGGACCAATCAAATGCCAGGTGGTCCCTTCGATGATCTCGGTGGAAAAAACTTGGACGATTGGATAATATTTTCCCTCGGGTTGAAGTTGACGAATTGGTGTGTTATAAGCCATTTCATTCGGTTCACGGCGAACGTCAGTTGCGCTAAAAATAAAACCGAAAGCAGTAGGTGGGGTGTTGTGTACCTCAATACCCGGGAAAGGTGTTGTAATGGATCGAATATCTTCGCCCTCACCTGGCATGAAGGCACCTGATGGAAGCTGGAAAAATGTGCCTTTATTTGTGTCCAGCCGTTGATCATAGACAACGTAATAAAACGCGCCTGATCCAGGTGGAAGGATCACCGTTGCACCTTTGCGTTCCCGCGCGGCTTCTATGCTCGGATAAAAACCAGTACCTGTGTTTTTATCAATTCTATAGTAATGGTAAGGTAATTCATTCAAAGCGAATTCAGGGTGAGAAATTGGCAATGGACGCAATGGGAATGACATTCCCTGTCGGGCGATGCTGGTAAGGTATTGGGATGGGCCAAGTGGAGCGCATTCAGCTGGTGTCTGTAGGTAGGCCGCTGGAGGACAAAGTACTGCTCCGGAGTTATTTTCGGGTGCGATAATACCGTCAGAAAAACTGGTCGGTGACATGAACCCAGGGTGGAGTAAAGTGAGGATGGCGATCAGGGAGAATAATTGTTTCATCAGAATCTCTAATATCAAAACCGTAAGGTACGATATTATACATGCTTTAATGCTCACGAATTCTGAAACAGGATTAGTCTCATGCTATAATTAACAAAATCTCTTTCTTGACATACCAATTTCGGCATGTTGAATTCGCCGATTATCAGCAGTTAATTTATTTTCTTTTTCCATGGAGGGTCGTTTGTCAAAATCTCGAACCCAACTAATGGTGGATCGTCTGCGAACGCTGCAGGCTTCCTCACCCGATATAGAGGCATCAGCAGTCGTTAGTGTGGATGGGTTGAGTATCGCATCTGCTCTACCTCAGGGCGTTGAAGAAGACCGGGTTTCGGCCATGTCGGCTGCAATGCTATCCTTAGGTGAGCGGATTTCATCCGAATTGGGGCGCGGCTCCGTTGAGCAGGTGTATGTGAAGGGCGAAAAAGGTTTTGTGGTTTTGATGTCTGTGGGTGAAGAGGCGGTGCTGACTGCCCTCGCGCGCGAACAGGCAAAGTTAGGCCTGATTTTCCTGGACATGCGGCGTGCAGCCGAAGACCTGCGCAAACTTATTTAACCTGGAGACCCTGATGAGTCAAATACCAAAGTCTGGTTTTTATTATCCGAGCAAGTTTGGCCTGCTCATGATTAAAGCCCTCGAGGACGTGATGGGTAAGAATGGCATTAATGCTATTCTGAATCTCGCCGGCCTTAGCGCATACGCAGATAACTATCCAGCCGAAAATCTCGAAAAATCATTCGATTTTGCTGATGTTTCATCGATCAACATCGCACTGGAGGATATGTATGGGCCTCGCGGTGGGCGTGGGTTGGCACTGCGTGCTGGTCGGGCGACATTCGCTGAT
The DNA here is from genome assembly GCA_903908605.1 of uncultured Anaerolineae bacterium. Lineage (GTDB taxonomy): Bacteria > Chloroflexota > Anaerolineae > Anaerolineales > Villigracilaceae > UBA5195. The sequence continues at coordinate 2,277 of CAIVSQ010000057.1, forward strand.
GGTCTAAAAAGCTTTGGCGCTTTGGCTGGAGTTGGAGATTTGGCTTTCAAAGTTTTGCCTTTACAAACCAAGCTGCGCATTGGCTTGCCTGCTTTCGCTAAGATTTTTACACAGGTTAGCGATCAGCATAGCACAGTTGAAGAACGTGAAAATGAGTTTGTTTGGACTATTCATCGATGTCCAGTTTGCTGGGGACGTACTGAAGTGGATAAACCGGTGTGTTTCATCGCTGTTGGTTTGTTGCAGGAATCGCTCAAGTGGGTATCTGGTGGAAACGAATTTCGTGTCAACGAATCAAAGTGTCACGCTCTTGGGGATGAAGTTTGCGAATTTATCATCCAAAAGGAGCCGATATCCTAAGGTCGGTATAAATTTGAGAGGCGAAGATTGAGTAACGAAAAGTCAAGACTCCTGATAATTGAAGATGATAAAGACATAGCGGATATGCTTAATGCATTTTTTCGCGTGCAGGGCTATGAAGTTTTTATCAGTAATTGGGGCGAAGATGGAATACGGGCAGTTTCGACCGTAAAGCCTGAATTAATCCTCTTGGATATTCGCTTACCTGATATTGATGGGTATGAAGTCGCCAGGCGTTTGCGTAATGATCGAAGAACAAGCAGTGTGCCGATCATTTTCCTCACAGAAAAAAGGGATCGCGCTGATCGGTTGCAGGGTCTTGAAATTGGCGCTGATGATTACATCACCAAGCCATTTGATGTGCAGGAATTGAGATTGCGCGTGCGTAATGCCATCAAGCGTGCCAGTCAGGATACCCTCACCAATCCAGTTACTGGTTTACCAGATGGTGATATGGTCTTCGAGCAAATACGTGATTACCTGAAAAAAGATTCCTGGGGAATTTTGCTGGTTTCTTTGATGAATGTAGAAGCGTTTCGTGATCAGTATGGTTTTGTTGCCTCGGACGATGTCTTACGTGCTGTTGGCGTGATTATCAACAATACTTTAATCGAGGCCGGTACTTCAGAGAACTTTATTGGTCATCTATCTGCCACTGAATTTTTACTGCTTACCGAAACCAGTGTGATTAATAACCTTGCTGGGCGTGTCCAAGCCAGAATTGTTCAAGCTTTGGATTATTTTTACCCAATAAAGGATCGTGAACAAGCAAATCAAATGGCTGGGCGCTTAATAGTGCATACCGCATCTGTTTCATCTGCGGATGGCCATTTCGTCACCGTTGAAGAGGTTAGGAGAGCGCTTTACACGCGCAATAAATAGGAGTCGCTTTGCATATCACCATCATAATTCCTACATATAACGAAGCGGAGAACCTACCCTCATTGTTCTCCGTTTTATTTTCACTTCCGCTGTCAGATTTACGCGTTTTAATTGTGGATGACAATAGCCCGGATGGGACCGGCGAAATTGCCGATAAGCTGGTGGAAACTTACCCTGGCCGTGTTAAGGTATTGCATCGTACGGGTAAGTTGGGATTGCGGTCAGCTTACCTGGAAGGAATCCAAATTGCTATGGCTGATGGCGCAGAAGCAATTGGCCAAATGGATGCAGATTTTTCTCATGACCCCCTCAAATTAGTGGAGATGGTGGCTGCTTTGGAAAAATCGGATGTTGTGTTAGGCTCACGGTATGTACCGGGTGGTAGCCTGGATGAGCGTTGGCCAATTTGGCGAAAATGGCTTTCTGCATTTGGTAATTTTTATGCCCGTAGTATTTTGGACCTGCCACTTAAAGATATCACCACTGGGTATCGTCTCTGGCGGCGAGAAACCTTACAAGGGATGCCGCTTGAATATATTCGATCAGAAGGTTACATCATGCTGGTTGAAATGGCTTACCTGGCTCACTGCCTGCAGTACAAATTTGCCCAGATACCGATTCATTTTGCTGACCGGCGTTGGGGAAAATCTAAAATGTCCTTAAAAATTCAGATGGAGGCTGCCATGCGTGTGTGGCAGGTGAAAATTAATTTTCTCCAGTTACGTAGAAAAGGCCGCGCTGCACGGGTGGCGTTCGCTACGCAATAAAATCATTAAGACGCCTGGTTGTGTGAAAATGCGCTTGTCAGCGTTGCCCATTCTTTGATGTCTAAGGTTTCAGCACGGCGCATGGGATCAATCCCGTTGTTTTCGAGGATCTGAGCAGTTTGCTGGGTAGAGAGTTGCAACCCTGCGGAGAGAGAATTCCGTAGGGTTTTTCTTTTCTGGCTAAAACCTGCCTTGGCGACATGAAAAAATTTGTCCAGAAGATCGGCTTCAATTTCTGGGTTTTGGTACATATCTACACGGACTATAGCTGAATCGACCCTGGGAATAGGGTGAAAGGCATCCGCGTTGAGAACACCAGCGATTTTCGGTTTACCAAAGACCTGTATGCTCAAAGCCAACAGACTCATGTCACCAGGTTGCGCACAGATTCTCTCGGCGACTTCTTTTTGGACGGTTAGTACAATACGCCTGGGTTGGGGTTTGTATTTCAACAGGTGCCGGAAAATAGCAGAGGTAATGTAATAAGGCACATTGGCAACTACCAGGTAGTCATCCTTTTCCAGAATGGATGCAGGGGTTACTTTTAGAATGTCGTTTTCAACAATACGAACATTCGGAAAATCTGCAAGAACATTTTGTAAAACCGGGATCAGGTCATGATCTAGTTCTACACAAATGACTTTTTGCGCACTTAAAGCCAGGTAACGGGTAAGGTGACCAAGGCCTGGTCCGATCTCGAGTATGGTGTCATCCTGCTCTATTTCAGCAGCAGCGATGATTTTTTCGAGTGCTTCGGGCTCTTGCAAAAAATTTTGACCGAGGTTTTTATCTGCACGTAAATGGTTTTGCCGTAGTAACGTGGTTGCACTAAGAAATGGAAGTTTTATGGACAATTGAATGTACCCTCTCCGCGGGGAATGTTGTTGGGTTGGTTGTTTCCTTGTTGGATTTTTTCCGGCCAGGCACCAAGGTCAAAGGCTTTGACAAATAATTTCAAGGTTTCAAAATCTGCATTGAAAACAAAAACATCTTTTTTAACCCCGATATCGTAGGTGCGGCCTTCTGTTAGCAGGTTGCGTGGGAAAGTCGTGAATGTGATATCTGCGGGGGTGAGATGAGGTACCAGGCATACCAATTGGGCTAGCTGCTGTGGACTTAAATCTGTTTGAATGGCTCCCTGCAAACTTTGAATGACATCGGGTATCTTTGGCAATATGTAAGGGCTGGTGATGGCATCACGTAACCCACACAATATTCGGTTCTGCTGGTCTGCACGCGCGAACACTCCTTTTTCGCGGATTCTTCCGAGCATGAGTGCCTGTTCTCCGGACAAATGGTGGGAGCCTGCTTCAAATAACAAATCTTTGCGTTTCTGCTGATCTGGTTTGCGGGCATCAACTGAATAAGGTAGTGTGATATCAATCCCGCCGATTGTATCAACCAAACGAACAAAAGCGTGCATATTGGCGGCTATGTACTGATCTGGATGAGCACCAAAATTTAAATCCATGGTCCGCGCCAACAAGCCAGGTCCTTGGCCTGGCCCTTCGTAATAGCCCATGCCGGGATTTCCATAAAAATAGGCTTGGTTCAATTTGCCGTGTGTTATTCCATAGTGTTTTTCAATTTCGGGTATTTGAACCCAAAGATCTCGTGGAAATTCCAAAACTTTGATATTTGGATGAACAAAATCGATACGTACGTAGCGAATCACATCTGCCAATCCGTACAAATAATTTTCCGCACGAGTATCGGACCCAATTGCCAGGATAGTCAGTGTGGTTGGACCACCGCAAAGCGGGTTTTCCAAGTTGGTGGCAGTCGGTTGAATTGTGGGAAGTGCTGTTTTCTGTGGGAAAAATAATCCCTGGCTTGTTGGAGTTTCTGGTTGACCGGCATTGTCTGAGGGGTTGGATGTCAGCTCAGGCAGGGCCATTTGCATTCCCAATGGGGTCTGCCAGGTTGAAATAAAATAATCCCACCCCATCACCATCCAAAGGGCGATCGCAATGAATACCAGAACAGCGAAAACGATTTTTTCCTTACGCGGCATGTGAATTACCGTAGCTCGGCGGGAATAACTGCAGGAGCAGGAGCCAGGAAGTATACGGTCACAAACCCAGACCAAGGCTGGTAATCGGCATCACTGTATCCAAGGTCAATCCAAAGCCTGCCATCTGGAAAACCGCCGCCGACATCCGAAATGACTGCAAGCCCATACCCCGGTACATAAACCTGGGTTCCTGCAAGCTGCGTAAAGATAGAGTAGATCATTGCGACAACCCCTTGTCTGACAGGTACCCCGCTGGCAGTATTCGGTGAACACTTGGCTGTGCCCGATCTACATGGGGAGTAAGAGGTGGCATACATTTGTGCGGATCGCCAATATTGTAGTGGTCCGAGGGGTGTGTTGATAGAGTTGACCTGTACCTTGGTGCTCAGGCCAATAATGGCTTGTTTCGGTTCACGGACCAGGCTTCGCGTTTCGGTCAGATTGGATATTTCCCGATCATTTTCAAACCTGGTGCGGACCCGGCTAATGGTCAACCCAGTTTCGCCAGGTTGGATCACTTTCTGTTCCCCAGCGGGGATATCGGCGAAATACTCGATCTTTTTTGTGTAAGGAATTTGCTCTTCCTTGATGGTGAGTGTTTCGGTTGAGCGAATGATCTCGATTTGCCCATTATCAGGTATGGGTTCATTTTCACCAGGAATGCTGCGATCCAGACCGGTCAGTGCCATGCCGGCTGAGGAGAGGGCATCTCCGATTGTGGACCTGGTGGAATACACTTTGGTCGCGTAGCCATCCAGCCGGATATTGACTAAGTGAGCAGGTTTGAAATGGACTGCCAGGTTAGTGGAGATTGGTGTTTCCAGTGTAGGGGAGATCTGGTCGGCATTATTGACTATTAAGCCAAGCTGGCTAAGCGCTTCACCTACTGTTGCTGCATGGGTATGGAAAACCTGTGAACCGTCAGGGGTATTGAGGGTCAGGTCCACCCCGCGAAGCACTTGTAAGGTATATGCGCCTCCTATAGGAAGTTCAAAATCAGCAGGAAGTACAGTTCCATGATAAAGGATCTCGTCCGTAGAAGCCAAAGGATGCCCCGCCTGTTGGAGAATTGCATGCGGCATGCGGGCATCGGTTTGGATGTGGAATATATTCTCCCCATCCAAGATGGTGACCTGGGAGCTGGGACTTTGCACCTGACATGCTGATAATAGCAAGCTTAGGCAGATGAAGAGTATTTTTTTCACATTAAGAATTCTAACATATCCTCGCAGGAATAAATTGGTGCCGTCATGGATGTAAAAGCCGACTGTAAAGAGGGTTACCCAGCTTTCAAAATTTCAGTCTTGAATGCCTGGGCAAGCTCGCCTGCGGTTTTGACCGGATCGACGCTTGATCCAACCGCACGGACTATTGCGGACCCAACAATTACTCCATCGGCAATTTCTGCCACTTCGCGAGCCTGTTCAGGTGTTCCAATGCCAAAGCCAACGCAAACGGGTACGCCGGTGTGCTGCCTGACTTTATCGACTAGCCCAGTTATTCCCGCTGAGATTGAAGTGCGTGTGCCGGTTACACCGGTTACGCTCACAAGGTAAATAAATCCCTTCGCTGCACGAGCTACCTCTTCCATTCTATTCTCTGGTGTAGTTGGGGCAAGCATGCATATTTGAGGAAGGTCGCCAAGGATTTCTGCTAATTCATCTGCCTCCTCAGGTGGCAGGTCAGGGATAATAAATCCATTTACCCCCACCATGCGAGCATCCTGAACAAATTTTTTCAGTCCGTAGGCCAGCATTGGGTTGTAATATCCCATTAGAATTAGCGGGATGGACACGCCTCGTTGGCGCAGCTCAGCGATGGCTTGCAAGGTTTTGTGAGTAGTGATGCCATTCTCTAGTGCGATTTGGGTAGCTTGTTGAATAACAGGACCGTCGGCTAATGGGTCTGAAAAAGAAAACCCAACTTCTATGATATCTGCACCGTTTTTTGCCAGGGCTTCGAGGATATCTATAGAAAGCCCAAGGTTGGGATACCCAACCGGGAAATAGGGCATAAAAATCGGTTTATTTTTAAACACATCCGATAGGCTGCTCATAGGATTCCTCCAATGGTATTGATGACAGTATTCAAATCTTTGTCTCCCCTGCCGGAGAGATTAACCAGGATAACCTGATCTTTTCTCATGGTTGGAGCGCGTTTGAGAGCTTCTGCTACGGCATGCGAGGATTCTAAGGCTGGGATAATGCCTTCAGTTTTGCACAGGACAGAAAAGGCATTGAGCGCTTCTGAATCAGTCGCTGATGTGTAGAAAGCCCGTTCAGAGTCACGCAACATGGCGTGTTCGGGGCCGATGGCAGCGTAATCCAGGCCTGCAGAAATTGAATGAGTGTCAGCGATCTGACCATCCGGGGTTTGCAATACAAAGGTCTTGGTTCCATGAATTACACCGATGCGGGCCTTGGTTTCGTCTCCGAATCGAGCGGCGTGTTTTCCGGATAAAATTCCTTGGCCACCTGCTTCGACCCCGATTAATTCCACTTGCTTGTCCTCGAGGAAACCACTGAAAATTCCGATGGCATTGGAACCACCCCCAACGCAGGCAATGACTGTATCTGGCAGGCGACCAGTTTCGGCGAGTATTTGGGCACGTGCTTCGCGTCCTATCATTGATTGGAAAGTATGGACCATGGTTGGGTATGGATGAGGTCCAAGCGCGGATCCTAAAAGGTAATGAGTATTTTCAACATTTGTGACCCAGTCTCGAATAGCCTCGTTGATGGCATCCTTGAGTGTCTGCGTACCGCTTTTGACAGGTCGCACCTCTGCTCCCAGTAATTTCATACGAAATACATTGGGTTCCTGGCGGGCAATATCCACCGCACCCATGTAGATTACACATTCCAATCCTAATAAAGCCGAAACAGTTGCCGTTGCAACACCATGTTGTCCTGCCCCAGTTTCTGCTACCACACGGTGTTTGCCCATTCTTTTTACCAGGAGGGCCTGCCCGAGAGCATTGTTGATTTTGTGAGCACCAGTATGGGCGAGGTCCTCACGTTTAAGAAATATCTGTGCGCCTCCCAGAATCTCAGAAAGACGTTTCGCATAGGTAAGGGGTGTGGGCCGACCAACATAATTGGCCAATAATTGATCATATTCACGATGGAAGAGTGGATCATTTTGTGCCTGAACGAAGGCAGATTCGAGTTCAATCAGGGCAGGCATAAGAGTTTCCGGGACAAATTGACCGCCGTAAGGCCCAAATTTAGTAGGTAGCAAGGATTTCATGGGTAATAGCTCCGCAGTTAACCAGCCGTGCGAACGGTCTGGATGAATAACTTCAATTTTTCAGCGTCTTTTTCGCCAGGTTTGCTTTCCACCCCTGAAGCGGTATCCACACCCCAAGGGCTAACCTGGTTAATAGCATGGGTCACATTCTCGGAGCGCAATCCTCCAGCGAGTAGAAAAGAGTATTTTTTTGAAATGAGCGCAGCGGCATTCCAATCGCCGGCGTGGCCACTCCCACCGTATAGACCCGCGACAGATGAATCTACCAGAAAAGTGGGTGGAGAAGTTTGTTTATTTGATACAAAGTCAATTATTGTTTCCTCACTTGGAATACCACGAAAGGCCTTAAAAGCTTTACCAGGGAACTGCAGGATGGTGTCTGAATCTTCGTCCCCGTGGAATTGAGCCAGGTCTAAACCGCAATCTTGCAGGATGTTATTTACCTGTGAAACCTGCATATTAACAAAAACCCCAACAAGGGTCACCTGTGGAAATGAAATCTTTATTTCGGCTACCAGCCTTGCGCAAAGTGATGGCTGAATGTAGCGGGGCGAAACCTGGTAAAAATTAAACCCCAGCAAGTCAGCGCCATATTCGCAGGCCATCATGGCATCTTCCAGGCTAGTAATGCCACAAATCTTGACCTTAGTCATGAACTGACCTCCACACCGGAAATCTCACGTACTTTTGCCGCAATATCACCTGAAGTAACCAGCGCTTCCCCTACCAGGATTGCATCTATGTTGGCTGTTGCCATGCGTGATACGTCTTTTGCGTTGAAAATACCTGATTCGGACACAACAGTTATTCCAGGGGTGATAATCGGTCTAACTCGCTCTGTGGTGGCAAGGGTAACATCAAAGGTCACAAGGTTACGATTGTTGATCCCGATCAACTGTAGACCTGGAATATTTTGGGCGATTTGTGCTTCCTGTTCGTCATGAACCTCCACCAGGACTGTAAGGTTCAGAACTCGGGCACAGGTGTGTAAGGCGCACAGGTGGCTAAAATCTGGCAGGGCTGCAACGATCAGCAGTATCGCATCGGCTCCGTTGGCACGAGCTTCATAGATTTGGCTTTCATCAATAATGAAGTCTTTGCGTAGGAGTGGGAGAGCCAAGCCGTGTTTGAAGCGCAGCTCGCGCATGGTTTCTAATTTTCCCAAAAAAAATTTTTCATCCGTTAGCACACTAATAGCAGCTGCACCTCCGGTCGCGTAGATTTGCGCCACTTCGAACAAATCCAGGTGTGGAGCGAGCAGGCCTTTGGAGGGAGAAGCGCGTTTGAGTTCAGCTATCAGCCGCGGATGACCGGCTGGTGAAAAAGGTTTTAGTGCGGTTAAAAAATCTCTAGGTGCCAGGCTGGATTCAGCCGCACGTCTCAAAGCAAGTCTATCCAAGGCAGCTATTTCGATTGCTTTTTGGTCGAGGATTTTTGCGAGTATATTGTTCATTCGATGGCAGGTTGAATAAAGGATTGACTGAATTCCACCAAATCATTCATCATTTTCTGTGCTGATCCACTATCAATGGAATGACGGCTCTCTGTGAGAGCTGATTCAAAATCATTTGTGTCGGCAGCGATTGTTGCGGCTGCATTCAAGAGAACTGCATCGCGTCTGGCATCCTTCAAGTTACCGCTTAGCAATAGTTGCATCATGCTGGCGGCTTCGTCAGGTGTACCTCCATGAAGGTCGGAAATCGTTGCTATGGGCATACCATAAGTTGTAGGGTCGAGTTCATAGTTTTTGACAATTCCATCCTTCAAGTGGCTGATTTTGTTTTTGCCACAAGTGTTGAGCTCATCAGTACCACCTGCGCCATGAATCACCAGTGCGGCACGGCTACCCAGGCTAGCCAGTACATGGGCGAGGGGTTCTGTTAATGCTGGTGAATAGACGCCGGTGAGTTGAATTTCTGCCCCGGCCGGGTTGGTGAGGGGGCCAAGAAGGTTAAAAATGGTTCTTTGACCGATTTCCTTGCGAGGCCCAATGGCATGTTTCATGGCCGGGTGAAATTTTGGAGCGAACATGAAGCCAATGCCAATCTCATCTATGGCTTGCCCGACCTGTAGTGGAGTCAGGTCAAGATTTAATCCGAGTGCACCAAGTACATCTGCACTGCCACATTGCGAAGAAGCTGCCCTGTTGCCATGTTTTGCAATGCGCCGTCCCGTGCCAGCAACCACAAAAGCAGCAGCGGTGGAGATATTAAAAGTATGTGCGCCATCACCACCCGTACCGACAATGTCGTAGACCGGCTTGGTTCGATCGGTAATAGGCACCTTGACTGCCACCGCCCGCATGGCACGCACTGAGCCGGTGATTTCTTCAATGGTTTCACCTTTCATGCGTAAGGCAACCAGGTATGCACCGACCTGGGCAGGTGTGGCCTGCCCGGTCATGATAACGGTCATCGCCGCTTCAGCTTCTTCCGCACTCAGGTTTTGTGAGTTAATCGCTTTCGCGATGTAGGGTTTTAGCATATATGCCTCCGAAACAACTCGTTTTACTTTATTACAGCCGTTGGTAGCAAGATTAGCTTCATGTTATGGATATTTGATATCCAGAAAATTTTGAAGTAACTGTTTCCCGTGTTGGGTAAGGATTGATTCTGGATGAAACTGGACACCAAAGGTTGGATCTGCCTTGTGTTTCAAGCCCATGATTTCACCTTCAGGGGTCTGTGCGGTCACTTCAAGGACGTCTGGGATTGGAGTGTAAACCACCAGCGAGTGATAACGCATGGCCTCGAATGGCGAAGGAATGTTCTTGAAAATATCTTTGCCGTTGTGATTAACCGGCGAGGTTTTACCATGCATCAATCGTGGTGCGCGATCTACCTTCCCACCGTAAATTGCACCGAGGCATTGGTGGCCAAGACAAACACCCAGGATTGGAATTTTGCCACTGAAGTACAACATGGCCTGAGCGGAAATACCGCCATCTGCTAATGGGTCTCCTGGTCCAGGGGATATAACCAACTTGGTGGGGTTAAGTTGAATCAACTCATCAAGACTAATGCGGTCATTACGAATCACCTTTAAGTCAGCGCCTAATTCACCAAAATATTGGACCAGGTTATACGTAAACGAATCGTAGTTATCTATAATTACCAGCATATTTACCTGTTATCCGCCATACTCGCCAAACAAGTCAATTTCATCGACAAACATCTCGGTGGAATATGACAATCCAGTCGCCGATTTGACAATTTCCATGGTTTCATGGGCTTCTTTTTGCATTCGGCGGATGCCCTCAGAGAGAATGTCCTGGGCGAGCCTGGGATGTGCCCGGTAATATGCCCGCCGTTCGCGGAAGGGTTCTAGCAGTTGATTGACAGCACGAGTCAATTTAGATTTCACTTCAACATCACCAACTTTTCCAGCCTGGTACCGATTCTTTAATTCATCTACCTCAGCCAGGTTTGGGTTGAAGGCGTCGTGGTACTCAAAAACAGGGTTGCCTTCCACCGTGCCCGGGTCCGTTGCTCGTAGACGCTTGGGATCGGTGTACATACCTTTGATCTTGGTCTCGACAGTTTCTTTGTCATCAGAAAGGTAGATGGCATTTCCGAGTGATTTGCTCATTTTCTGATGACCATCGATGCCCACGAGTGTTGGAACATTCCCGATCAAAGCCTGTGGTTCGGGAAAGGTTTCGCCATAAAGATTGTTGAACCGGTGTGCCATTTCACGCGCAAGTTCAACATGTGCCTGGTTATCTTTGCCAACCGGAACCACGTTTGCGCGTGGTAATAGAATGTCGACAGCTTGTAAGACTGGGTAGCCGAGCAGGCCGAAGGGCATAGCATTCAGGTGCGCATCGCGGGCCATGTCCTTGAGGGTGGGCAAGCGTTTTAGACGGGTAACACTTACTAACATTTCAAAAAGCAGGTTAAGTTGATAGGTTTCCTGGATTGCGGATTGGATAAATATGGTGCTAACCTGTGGATCAATGCCAACAGCCAGGTAATCCAGGACGATTTCTCTGACGTAAAGTGGAATATCTTTGATGTGGCGCGGTTCCGGCCGCGTGGTGAGCGTGTGTAAGTCGGCTATGATGAAGAAAGATTCGTATTGATGTTGGAGCTTTACCCGATTGGCAAGTGAACCGACGTAATGCCCGAGGTGTAAGCGTCCGGTTGGTCGGTCGCCTGTGAGCAGGCGAGGTCGTAATGAATTAGGTGCCATATTGCATCCTTTCTATTAGTTGGTTTCAGCAATATCAATAGCGCGCAGCATTGCACTGGCCTTGTTGACTGTTTCCTGATATTCAGATTGAGGGTCAGAGTCGGCGACTATCCCAGCACCAGCCTGGACACTGAAGGTGTTACCTCGTCCGACCATAGTACGGATGGCCAGGCAGGTATCCATCGCCCCATCAAAACCGAAATAGCCGATCATACCTGCATACGGTCCACGCCCATCTTGCTCGAGTTCGGCGATGATCTCCATGGCTCTTACTTTGGGGGCTCCCGAAACGGTACCGGCTGGGAAGGCCGCTCGAACCAGATCGAAGGCGGTTAGGCCAGGTTGGAGGTTGCCTTCTACGTGCGAGACGATGTGCATCACGTGCGAATACCGTTCAATATTGGCGTATTCGGAAACTTGGACGCTTCCATAACAACAAACCCGGCCCAGGTCGTTCCTGCCCAGATCAACAAGCATTACGTGTTCGGCTCGTTCCTTTGGATCGGCTAGAAGTTCATCGGCCAAGGCGTTGTCGATTTCTGGTGTTGGGCCTCGTTTGCGGGTTCCGGCGATGGGACGCAGCGCAGCACGATCGCCCTCCAGGCGAACAAACATTTCTGGAGAAGCGCCGACAATATAAAAAGGCTGGCCGTCCACTTGCCCATAATCGAAGAAGAACATATATGGGGATGGATTCAGTCTGCGTACCGCGCGGTATACATCAAATGCCTCGACGTTAGTTTGTCGATCAAAACGCTGAGAGAGTACAACCTGAAAAATATCGCCAGCGGCGATATGCTCTTGGGCGGTGGTGACCATGGCTTTGAATCTATCAAGAGTAATGTTGGATTTGATTGATGATCCGGGGTGAGAGATGCGCTTTTGAACAGGCAATGGTTGCCGTAGACGTGTTTCAATTTCATCCAATTTTTTGTTAGCGGAGTTTTCATCACCATCGAGTACATTGGCGATCAGGAACAGGCTGCGCCTGGCGTGATCAAATGCAACGATAGTATCAGCCAGCAGAAAATGTGCGTCTGGTAGTCCCGAAAGGTGAGTATGGTCGACAAGTGTCGGTTCAAAAAAACGCACAGTTTCGTAGCTCATATACCCTACCAATCCGCCAATAAATCTTGGATGATTGGTGGATGTGGTTGATTGAAAACGCGCCATCTCATTTTGGAGGAAATAGGTTGGATCCCTTCCATCCTCAAGCTCCACGATTCGTTGGGTATTGCCCTGAATAATCTGAATCTGATTGCCGCGGACAATATACTGGGCTTTGGGTTGGATGCCTATAAAGGAATAACGAGCGATACGTTCACCACCCTCCACAGATTCGAGCAGGAAGGAAGGGTATTCATCTCGCAGCTTTATATATACACTGATGGGAGTTTCGAGATCACCAGGCAGCTCGCGGATGATGGTATGGATATTAACTTTTGTGTCGATTGAGTTTTCTACAATCATGGCATGGTTCCTTTTTGGAAAAACCAGATTAGCAATTAAATTAAAAAAAGTTCCATCCGTCCTATGGGACGAGAAGGAACTCCCGCGGTGCCACCCAGTTTAGCCTCTCAAAAAAAAATCCTGTCATGAAGCAACAGGAATTTGAGCCAGCTCACTTTATTTGACCAACTAGCAATTACGCTAAGTGATCCTGCTATGATAACGGTTGCAGTTTCCGGTTCGGGCTACTCGATGGATAGGCCATCTTTAGCCTTTACTGCTCGAAGGTCCATTCAGTTCCCGCGCGTTTACCTGTTTCACACCAATTTCTAACAGGCTCTCTGAAAACCGCATCAAAACGTACTCGTCCTTGTCAATGCATTTGTTATTAGATTGGTCCGAATTATATTCGGCAAAGCTGAAATGTCAAGCCAAAAATTCAAACTGCTAAAAAGTGCCATGTGAAATGGTTGGTAAATTATTTATGTTCTGTAAAATTTAAAACTGTGTCACCCAAAAAATATTTACATGTGTTTGAAAGAAAACTCCCCGAGAATTATTTATTCCCGGGGAGTTGGCAGATTTATTTAGGCGTTGCGCAGCGCTTCCCAGCCTGCATAATGGGCGGAGTCGCCAAGTTCAGCCTCGATACGAAGAAGCTGGTTGTACTTGGCTACACGGTCGGAGCGGGCGGGAGCGCCGGTCTTGATCTGGCCAGTGTTCAGTGCAACGGCCAGGTCGGCGATGGTTGCATCTTCGGTTTCGCCAGAGCGGTGTGAGGTGACAGCGCGCCAACCATTGCGGTGGCATGCTTCAACGGCTTCGATGGTCTCGGTGAGAGTGCCGATTTGGTTGACTTTGACAAGCAGTGCATTCGCAGCATTTTCTTTGATCGCGCGACGTACACGTTCGGGGTTGGTTACGAGCAGGTCATCACCGACAATCTGGCAGGTATCACCAAAAGTTTGAACAGCCAGTTTCCAGCTTTCCCAGTCATCTTGGGCCAGACCATCTTCGATCGAAACAATGGGATAATCCTTGACCCACTTTGCCCAGAATTCAACCATCTCCGGACCGGTCAGCTTGCGGCCTTCCTTGCGGAGGTTGTAGGTCTTGGTTTCTTCGTCATACAATTCAGAAGCCGCAGGGTCGAGAGCGATGGCTACATCCAGGCCACGACCAGCCCTGAAACCGGCCTTCTGAACGGCGGCGAGAATGACTTCGAGGGCTTCGGCGTTGGATTTCAGCGCGGGAGCGTAACCGCCTTCATCGCCCACCAATGTGGCATAACCCTTTTCCTTGAGGACAGACTTGAGTGCATGGTAAATCTCGGCACCCCAACGTAGACCTTCAGCGAAAGAAGGGGCACCCAAGGGCATTACCATGAATTCCTGCATGTCGGTCGATTGCCAGGCTGTGTGTGCGCCACCGTTGAGGATATTCATCATTGGTACGGGTAGTACATGGGCGTAAACACCACCCAGGTAGCGGTAGAGAGGCAAGCCAAGCGAGTTAGCAGAAGCCTTGGCCACGGCCAAGGAGACACCCAAGATAGCATTTGCGCCTAACTTAGCCTTGTTGGGTGTACCGTCAATTGCAAGTAGTTCGGTGTCAATAGCCTTCTGATCGGTGGCATCCCAACCAAACAGAGCATCAGAAATGACATCGTTTACGTTCGAAACGGCTTTGGTGGTACCCTTGCCAAGATAGCGTTTTTTGTCGCCGTCGCGGAGTTCAAGGGCTTCATGTATCCCGGTGGATGCGCCTGATGGCACAGCCGCACGACCCCAGGAACCATCGCCCAAGACAACTTCCACTTCGATAGTGGGGTTGCCGCGGGAGTCCAGGATTTCCAGGGCAGAAATGCTTTCAATTGTTGTATCCATTATTCAATTTCTCCTTGTGTTTTGTTTCCGTTGTGTAGAAATACTCGTTTTGAGTACAAACAAAGAACGGAAATTATTGTGTGTGGTTTTATGGGAACCTTCCCCATACGTTGGGGTTTTCATTAAGAATGTGTCTGGCACGTTGTTGACATCCTATTAAGTATAATCGACATTTCGAACAGATTTGGAGAAAAATCCTTGTCTCCTTTGGAAATTCCAGCAATTGACCCCCGTCCTGGGATTAATTACCCACTTTATGAAACCTGGTTGCATCGCCTGGTAGTTTGGCTTGCAAGTCGGGTAGCTAGGTTGTTTTTGGTGATTAATGTTACCGGCGTGGGCAATCTTCCAGATAATGGTGCTGCAATTGTTGCTGCCAATCACCTGGTAACTTTTGACGTTGTTCCGCTACAACTTGCATTACCTCGCATGGTTTATTACATGGGTAAGGCGGAATTATTTCAAAATGGGTTGGTACATTACGTATTTCGTCAGATGGGAGCTTTTCCAGTTTATCGGGGTGAACGAGATATTTGGGCTCTGGATCATGCCAGAAAAATATTGAGTACTGGTCAATTGGTTGCGATGTTCCCGGAAGGTACCCGTTCGAGAGGGAAAGGTCTCGCTTTGGCTCGTCCTGGTGCGGCACGACTGGCAATAGAGATGAATTGTCCAATTGTGATCGTTTCGGTGGATGGAATTCAGAATCTTTTTAAGCATTTTCCGCAACGAGCGCAGGTAAATATTGTAATTGCCCCGGCACTTGTGCCTCAAAAGGACGACAGCCCACTGGCCTTGACCGATAGGTTAATGACAATCATGGCTGCAAACCTACCACTTGAACTGCGCGGTGTTTACGCAGAACAGCCACCGGGTTTTTAGGACTAACCCGGCGGCTGTTCAATTAATCCATCCTATTTATAGCGGGTATCGCGGGCTGCTTTCATGAAGCCCACAAAAAGGGGATGAGCGCGATTGGGCCTGGATAGGAATTCAGGGTGAAACTGGCTGGCGACCATGTAGGGATGATCGGCAAGTTCAGCTATTTCAACTAGCTTTCCATCGGGTGACAATCCAGAAAACACCATTCCTGCTTTTTCAAATTCTTCCCGGTAGGCATTATTAAATTCCCAGCGGTGGCGATGACGTTCCTCAATTTGAGGAATGCCATAGGATTTGGCTGCCTTGGATCCGGGAAGAAGTTTGCACGGGTAGAGACCCAGGCGCATGGTACCCCCCATGTCTGTGATTGAACGCTGGTCATTCATCAGGTCGATAACCGGGTGGGTGGTGGCACGGTCGAACTCACTCGAATTTGCATCTTCATGCCCAAGAACATTGCGGGCAAATTCAATACACATCAACTGCATACCGAGGCATAGGCCGAGATAAGGTATCTTGTTCTCGCGCGCATATTGGGCAGCAAGTATTTTGCCCTCTGTGCCACGTGAGCCGAAGCCACCCGGAACGATGATCCCATCGGCCGATTTGACCATTTCCCAGTTTTTATCCTTTTCAAGATCAGCTGAGTGGATCCAATTAATTTTTACTTCAACTCCGGCTTCAAGGGCAGCATGTTTCAGTGCTTCTCGAACCGACATATACGCGTCCTGAAGCTCTACATACTTACCAACCAATGCGATGGTGATTTCTGGCTTGGATTTCTTTACTTCTGCGACCAGTTTTTCCCAGGGCTCCCAGTTCGGTTTTTGACGGGCTTGCATACCGAGGAGTTGGATGACATATTCTGCCATGCCACATTTTTCCAACAGGAGCGGAATTTCATATAAAACTGGTGCCGTTACCATAGGGATTACGGCTTTTTTATCCACGTCGCAAAACAAGGCGATTTTTTCGCATAAATCGTTCGCGATTGGGTGGTCTGAACGAGCAATGATGATGTTAGGAGAAATACCGATGGATCGCAACGCTGCTACGGAATGCTGGGTGGGCTTTGTTTTTAATTCACTTGTTGCACCGATAAAGGGTAGCCAGGTGACGTGAACAAAAAGCACGTTTTCGCGCCCCACTTCACTGCGCAGCTGCCGCAGCGATTCGAGAAAGGGTTGGGATTCAATATCTCCGACAGTACCGCCTACTTCAACCAGGACGATATCTGCATTGGTAGCTTTGGATACCAATCCAATTCGACGTTTGATTTCATTGGTAATGTGTGGGATGACCTGAATGGTACCTCCCAGGTAGTCCCCTCGGCGTTCCTTTGTGATGACTTCGTTGTAAACTTGCCCTGTAGTGAAATTACTTACCTTCGAGACACGGATGTCGATGAAGCGTTCATAGTGACCCAGATCAAGGTCTGTTTCAGCTCCATCGTCCAAAACAAACACTTCTCCGTGCTGGTAAGGACTCATGGTGCCAGGGTCCACGTTGATGTAAGGATCGAGTTTTTGCACGGCCACATTGAATCCACGCTCTTTTAGCGTGCGGCCAAGCGCGGCGGCGGTGACGCCCTTTCCAACTGAACTAACCACACCACCAGTGAAAAAAATGTACTTCGTTGTCATAAAACCTCTCTATGCTGGGAAAAAATATGAAGTAGGTCTGGCAAATAGTTGTGCAATGAGGGCAAAATTAATCATGCCGGCTTTTTGGGCGGCTGAAACAAAGGAAATGGGGAGGGCCGTTGACCG
>CAIVSQ010000058.1 GCA_903908605.1 uncultured Anaerolineae bacterium
CCATCTGCGAATTGAAAAAGCCAAGATCCTTAATATCCACATTGAAATCGACCCGAAGTTCCTCACCGGGTTGCAATTCTATTTTCTGAAAACCCTTAAGCGCTTTCACAGGCCGAACCCGGCTAGCCACAACATCACCAATATAAAGCTGAACGACTTCTTCACCGGCAATACTGCCGCTGTTTTTTACAATTGCGCTAATTCTTACCTGGCTATCATTGCAAAGAATTTCCAATTGCGAGAATTCGAAAGATGTATAACTCAACCCAAAACCGAAAGGATACAACGGTTCAACTGGCCCATCCAGGTACTTCGAGGTAAACCAAAAATCACCAGCGGGTCGGCCCGTGGAAGGTTGGTTGTAATAAATCGGGATTTGCCCAACACTGTAAGGGAATGTAGCCGCCAGCTTGCCAGATGGGTTGTAATCACCAAAAAGGACATCAGCTACCGCTGGCCCAGCCTGTACGCCCAACTGCCAGGTCTCCAGGATTGCATCAGCATTTTCTGCCACCCACGGGATTGCCAACGGTCGCCCATTGCTCAGGACCACCACCAAAGGCTTCCCGGTCGACTTTAATGTCTTGAGTAACTCAATCTGGTCGCCAGGCAAATCCAGGTTCATTCTACATGCCGCCTCACCAGACATCATGGCAGTTTCACCCACCACCGCGATGAGAATTTCCGCCTGTCCTGCAACTTCCAGGACGGCATCGCGATCATGTTTCTGTTTCCCCTCAGCGTCACAACCTGGCGCGTACAATATTTCAGCACCGGTCGCAGATTTTATCCCATCCAAAATGGTCACCACATCTTGCGCCTGGGCTGTGAAAGACCAGGACCCAAGCATATTTTCCGCACTATCCGCCAAAGGCCCAAAAACAGCCAGTCTCTTTGACTCTTTGCTCAGCGGCAAGATGTTCCCATCATTTTTCAACAGCACGATCGAACGCCTGGCGGCATCCCTTGCAAGATCCAAATGCCCTGGTTGGAGCTGAGTGTCATTTTCTTGTTGGGCATTCGAGCGGTATGGATGATCAAATAAACCGAGCAGGAACTTCACCCGCAAAATTCTTCTGACCGCATCGTCCACATACTGTATCGGGAGAACTCCCGCTTCAACCAGCTCAGGAATGTCGTAGCGATAACTTTCGGTCACCATATCCATATCAACACCGGCCATCAACGCTTTTTTGCCGGCATCTTTGCGATCTTCCGCGAAACCATGGGCAACCAGCTCACCAATCGAGTTTGAATCGCTGACCACAAAACCATTGAAACCCATTTTCCCGCGCAAAATATCCGTCAGGGTATAACGATTGGCTGTGGCCGGCACACCATTTAAATCATTAAACGCGCTCATAAAAGTAGCCACACCGGCCTTGGCAGCTGCTTCAAACGGCGGCAGATAAATTTCGTGCAAGGTCTGATCGGCCATATCCACGGTATGGTAATCTCGTCCAGCCAAAGCCCCGCCATATCCCACGTAGTGCTTGGCACAGGCCGCCAACCTGTCCTCACCACCCAAAACCTCGCCCTGGAACCCCTTGACACGCGCTTCCGCAAAAGCGCTTCCTAAAACAGGGTCTTCACCTGATCCCTCGGCTATCCTACCCCAGCGTGGATCTCTGGCAATATCCACCATCGGAGCGAATGTCCAATTGATTCCAGCCGCATAGGCTTCCTTGGCCGCCACTTCGGTAGTTTTTCGCGCCAACTCGGGTTCCCAACTGCACGCCTCGGCAAGTGGAATCGGGAACATGGTGCGATAACCATGGATGACATCCAGGCCAAAGATAAGCGGGATACCCAGGCGTGATTCTTCGACTGCAATTTTTTGCAACCGGTTGATTTCTTCTGCTCCCTGAACACCCAGGAAGGAAC
>CAIVSQ010000059.1 GCA_903908605.1 uncultured Anaerolineae bacterium
ACGGTGATTGCTTTCTGTCAAAATGTGCGCCAGCCAAATTGTGGCTATCCAGCCCCAACTTAGTCCTTGATGGAGCCCGTGTCGACCAAGATGATGATCGAAAATATCAGGCAATCCCAGCCGCAACATGACTGACAGCAATAGCGGAAAATCGTCTATTCGTTCGGTTGTTAAGGTCAGGTCTGGGCTCATTACCCGAGCTTACCAGAAATTCACGATTTCGCAAAATTTTCAGCGAATGGAAAGTTATCGAGCGTTTTTAGAAATCCACTCCCATATATGGGGGCTAAACTGTGGTATGTATGGTGGCCGGTCTGAATTTATACCCGTATTCCAGATATCTGCCACAATTGGCAGATTATGGTGACAATTTAGAAGAATTAGTTTCGCGTTTTCCAACCAAGTGTAGCCCGCGATTTAAATTTTATCAGAATGGCACTTTCTGTTTTGTAAAGTGAAGCAACGCATCCAATCAACCTGTGGTTGTTTGATGCAATCGGAATGGTGATTACGATACTGGATTTCCCTAATTTAGTTGAAGGTACGCTGTCTCCGCATAAAAAGTGCTATACTTTCATTGAAAGGGGAGCATTTTACACCCCTTCCTCACCATATCTCGTCTTGATTTATGATTAACCAGGGTGGGTAGATTACGGAAAACATCCAAAATAAATGGCTGACAACCGCTTCATCTATTATCCCACCCTTTGTATACTTCAACACTGAAAGGGTATTTTATGCGCTTACGTCACAAGAAAAAGTATTCGGTCAGACACACAGCACTTTTATTCCAAAAGGTAAAGATGTGGGGTGGGGTATTCCTTGCCCTGGTTATTCTTGTGACTTTGTTTTTTGGCGGTGGTTCCGTTATGGCAAAAACCGCCGAATTTCTTGCGTCGGTACGGTCGCCTGCACGCTCAGCCGAAGGAACTTCACCTTATCCATATTTCAAGCCGGAGACACAAGTTCTGGTCTACTCAGGCGTAGGAGTTAATGGTTGGAACTCTGTGCCATTTCGTCTTATTCGGCGGGTACAGGAATACTTGTATGGGGGGAAGTTTTATGATATTGACCCGAATGGGTGGGTTAGATTTAATGCCAATATAACCAGCACAGATGCCAATTTAGCCGAGGCAGATCGTGTTTTCGAACCTTATCACTCCCGTTTACCTGAACCACAAGATTTAGTCCGCTTTGTGGACGATCAAAATAATCATCTTCGGCACGATCTTTCTGGCGCATGTCAATCAGGCGATTATTTCTGGTTTCAAGGGGCTTTATATTTTTGTGCTGAAGTTCCAGAAAACCCCACAGAACATATTGTTACGAGCACATATCATGTCTTAAATGCAGCAGGACAGGTCGTCCCGGTTGAAGAATTTGCACTAGCACGGGGCGACAGTTTGGATGCGGTTTATGAAAAACCTGTAAGTTACACCGAGAGTCCAATTAATTTACCCGCTTTGGATAATGGAGGCGGCTTCCCTACAGATTACGGTTTTACGGGGCATCGACTCGATAGCGCAACAGGGCTGATTTACATGAACAGCCGTTATTACGATCCGCAGTTGGGTCGTTTTATCAGCCCGGACACGATTATTCCAGAACGCTATGATTCAGCGGCATTCGACCGTTACGCGTATGCTCGAAACAATCCTGTTTTATATATTGATCCATCAGGACATTGTTGGGGAATTGCCAGCGGTATTCGTGGTTTACCAACTTATGATGTAACTTGCAATAACCTCGATATGGCTTTATCTATCGTGCAACATCCACAGGCCTCGCTGGGACAGAAGGCAGGAGCAGCAGCTTATATTGCCGCAGAAGGTGGAGCGCATGCCACGCTTGCGATAGGAACGGGGATGTTGGCTTGGCAAGGTGGCGCAGCTTTAATAGGGTCAGGGGCAGCAACGACAGCAGGGAGTGTTGCTTGTGCTGACTACGATTGCACGAATGAAGCGGCGGCGGGGCTTAATGCTTTCAGTCGTGCCGCAGAATTTGGAATAAAAACATATAGCGATTTGAGCAACGCAATAAAGGGAACTGGATTGACTGCGCACCATATTATTGAGCAACGCTTCGCAACGAGTTTAGGATTAGACCCCAAACTTATGCAAAGTGTGGCATTAACCCCTGAAGAACATCAGATGTTTACAAATTTTTGGCGAAATCTAATAGGGTATAGCAATTCTGTCCAATCAGTCACGACCATGAATGCTACCAAAGAGCAAATTTGGGCTGCTGCGCAGAAAGTATATGCCCAGCATCCTGAGCTTCTAGAAGCAGCGCGTAAAACTTTATTTGGTAAATAGGCGGGTTAAATGGAAATCTGGCATAGAGTTGGTTTTGGAAAATTGGATAACGTGGATTCTAAACTCGATACTTGGGGAATAAAGTATAAAAAAATTATAGGGCTTCAGGATTACTATATCATCCTCTTTGATATTGTTGAGACCAATCCTCGCTGGAAAGATGTGTCAGATTTAATTCAAAAATACAATGCGTCAGATATATATCAGACTGTGTTCAACAAAAAAGAAATTTTAGCAGCTGAATGGCTTCGGCTAATCCCCATATTTCAACAGGGTTATCCCCAACCCGAAGAAACATGGGTCTCCAATCCGATTACCTATACCAGTCATTGTCCGCAATGTGGAACTTTCCAACAAGGCTCCAGTTTTAGAATCAAAAAAGAGCCAGGTTTAGGCAAGAATGACTTCATGAGCATGTTTTGGATGTATGCCTTGTTCTGTACGCCAAAAGTATTGAAAGAACTTGAAACGCATCAAATTCAAGGGTATGAGATCTGGAATGTTATTATCCACAACACTGATCTTCCTGCCCAAAAAGTATCGCAATTGTATATCCCTGCCATCGCTCAGGAAGGATTGAGCCAGGTAGATGATTTGAAAAGGCAATACTGTTATACATGCCAGACAACCAAGTATTTTCCACATATGAAAGGAATAATGTATTTGAAAAAAGAGGTAGTAAACCTCAATTTTGACATTATGCAAACGTATGAATGGTTCGGAGACGGTCATGCTGCGTATCGTGAAATTTTGATTTCGAATAGATTGGCAAAACTGATTCTTGACCAGAATTGGAAAGGCATTGCTCTAAAACCTGTCGAATTGATTTAATCCAATGTAGCTTTTTTGAAATTCCGCCCTAAATTTTGGATGTGTCCAGATCATCCTTTTGGGTTATGAAATTCAACAGGCTGGTTTTTTGCAATAACAAACCAATCCCAGGGTAATCCTGTCCCCCCGAATTTACTTGGAACATCCCCCCACTCTCGTCAGAGCGGCAAAAAGTCAGCAAGAAGCGATCTTTTGCTCCTTGCTGACTTTTGTTTCTCATGCTGTGCCGCCTACATTGCCGCCTACGCTCCGAAAACGAAATTTATACCCGTATACAATAATGCCGCGTTCGTCGCCGTCGTTGCGCATTTTGCGGGTGACCATCTCGACGGGCATGCCAATTTCCACAGGCTGGTCGCCGATGTCGGTTAATTGGGCGGTAACCATGGGCCCTTCGTCGAGTTTGACAATTGCTACGGTGTAGGGTGCGTTGATATCATAACCTGTTGGGGCTTCGTAAATGGTGGTGTAAGAAAACACTTCACCCTTACCGCTAAAAGTGTAGAGGGTTTTTGCCTCGTCGCCACAGTTGGGGCAGACATCGCGAGGGGGAAAAATTTTGTAGTCGCAGTGCGGGCAGACTTCACCGATCAGACCATACCGTTGTTGTTTTAAGCGCCAGTGGCGTGCAATTTCCATGAGATTGACTCCTTGGTTGGTTAACTATGGTCAATTTTACGCATTCGCACTATCAAGAACTATCAAGGAGTCTTGCCTGCTCGCAATTATTTGGGTGTTTTTGGGCCAGGGGCTATCAATTCCTATCAAGCTGCTGCTGGCATTGTATTACTCCGGATTTGCGGTGGGATTTAGCCGATTCTTTCAAGAATATGGCTGACTGCAGTGGAAGCCGGTCCTCCCAACGCTTGGAGTAAACCATATTTTGCACCGGAGATCTGGTTGTGTCCTGCACTGCCACGCAGTTGTTGGGTGGCTTCGACAGCCTGGTAAACCCCGCTTGCCCCACCGGTAAAGCCACGTGCTTTGAGACCGCCCATGGTTGCGCAGGGGATTTTTCCTGTGCGCGAGATGGAACCATCTGCGGCGAGTTTCCATCCCTGGCCGCGTTCGGCAAAACCGGCGGCTTCGAGCGCCATGGCGGCGTAAATACTGAAGGCGTCGTGATATTCAAAGAAGTTAACTTGATCGATCGTGATACCGGCCTTTTTGAGGGCCTGGGAGGTGGCTATATGGGCGGCCTGGAATGCGAACATATCGTGCCGGTCATGCAGCGCCAGGGTGTCGCTCGAGTTCCCAGATCCTGCGATACGTACGTGGGGGTGGCGATATCCAGGGGGCAGCAGGTCAGCGCGGGTTAGCAGCACAGCTGCGGCTCCATCTGCATTGGGGGCAGCGTCAAACATGTTGACAGGTTCGCTGACCATCTCAGCGCGAGCATAGGCCTCGACCTTGATGGCTTTGCGAAACATGGCGTATGGATTGCCAGCGCCGTTTGTGTGGGCAGTGAGGGCAAAACCGGCAAACCCGTTGGCTGGCACATTATTATCATGAATATAGCGGCGCATAAGCAGGGCGGCCTGGGCGGTGGTAGTCAGGCCTTGCATGGCTTCATAATCGCTATCGGTTGAGGTTGCGATCGCAGCTTCCACGTTAGGGCCTACCCGGTCTGTAAATTTTTCCACGCCGACGATGATGGCTGTGTCGACCATGCCGCTGCTGATGGCCAGGTATCCCTGGCGCAGTGCAGCAGCACCAGACGCACCCGCCGCTTCGACGGTGATGGCTTCGATGCCTGTTAGCTGACCGTATTCTGCCAGCAAGGCACCCAGGTGGGCCTGGTTGGATAGATTGAGGGAGAGCATATTGCCCACATAGAGGGCCTGTGGTTTCATTCCACCGCCATCCTGGATGGCGGTCCTGATGGCTTGTTGGGCCAGTTCGCGCAACGAAAAATCCCAGTGTTCGCCGGCTTCTGTTTGTCCTATACCTGCTATGACAACATCGGTCATGGATGCACCCAATCCTTATTTCATGGCCAGCTTGCCGCGGAAACGCACATAGGTAGCGTAGTCAATCTCGGTCCGTCGGGCAATATACTGTTGTGTCTTGGTGGCAAGGTCACGGCGTTCTTCCAGCTTGTCAGTGACGAGGATGTCAAACGCGTCGGATCCTGCACCCGAGCCAAATGAGACCATCAGGATGCGGTCACCAGCTTTTGCTATATCCAGCACGCCGGTCAATCCAATCATGGCGGCTCCAGCGTAGGTGTTGCCGATGATGGGCACAAGTAAACCGGGGGCGATTTGATCCAATGAAAAGCCAAGTTGGCCAGCCACACGCTGGGGGAATTTTGCGTTGGGTTGGTGAAAGACAGCCCATTGGTAATCAGTGGGTTTGGTACCGGCGGCTTGCATGAGGGCTGTGGCGGCTTCGGTAATGTGTTTAAAATAAGCGGGCTCGCCGGTGAAGCGCATGCCATGTTCGGGGTATTTTTGATTTTCACGCCGCCAGAAGTCGGGGGTGTCTGTGACGTAGGAATAGCTGGCGTTGATGATGGCCAGCGATTCTGCTGCGGGGCCAACGATGTATGCGGCCCCACCTGCGCCGGCAGTGTACTCGAGGGCATCCCCAGGTTTGCCCTGGGCGGTATCCATACCAATTGCCATGGCGTAATGTGCCATGCCTGAACCTACAAGCCCCATCGAGGCAACCAGGGCTTCGGTGCCGGCCTTGCACGCAAATTCCCAGTCGGCTGCCTGGGTATTGGGGACGGCCCCAATTGCTTCGGCTACCAGGGTTGAGGTGGGTTTGACAGCGTAAGGATGAGATTCTGACCCGACCCAAACAGCGCGGAGTTCAACAGGGTCAATTTGGGCGCGGGCCATTGCATTGCGCGCGGCTTCGATGGACATGGTGATTACATCTTCGTCCAGGCCGGGGACTGCTTTCTCTTTAATGGGCAGACCGCCTTTGCCGCCGGTCCATACCCTGGCCACTTCCCTGGCTGGTAAACGGTAACGGGGGACATAAGCGCCGTACCCGATGATGCCCACTGGGGCATTGGGTCGAAGGAGAGTTGGTGAGTGTTGTGGATTTGAGGTGGTCATTGAAACCTTCCTGATATTCAATGGTTGCTGGAATTGTTTTTTGGGAGAGCAATCGGGTTATGCACCAAGGGATTTTA
The DNA here is from genome assembly GCA_903908605.1 of uncultured Anaerolineae bacterium. GTDB lineage: Bacteria > Chloroflexota > Anaerolineae > Anaerolineales > Villigracilaceae > UBA5195. Next base: position 6,292 of record CAIVSQ010000059.1, read on the forward strand.
ATAATTCTTCAGCGCGATCGCTGCGGACGGTTTTTTCCGCAACCATTTGCGCTGCTATTGTTTCTATCATATCACCAGAAGCTCCGGCGGCAATGGCCACCTGCCTGGCATGCAGGCTCATGTGCCCTCGTTGAATGCCTTCGGTGGCGAGTGCGCGCAGGGCGGCCATATTTTGGGCCAGACCTACCGCTACGATAATTTCAGCCAGCTCTGAGGCCGTCTTCACGCCTATCAATTTTAGAGCGGCGCGTGCTGCGGGATGAACTTTGGTGGCCCCGCCAATGATACCGACTGCCATGGGCATTTCAAGACTGCCAACCAGGTCACCCTGGGCATTGGTGCCCCACTGCGATAGGCTGGTGTATTTTCCACTACGGGCAGCATACGCGTGGGCGCCGGCTTCAATGGCGCGCCAATCATTCCCTGTGGCGATGACGACTGCATCCACGCCGTTCATGATGCCTTTGTTATGCGTGGCGGCGCGATATGGATCGACAGCGGCAAAGGCATAGGCAGCGATGATGCCATCGCGAACTGTTTCTCCGCTAAAATCTTCAAATGCCAGTGCGTCAACAGGAATTGTGCAGCGGGCGCGGGCAACGCGTCGGTCTGCCAGGTTGGATAGAATCCGTAAATGGACTTTGCCGGCGGTAATGGCTTCAACACGCGCAGCCAGTCTTTCGCAAGCTGTGTTGACTGCGTTAGCGCCCATGGCATCACGCACATCATAGATCAGGTGGATGACGATAAAACCACCGACTGGCGAATCTTCAATGATGCGCACTTCGAGATCACGTGCCCCGCCACCGAATTTTTTCAAGACCGGGTCAATTTCATCAGCGGCTGCCAGTAGCTCAGCCTTGTGTTCATAAAGCTTGAATTTTGCCTCGTGCAGATTGGCCAGGTTGATGACCTGCATTTGTCCAATCATCAGGGGCTCGCTTGTGGTGGTTTGAAAACCTCCGCCGCTGCGGGCGAGTTTTGCCATGAAGGAAGCCCCGGCGACAACTGAAGGCTCTTCAATGGCCATTGGAACGAGTACATCACGCCCATTGATTTGGAAATTTAACCCCAACCCAACCGGCATGCTGTGAAGACCGATTACATTTTCAATCATATGGTCGGCAGCCGCATGATCAATACCACCGGATGACCAGGCTGATAAATCTGCGCTGTTGAGACCCATGGCATTGGCTGCCTGGTTAATGCGTTCTTCGATGCTTTGTTTGTAAAATCCGGCGAGGCGAGAATTTCCCATAAGTTAGTCCTGAACTTCAAAAGTGTGCAGAGGATTTACCATGCAATTGTACAATTGCATGCTGGCAAAACCTATCAACTTGACAATTCGGATGGGTAGGGTAGAATAACTCCACAAGGAGAAGATAAATGCTATTAACCCGTCAGCAATTGGAAGATAGGCTGATTGCCCTTCATCAGGCCAGTCTTCAGTTAGTTGAGGATGTTTCCATTGAAACATTGCTGGAGAGGATCGCTTCAGTTGCATGCGATCAGGTTAATGCGCGTTATGCTGCCTTGGGGGTGTTTGGTTCGGACGAAAAATTAAAACAGTTTATTTCAGTTGGTATGACTCAAAGCGAGATTCGCCGCATTCCCCATCCTCCTACAGGGCATGGGTTGTTAAGTTCCATGATGAATGCGCAACATCCAGTGCGAGTCCCGGAAATTTTATCGGATGGCCGTAGTTCCGGGTTTCCACGTAATCACCCACGCATGAAATCCTTCCTGGGCGTGCCTATTCGCCTTGGGAACGAACAACTTGGCCAGCTTTACCTGACCGACAAGTTAGATCACAAAGATTTTTCTGAGGACGACGAACGCATTATTCAGATGCTTGCGGCTTATGCAGCTGTGGCGATTAATAATGCCCGTAATTACGATGAATTGAAGCAGCGTGACCAGGCTTTGACGCGCCGCAACCAGGACCTGGCATTACTGAATAATATCGCCGGGGTATTGACCGCTTCGCTTAAGCTGGATGAGATTTTGCATAAAACGCTCTCGCTGGTGATGGATTACATGGAAGTGGAATCCGGCGAGATCTTTTTGCTTGAGGATGACAAACAGACTTTGCGGTTGGTGTTACATCGCGGGCAGGCTGCCGAGGTGTTTTGGACACGCAATCGTTTTCAATATGGTGAAGGCATGATCGGCCTGGTTGCCAAGACTGGCGAAGCTGCGGTCAGTCATGATCTTGCCCACGATGTCCGTTATTTGCGTGATGCTGTCGTGGATGCTGGTTTCAAGCAAATGGCATGTTTTCCACTGACTTCCAGTGGTAACCTGGTTGGAGTACTAAGTGCTGTCACGCGCAGCTCAACCCCGTTAAATGACCACGATATCCAGGTAATTACGGCAATTGGTAGTTGGGCCGGTCTGGCCATAGAAAACGCCCGTTTTCATTCCGATGCCCGCCGCCTGGCAGTTCTTGAGGAACGCGACCGGATTGGGATGGATTTACATGACGGTATCATCCAGTCCATTTATGGTGTCGGGTTGGTGCTGGAGCATGCCCGGTTGCTGGCAACCGAGGAGCCAGAAAAATCTGCCGAGCGTATTCAGCAGGCCATTAACAGCTTGAACCATACCATCCGCGATATTCGCTCCTATATCCTTGACTTGCGCCCAAGGCAATTTGGAGATGAGAATCTGATGGATGGTTTGCGCCGGTTGATGATGGAGTTCCGTGTAAATACTTTGGCTGAGGCAAACTTGAGTGGAGTTCCCGAAGATTTGAGGGGTATTCCTGAAAATTACGCCATGGCGTTGTTTCATATTTGCCAGGAAGCTCTTGCCAATGCTGCCAAGCACGCACATGCCAAGAAGGTGGATGTGGTTGTTTGGACGTCACCTGAGCGGGTCATGCTCGAGATTCATGACAATGGCCGCGGGTTTGATATGGAACAAATGAATATGTCGCTTGGCCATGGCCTCTCCAATATGCATACCCGTGCTCACCACGTGGGCGGCGATGTTGAAATTGCGTCCGTGGCCGGTGAAGGTACCTCCATCCTGGCATGGGTACCACGTCAGTTGGGCAAATAAGGTCCTCGCCTGGTCTAACCAACCCTACTCGCTGAATAACATAGGGCGGCTGAAACCGCCTTTTTTTACGCCACTTTCTAAAACCAGGTTATATCATCATGCCCATCATTGCAATTGTTTTACTCTTTGGTTCTGCGGTACTTCACACTACCTGGAATTTATTGCTTAAGCAAGCCGGCGAAAAATATATCACCACCTGGTGGGCTGTTTTGCTGGGTTCGGTCATGTTCCTGCCTTTCCTCTTTTTTACCGGTTTGCCACAGCGCGAAATATGGCCATTGTTATTGGTCAGTGTGCTGGTGGAAATAGCTTATTATCTTGTTTTGTCCACGGCTTACCGGGATGACGATTTTTCACTGGTATATCCCCTGGCACGTGGGACAGCTCCTGCCATGATCGCAATTTGGTCCGTGTTATTCCTGGGTGAAAAACTAACCCGTGGGGGCGTAATTGGCCTGGTGGTGATTATCTTAGGCCTGTTAATTGTCGGGGGTGGTAATTTCTTTCAGCGACGCCGGGATGTACCGCATCTCCGCGGGATATTGTTGGGGTTGCTTCTGGCTTTGCTTATCTCGATCTATTCAACCATTGACGGCGCGGCAGTCAAAAAAACCGCTGCGTTTCCGTACGCTGTCATGATCTTTTTCCTATCACCAGTGTTAACGTCGCCGCTCATACTGAGTCGTTACGGCTGGAAGATTCTTACCAACGAATTGAAACTAAATCGTGTACGGATCTTGTCGATAGGATTTTTAACGGTGAGCGCGTACCTGGTGGCGCTGGCAGCGTATGGACTGGCGCCCGTCAGTTACACGGGTGCGGTACGTGAGGTAAGCGTGGTTCTTGGCGCTCTGGCAGGGTGGCGCTTTCTAGGAGAGCGTCTTGGCGTGTGGCGTGTGCTCGGGTCAGTTGTTATTTTTTGTGGAATATTAATTGTTGCCTTTTTCGGGTGATCATTTTTGTCAAATTACTCAATGAGATAAGGATTCAGACGGTTTTTAGATGACAATTCAAACGAAGCTTTAAA
>CAIVSQ010000060.1 GCA_903908605.1 uncultured Anaerolineae bacterium
CACCCAGTAGATTGTGCAATTTGTGAAAGGCGGGATTTCTATACGCGTCTTTATTTGTGAGGAGTAATCAAGTGGCTGAATTAAATTATTACACTGCCGTTGTGGGAGCTGGCCCGGCCGGGTTGTTTGCTGCCAAAGAACTGGCTCGCAGCGGTGTGAAGGTGGTTATTTTTAATCGCGATATCAAGCCGGGTGGACTGGCGGAATACGGGATTTACCCGGATAAGCAGGTTATGAAGGAAGGTATGCGTAACCAGTTTAAGCAGGTGCTGGATACGCCCGGGATCAGTTACTGTGGTAATGTCACGGTGGGTGAGCAGGGTGATATCAGCCTGGCCGATTTGCGTGCGCTGGGTTTCCAGGCTGTGCTGGTGACGGTTGGGGCGCAGGGGACAAAGTGGCTGGGGCTGCCGGGTGAGCATTTGAAAGGTGTTTATCACGCCAAGGACCTGGTTTATTACTACAACCGCCTGCCGCCCTTCAGCCAGAAGGATTTTCAGCTTGGCAAGCGCGTGGCGGTGGTGGGTGCTGGCAATGTGATGCTGGACATTGCGCGTTATGCCATCCAGAAGGTAAAAGCGGATGAGGTCATTGCGGTGGTGCGGCGCGGGCCAGCTGAAGTAAAGTTTGACCGCAAGGAAATGGAGTATGTGGTGCGCAACCTGGATGAGCGTGCGCTGGAAGAAGAGTTTCAGCGTATCGGCCTGGTGATGACTGCCATTGGGCAGGACCCGGCCGCCGCGCGAGCCACCATCCTGGAGGCGCTGCCCAAGGCTCAACCGTCCAGTTCCACCACCCGTTTTCGCTTTGAGTTCCTGGTTTCGCCGGTAGCGATGCAGGGCGATGAACAGGTTAGCGGGTTGGAAGTGGAAGATAACCTGCTGGTGCTAAAGGATGGTGAGGTGAAGGCGCGTGGGACGGGCAACAAGCGCGTCCTGAAGGTTGATTCGGTTGTGTTTGCGATTGGCGATACCGTGGATGACCATTTTGGGTTGCCGGTGGTGCAGGGTGAATATGCCAAGAACCCGGAGCCACGCTTCCCGATGGAGGGAGAATCTTTTGAAACCTTTGACCCACAGGCGGGCAAGGTCATTGCGGATGTGTTTGTGGCAGGCTGGTCACGGCGGGCCAGTACCGGGCTGGTGGGGTATGCCCGCAAGGACGGTACCAATGGCGCGCGGGCGGTGCTGCAGTATTTGCAAACCCTGACCCCAGGCGGCATGGACGAATATGGTCTGCGCAAGCGGCTGAGGCAATCTGGCAAACCGGTGGTGACGCAGGTGGATATCCGTAAGCTGGCGGAAATTGAGGCGGATGTAGCCCGCCATCGCGGTCTGCCCAGTTACAAGTTCGCCTCAAACGAGGAAATGCTCGAAAAAATCATGTCGATCGGTTAAATCAGGAGCGCGGGGCAACCCGCGCTTTTCTTTTTTATTGGGGGATTTGTTTGGGAATTGTAAGTTGTGTATAGGACCTTTGGGTGGTAAAAATAGTTACATCCAATTGAAACTTTTTGAAGACTTTTACGTTAATTAAGTATATTCCAATCATCACAACAAGGAGGTTGTCATGTCTATGTTTGTTTTATTCACCGTGATTGCCCTGGTGGTTTTGTTCGCTTCTCTCAGCCTCCTGCCGGAGGTTTTACCGACGGGTGAAGAAGAAGCGATTGTTCAACTTCAGGACTGATCCCAATCAACCAAAAGAGGGCAGCTCGGGCTGCCCTCTTTTTTGTTTAAGCGTAGATCTTAAACCGGGAGGTTCAGGTGGACTGGATTTCGGCCAGGATGACATTGGCTAGCAGCAGGGTGCGCTGTGGAGCGTCGCCCAGGTGAGAACGATAGTCCATCAATTCGTGCAGTTCGTCCGGGCGCAGGTAGGTGGGCAGGGTGGCGTCATTGGTCAGCAGGCTGGCGAGCGGGTTGGTTTCACCCGCGCGGATGGCTTCCCAGGCGCGCATGGCCTGGGTGCGGATCAGTTCGTGCATTTCCTGGCGGTCGGCGCCGGCTTTGACGGCTGCCATCAGCACGCGTTCGGTGGCGGCGAAGGGGCCGTAAATATCCAGGTTACGGGCCAGGGCGCGTTCATCCACGCGCAGGCCGGTGATGATGGCGGTGGCGGTTTTAAGCATTTCATCGGCTGCCAGGAAGGCCTCGGGCAGGATGGTGCGGCGGTTGGCGGAATCGTCGAGGGTGCGTTCGAGCAGGGAGTGGGCGGCGTTATCCCAGGCGACGCGTGGCAGTTGGGCCAGGTAGCGCCCGAGTGAATCAATTTTTTCGGCGCGGATGGGGTTGCGTTTGAAGGGCATGGCCGATGAACCGACCTGGCGCGAGCCGAAAGGTTCGCTCAGCTCACCGATGGGCGGGGATTGCAGCAGGCGCAGGTCAAAGGCCAGCTTGTAAAGCGATTGCCCGAGGGCGGCCAGGGCCGAGAGGATGTTGTAATCCTGTTTGCGCGGATAGGTTTGGGTGGCAACCGGGTAAAAGGGCAGGTTGAGTTTTTCACTGAGCTGGCGTTCGAAATTGGCCAGCTCGTGGATGCCGATTAGCTCGGCATACGAAGCGCCGGTGCCGACCGCGCCTTTGAAACCCTTGCCGCGCAGGCCGGCACGCAGGGCGGTGAGGGCCTGGTGATCGCTGAGCAGGTCCTGGGCATATTGGGCCAGGCGGTAGCCCAGGGTGGAGGGTTCGGCGGGTTGGAGGTGGGTGAAGGCGATCAGGGGGGTGTTGGCGTACTGGCGCATAAGACCCACCAGGGGGCGCAGCAGGCTGGCGAGCGAAACCAGGGTCAGGTCGATGGCCTGGCGCAGGCGCAGTGCATCGGCATTGTCTTCCACGTCCATTGAGGTGGCGCCAAAATGGATGATGCCGCCGCCCAGGGTGGCCTGTGAGGCAAAAACGTGCACCTCGGCCATCAGGTCATGCTGGATTTCGGCTTCAATCGCGAGCGCGCGCGGCAGGTCGATCTCGGTGGCGTGGGCGCGCAGGTCAGCAGCCTGTTCGGGGCGCACCAGCCCGTAGCCCGATTGGACTTCGGCCAGGGCGACCCAGATTTGGCGCCAGAGCAGGCGCTTGTGGTGTTCGGACCAGGTTGCGCGCATGGCGGTGGAACCGTAGCGCCAGGAAAAGGGGGATTGGTAGGTGGTGTAATCGGTCATGGTCAGCCTGCGAAAATTTCCAGAGTAATATAGAATATTGTATAATTGTGATTGTAACACCAGCTTTTCCCGGTCAAGGTAACCTGATTCCATTATATGCATG
>CAIVSQ010000061.1 GCA_903908605.1 uncultured Anaerolineae bacterium
CAGTTGGGGGGTAATGTTGTATGCTGGTTGCCAGGGTTCACTCATAAGAATATTATAGACCGATTCCGCCCATTCGATTGCCGATAAACTGCCGATAAAAAGCTTCAGACGTTATACAAAACAGGATTATTATAATTACGATTTGTATAAGGACGACGCAAGTGAGAAAGTTCCAGAGATAGAACCGATTTGTCAGGGTTTGATGAGTGTGGTGATATTTGTTGCAGTCTTCTGAATGCTCGCCTTCATTTACGCTTTGTTACCTCACTCTTTGCGCGTTCAACGAGTTGTTTCCACATTTCCAGCGTTTCTGCTCCAATATGAGCAGCTTCTGAGCTGACAGTCTCAATATCCACAGTTATGTCGCTGTAGCCGCTTAAATCAAACACCAGTATAGAATAAATATCGTTGGGGTGTTTGCTGGAACGGCCCTCATCCCATGCCCGCAATTTTCCAATGATGATGTCAGTGGGGTTGGCTATCCAGGCTTCGAAGCTGGAGCCGGAAGGATCGGTGAATTCGCGGCGAATACGGCGACCAAAAGCAACCTGATACTCCAGATCCCGCCGCAGCGGCACCAAATCTGCCTTTAGGCCTTCGTTTGTGTCAATGATATTGAACATGATACCCATCTCGGTGGAACTGCGCATCATCTCAGGATCAGCGTAATAACGTGGAAGTGGAAAATGCTGCGAAAATGCCTCAAAATCTTGAGGGCGAAGATCAACAAGAATATCAATATCATACGTTGTACGGCTGATACCAAATGCATACCCGCCAAATGCACCTACAATCATATAAGGAGCGCCAATTTCATCCAATGCCTTTAAGATTTTCACATAAAACGTCACGGAACTCATTTTTCTTCCATCCGTATGGGTGTGAGATAGGAAAGTACCATCATGTTAATTTCTGCCATGGATAAATTCGGAAAGCGTTTTCGAAAAGTGCCGCGTAAAGCAGACATGGAAAACTCTTGCGCCAGCAGAGGAGGAATAATTCGTTTTGCTGGCGGAAGGTTTGCAAGCAGTTCCACTTGCGTCCAGTCTACCGGGTCAATACCCTGGACGATGGCAGCAATCTCGGATGGAGTCAAAATTCGTCTATCATTCATAATGGCTTGATTGTATGCCTTTTTTTAGGATTTTTCCAGCCGATCATCTCGCTGATCGTAATGTTGAGATTCACAAGAGCATCATTACCAGGTGCATGATCCGAAATCCAGGCAAAACTCCCTTGGTTCCGGTGCCGGAGAACAGTAACCTGGTTTATTCAAAATGCCACCCAAAAGTAGCCAGGGCAGTGATGATAATTTCAGATAGTGCGCCAATGATCTTTTTCATCATGAAGGTGGCAAGGTTTTGGAATGGCTGGATCATATTGAAGAAGAGTTTCCAACCCTAGTTGTGCAGGTCAGGCATGACTTTCTAAAGCAAATCGATATGGCAGGTATTCCCTCGATGGAAAATCTCAAAATCAAAAAAATGAACAAAATACCCGTCGCATGCGCATGAAGAGTGTGTATAATTAATGCGTACAACGGAGGCTCATATGGAACGAGTACAACTTTTATTGGATCCTTCTGACCGCAAAGCACTAAAAGAATTGGCGAATGAATCGCACACAAGTATGTCTGATGTGGTGCGCGAAATGTTGCGCGAGCGAATCAGAGAACGTAAGCGAGACAAATTGCGCCGAGCAGCGTTGCTTATGGCGGAAGAATACATCAACAATCCTGAATTAACCAATCTGACAACAGCTCACTTTGACGAGGATACAAACGATGAAGCGAGGTGAGATCTGGATTATTAATTTGGATCCAACCATCGGCGCAGAAATCAGAAAAACGCGCCCAGTAGTCATTGTTAGTAGTGATGATATTGGAACTTTGCCACTCAAGGTTGTGGCTCCGATTACAGAATGGAAAGCGCATTATGCAGATGTACCCTGGATGACAGCGATCACTCCCAACACTCAAAACGGTCTGGAAAAGCCTTCATCCTGCGATGCTTTTCAGGTACGCTCTGTGTCGATGGAACGATTCGTTCGCAAGCTGGGCACGATCGATGCCCGAACGATGAAAGCCATAGCTGTTTCGCTCACCGAAGTTCTCGACATTGAATAAACTTGCCCAAAAAAAGAAAAGGGCATTTTCGGCAGATTCTTCTGAAGTAGCTTCTATTTCATTATGAAAGGACAATTACTGCACATAAGCATAGCCAACTGTTCAAGAAACAGCGAACCGGTTTAATATTTTCACCAACACCTAAATATCTGCGATAGCAGAAGGTCATTCTTCACGTGCAGCGCTTGGAAATTTCAAACCCGGCCAAAGGCTTCGACTGGTCTTCCTAAGTGTTGATTGACCGCTCTCCAGCGAGTTTGTGATCAGGGAATGTAAATGAAATTTGACGATTTGGATACAAAGATGCGCGTCTTTGAGAGCGCCGCCGATATGTGCGTGCTGCCGGGACTGTATATGGTCGCGCGCATCGATGGGCGCAGCTTTACCAGGCTGACCAAAGAAACCCATCACTTTGAAGCGCCATACGATATTCGTTTTCGCGACTATATGGTTGCAACCGTGGAACACCTGATGCAATGCGGGTTTCGTGTGATTTACGGCTATACCCAGAGCGATGAAATTTCCCTACTTTTCCATCTCGATGAAACCGCATTCGAGCGCAAAATGCGCAAATACAATTCCATCCTGGCCGGCGAAGCCAGTGCCAAATTCTCTTTGCTGTTGGGCGACCTGGCCGCTTTTGACTGCCGCATCTCCCAGCTTCCAACCGAAGATCTGGTGGTGGATTACTTCCGCTGGCGCAGTGAGGATGCTCATCGTAATGCCCTGAACGCCCACTGCTACTGGATGCTGCGCAAATTGGGCCAAACAGTTGACCAGGCAACTGGAGCCATGCTCAAGCTGTCGGTGGCGGCCAAGAACGAGCTGCTCTTCCAAAACGGGATCAACTTCAATGATTTGCCCAACTGGCAAAAACGCGGCATCGGTCTTTATTGGGAAACATACGAAAAGCCCGGCCTGAACCCACTAACAAGTGTAACTGTTGTAACCGAGCGCCGGCGCATTCACGTGGATGTGGACCTGCCAATGAAAGATGCCTACGACGAATTAATCCGAAGGCTGCTGCAAACATGAAAATTACCCCGCACCTCGATCTGCCAAACGGCACCCAGATCGTCACCCGTTCAGCGATCCTCGATGAAACCGGCCAGGTGGTTTGCATTGCCGGCGCTGTCGGAGTAATTGTTGCTGCACCTCCCGATCAGCACAGCCCCTATCTGGTCAGTTTTTCTAACGGCGCCGAAGCCTGGCTGGCGCGGGCACAGTTCTCGGTGCGCAAACAATTCCAGCAGGATGGCATCGAGCGATTCGGGCGATCTGTGCTTGCCGAGACCAACCTGGAAGAATTTATCATATACCGCTGCGTCACAGGCTCGCGCGCCTATGGATTGGATCATGATGGCTCGGATACCGACCGGCGCGGGATTTACCTGCCGCCGGCTGAGTTGCACTGGTCGCTGTTTGCCGTTCCTGAGCAGTTGGAAAATGAACATGCCCAGGAATGCTACTGGGAGCTGGAGAAGTTCATCAACCTGGCACTGCGCGCCAACCCCAACATCCTGGAATGTTTGTACTCTCCCCTGATCGAAACCGTCACGCCTCTGGCGCAGGAATTGCTCGATCTGCGCGCCATCTTTCTCTCCCAAATGATATTCCAGACCTATAACGGCTATGTGATGTCGCAGTTTAAAAAGCTGGAACAGGATTCGCGTTCCCGTGGTGAAATCCGCTGGAAACATGCCATGCACTTGATTCGCCTGCTGCTTTCTGGGATCACAGTATTAAGGGATGGATTCGTGCCCGTCAGGGTGGATGCTCACCGGGAACGCTTGCTGTCCATCCGTGCTGGTGAGATGAACTGGGACGATCTCAATGCCTGGCGCTTGAATTTACACAAGGAATTTGATACCGCTTTCCAAAACAGCCACCTGCCAGAGCAACCCGATTACAGGCAAGCCAACGATTTTCTTATCCGAGCCAGAAGGAGCATGGTGAAATGATTCATCTCATTCAGCGCCTTATCGACGAAGCCAAGCGTCAGCCCTACCCACATTTGTTCATCACCGTCAGCGGCGCACACCTATATGGTTTTCCATCGCCCGACTCAGATTATGACCTGCGCGGTGTCCACGTCTTGCCCATTAACGAAGTGATCGGTTTGGAACCCGGACAGGAAACCATCGAAGTTTCTGAAGTGCGTGACAGCCTCGAATTTGATCTGGTTACGCACGATATCAAGAAATTCTTTGGCCTGCTCCTGAAGAAGAACGGTTATGTTCTTGAGCAGGTCTTCTCACCATTGATTGTTCTGAGTACTCCCGAACATGATGAACTCAAGGCCCTTGCAGATGGCTGCATTACCCGGTTTCACTTTCACCACTACCTGGGTTTTGCCAATACGCAATGGCGCCTGTTCGAAAAGGAATCACCGCCTCGCGTCAAACCATTGTTGTATGTCTACCGTGTTCTGCTGACCGGCATCCACCTGATGCAAACCGGAGAAGTCCAGCCTAACCTGGTAACTCTGAACGAAAAGTTCCGGCTGCCTTACATTCCAGAACTCATCGAGTGCAAGCTTTCCGGCGTAGAGCATTCGACCCTGACGAATGTGGATGTTGAATTCCATCGCCGGGAATTTGAGCGCCTGGTTGAAGAATTGGAAATGGCGGGAGAAAATAGCAATCTACCGGAAGCGCCGAGAAGCCAAAAAGCGTTGAATGATTTGTTGATTCGAGTCAGGTGGAATAGAACCCATTAGCGAATCTTTCCTTTTTAATTTTTCCTCGGCCAAATTTAGAGAATGGCCACTCCCAAAGCGTGTCATTGTTCAACATTCGTTTGTTAAATTTCTACTTCTTGCAGTGGTGTCTTGTGTATAATCAGCACAATGCTATGGCGTAAGGCGAATGAATAAGCCGCGATAAGGCCATTTATGGCAATATTGACAAGAAACGTCCTGTGTCGAACGGGAGATGTGGGCGCAGAATCCCACTAGCAGCAAAGTGGCTGGTCATCCCAGCAGCACGCCGCCGCATAGGTTTAATACCCAATGCGGCGGTTACAGTTTAAAAATAGTCAAGATCAATAGGGCTCCTGAACAAGTTATAGCGGCTAAAACTTGATTCTGAAGGTCTGTTTATAGCGCTTTCTAGATAAGATAATCATGATTATCATAATTACGATTATCTTAAAAATTATTCCAACACCTCAAGTGCCTGGAATATCTCATTTGCCCGGAAAATTCGGTTGCGAGACTGTCCGGTTACTTCTTGCAGAACACCTGCATCCACCAGCCTGTCAATATAACGCTGGGCAATTGGAAAGCTGATATTGAGGAAAGTTTGAAGTTGGCGCACCGACAGGACTGGCTGCATGAACAAGAAGTCAAGCACCTGTTCCATGCGCTTCCTGTTCCGTTCAGTATCAGCAATTGCCTGATAAGTGGTACGGATTGTTTGTAAGCGATTCATGTCAATAGCCGCCGGATGTATACCAGTGATAGCCGCATTGATGGGTACCACTGAAAGGAGTGTGGAGGGGGTCAGGATTCTGAGATTATCGGGGCTTCAGAACTTGAATTAATCGAGGCAATTTCCTTTCTGCGGGTGCGTTGTCGGTAACTGTCGCCGCGGATAACAAGGGTATGGGAATGATGGGTGAGACGGTCGAGGGCTGCACTGGCCAACAGATCGTTGGCAAAGATTTCGCCCCATTCTTCAAAAGCACGGTTGCTGGTAATGATCAGAGAACCCTTTTCATAACGCTCGGTAATAATCTCATAAAGGTCCTGGGCCGCCTGGGGAGTAATGGTCTGGAGGCCGAAATCATCCAGGAGCAATAAATCGCAAGACAAGATTCGGGCGAGCATACGGGGATAAGCACCATTTGAGCGGGCAATCTGAAGATCGAACAAGAGACGATGTGTCGGCTTGGCGACCACGCGCAAATTGCGTTTTAGCGCTTCGATGGCGATGCCGTTGGCGAGATGACTTTTCCCAACCCCGGTAGGTCCGCACATCAGCAAATTCTCGTGGCGTTGGATGAACAGACAGGAGGCCAGGTCCTGGATCAGCGTACGATTAATACTTGGGGCGGCCGAGAAGTCAAAGTGTGCCAAGGTTTTGTTGTTATCGCAGCCGGATAAAGACATTAGTAAGAGGCGTTGGCGCTGGCTACGCCGTTCCAATTCATCATCGAGCAGCAAGGCCAGGAACTCCAGTGGTGCCAGGTGCTGATCCACTGTTTGGGAGACACGTAAATCCAGGGTATCTAGAATGCCTGAAAGTCTGAGCTGGCGCAATTTGGGAGAAAGCGGATGAGACATCATAATTGGCTCCCGAAGAAATCTGCGCCTTTGCGGGCGAAAGTATGGCTTATAACAGGCTTCGCCGGTTGAGCTTCTGGCAGTGGCTCACAATCCAGGGCAGCATTCAAGATCAGTTTGATCTGCCTGTAGCGCACATCGCCAAAATGGGCCGCTCTTGCACAGGCCGCTTCCAGGCGTTTGGGCCCTACGCTCTCTTGCAGGCGCAAAATAGCTTGCACCGAGCGAAGTCGATCAAGCGGCCGGTCGGCCAGCAGTTGATCCACTACATTCAGCGTGGACGGTCCGATCTTCGTGGCCAGTTTCTTGCAGTATTCCGGTGTGTGGATCAAGTAGGCGGCCTTGGCAGGTGGATAATCTTCCATACGGGTATGCCACTGCCCTGCTCGGGTGCTACGCGGGTGCGTGGTCACCAAATCCAGTCCATGATAGATCTCGACGAAGTTTTCACTCACATGCGCGGCCAATTCCTGGCCTACATATCCGAATGGCACCGAGTAAAAACTCCCGCTAATCACTACATGGCAATCCGGGTGAACCTTCACCGTATGGATATCCATCAATTGGAAGGGCTGCACTGGTAAAAGCTGTAAGCAAGCTTTCTCAGTCCCGTGGAACAAGTGTAGTGGCGCCTCACTGGTGGTCCCATGTTTGCGAACCCCGGCGGTATTCAATATCCAGTCGCGCAAATGCACATTAGCAATATGGATATCTACAAATTCCTGGCCCGCAAAGAAATTGCGCTTGACATAATGCACGCCACTTTCCACTTTTCCTTTGTGTCTTGGGGTGTGCGGAATTGTCGGACTGATCAGAAAACCGTAGTGCAGCGCCATCCGCCGGTAGGCATCTCCCAGGATTGGATCGTGAACCAGCGCATGCAAAACAGCCGCTTTCAGGTTATCCGGGATGACCCTTTGCGGCACTCCTCCAAAATATTCGAACGTGCGTTTATGCAGGGCGATCCAAGTCGCTATTTTCTGATCAAAGACCAGTTCAGCATATTGGTGGCGACTGTATCCCAGCGTGGCAACAAAAACATAGGCTGTTCGCAATCGTTTTGTCACCGGGTCGTACAACTGACCTACCGTCCCAAAATCAACTTGCATATCTTCGCCCGGTTCGCTGTGAACCCGGATAAACACTTCTGGCTCTATTGGCTCCAGCCGATGAACAAAGCGCCGGACTGACGAATATCCACCTTTGTATCCGTAGTTTTCTTGCAACCGCAGCCAAATCGCGGTCATCTCTATTCCCTGTTTCACCCATTCCTGAATGGTTGCGCGATATGGTTCAACCGTCGAGGCTTGTTTCGGAGCTTGCACTCCTGGTCCCAGCATCTCCAGCAATTCTCTGTCTCCTGGCAAGCCACCTGCATTTTCCAGGCATTTCTTCTCTTTCGCAATCTCGTGATATTTCCGAACCGTTTTCCGCGAAATATGCATATCCAGGGCGATTCGCCGTTCGCTCTCACCCAGTTGTAAACGCCGGATGATGTCTTGTATGTGATTCATGTGTGTCCTTTTCATGCTCTGCCTCCAGTGGTCTGGAAGCATTGTGCCACACTCCAAGGTGGTACCCATTCAGGCGGCTATGCTTGGTATCCATTCAGGCGATCATGACTGGTACCCATACGGGCGGCTGCGGGTGGTACCCATTCAGCCGATCAGGCCTGGTACCCATATGGCGGCTATGGGTGGTACATATTAGCACGGTCAATGACAATTCAGGCGCACAACACTGTCGTTGGCTTGAACACTGATCCCACGCAGGAAAAACTTCAACCAGGATTCCCAATTCCCTTTTTGAGAAACCGACAACAGCAGGTCGTAATATTCCTGACGATAGCGCTCAAAATACACGCTCAGGTTTAATAAAGGTTGGGGCAGAAGATTCCACTCGCAGAAGAGCAAAATCATCAGTAAGCGGCCGATGCGGCCATTACCATCCAGGAATGGATGAATAGCTTCAAACTGGTAATAGACCAAGCCGGCGCGTACTAAAGCAGGGATTTCGCTTCCAGCATGGATGAATTTCTCGAGTTGATCCAGTCCGATGTTCATTTCATCCACGGGTGGAGGAACATACTTTGCTGTGGACGGTGTACTGCCAACAGCACCGATCCAGTTTTGCGAGAGCCGAAATTCGCCCGGAGTTAGCCCGTCAGAAATACCTTCCAACAACCTGGTATGACTTTCCCGAATCAGGCGCAGGCTAATCGGCAGGGTTTCGACCCGCTCCAGGCTATACTCCAGCGCCTGAACATGGTTGTACACTTCACGCACTTCATTCCCGGGTTTCACAAACGGTATTGACGCAGATTCATAGGCATATAGGTCAGCCATGCTGGCGTGCAGGCCTTCAAGCCGTGAAGAGAAAATCGCTTCACGAAGTACGAAAAACCTGGTCACTAACTTCGGAAATGGAAGCGAGCCCGCCAGGGTTGCCAGTTTGCTCAGATCACGCTCGGCGTCGGCCAGGGCGGCCACCAGCGGCAGCGACCAGGTAATGACCGGGGGCAAGGGCGCGGGCAAAAAAGCCCAATAGCCTGTTTGAGTCAGAATCGGTGTGCCCGATGAAGGGGATGAGAAATTTTTGGGGTCCATTTTATTATAGTTTATAGGCCAAAACAGTAATAATACAAATTCATAATATCATTTTGCCTGTCAAAAGTAATTAGTGATTCCATTATTCGCCTTTCACTTGAAAAAAGGTAAAATCGGCTTATGCAAACACTGGTTATTGGCGATATTCACGGTTGTTATGTCGAGCTACTGGCCTTACTGGAAAAGGCAGGACTGGGCGACGGGGATTCAATTATCGCAGTCGGTGATATTGTCGACCGTGGACCGGAAACCCCGCAAGTCTTGGACTATTTCCGACAGATGCCCAATGCGCGCACATTGATGGGCAACCACGAACGGAAGCATGTTCGCGGGGCACGCCATGAAGTCAAGCTCGCCCTTTCGCAGTTGATCAGCCAGCAGCAATTTGGAGAAGCTTATCCCGAGGCTGTTGCCTGGATGGGCACTCTTCCGCTTTATGTCGAACTCCCCGAATCCATCATTGTGCATGGTTACCTGGAACCGGGCATCCCGCTAGCCCAACAGAATCCGTCCGTGGTGTGTGGCACGATGGGTGGCGACAAAATCCTACGGGAGCGCTATGAGCGCCCCTGGTATGAGTATTATACCGACGACAAACCAGTGATCGTCGGGCACAACAACTACAACAGGAATGACCAGCCATTTGTTTACAAAGATAAAGTTTTCGGGTTGGATACCGATTGCGTTCATGGAAAACCCCTGACCGGGTTATTGCTGCCGGCATTTCGAATTGTTTCCGTTCCGAGCCGCGGCAATCACTGGTCACAGATTCGCCGGACTTATCAGAAACCACCTGTTGTTATTCATGAATCTGTCATTTCCTGGTCAGCTCAGGATGACGTGGCGCTGATGCAGTTGATTGAAAAGATTAGAGAGGCCAATCATAACCTTCTGGCACGATTGCAGTCCATTCCTGGTTACTCTGAACTTACTTCTCGATGGCAAGCAAAGTCCTATGCGGCCGAAACGGGTAGAGGAAAGTTCGCCAATCTGATGCAACTTGAACGGCTGAACAGGCTGGATTTGGAAACTGGGAAGAAAATCTTGAAAGATCCGGGTGAAGTTCAAATATTGCTGACAACCAAGATCGATTAACCACAAAACGCTGCTCCGGGAAATTCACAGATTTTCTGGAGCAGCGTTTCTTGTAGATCGCAGTTTTCTTTACTGACTGAGCAACCACACTCCCAGCGAGCGAACTTCAACCCGAACGCCGCCTAATTCAAAGCTGTTCTCATTCGCATCCGACAAGATCAAAGCACTTTCGACTTTTACACCAGTCAAGGCGTCACTCAGCGCACGGACTTCGCGTTCGCGGGTTGCCGTGCATGATGCGTCCAAATTATGGGCGACCTGGATCAATTGGCAATTTTCGGGGAGATAGAAATCCATTTCATAGCCACCGGGGGTGGCACAGTAATAGATTTCATGCGTTTGTCGACGCAGCGCGAGGAAAACCAGATTCTCCAACAAATTACCAGTGTTAGGTGAAAAGCCAAACCCCACAGCGTTGGATAAACCCGTGTCGATACAGTAGGCCTTCTTGGGAGTAATCTGCTGGCGCTTGACCGATGCGTATTCCGGCGAAATTATCCACCGATTCCGATTGATTGCGACCAGCAAAGGGTGAAGCAGGATTGGTAAAAAGATTATAAATCAGGTGGCTGAAATGAGTTACGAAGAACGCAATCTGCGCTGTGAATCGCCGGTCACTACTAACTGAAGCTTCAAAACAATCGATTTTGGGATCAGGCTCCCGCTCGATCACATGATCTTTGTATTACGATTCTATCCATACAAGCCAAGACAAAGGTTGATTCCAATGATGAGAATTTTGCCGTTTGTACCCGGGTCAAAAATCGTATTTGACTATCATCTCGAATTTCCAGTGTCAGTGGTAACGTTCTTTATACGATTTTTTTCAACGAATCATATCCAAGCTAATCAGACGCAACTTGTTCGTCAGGCTTATTCCACATTGGTCGCAAAAACGCTAGGCTGCCGATTGGACCGGTCAGCCACAGTCCCGGCAGCGCCTGGATAGTGGCGCACCGCAGCGATCACAGTAGTGGGTGTGCTTCGCAGTATTTGCCAACAGGATTAGCAGGCCGGTCCAATTGCTGGGGGGATCCGCTCCTTGTCAGGGGTTTCAACCGAGCAAGAGTAGGCGGCTGCCATTAACCAGACAACATGCCCGTAGCCAGCAGTTCAGCGAAGGTAGGTTGAAGGTGGTCGTATCGTAATGTTCAGTTGAGCTCAAAGTGGTACCGATCAGATCGACACCTTCCGGATCGGGAGAAAAGAAGGCTTGGGTGGAAGTATTGGCCAGCAGCATCTGTACCACGGGTTCCACGCCCCGCACTTGGCCCTCATCGATAGTCTGCACTATGACAAACATGCGCGCTCCAAACCTAACTCCTCGGCCTGCATCTACTCCAGGCGCATCCCGTTAGGAGAGGTCATCGCAAGGCCAAGCCAGCCATGGAATCCCCCCATCAAAAGTAAAACTACTGTTTTTCGTATCCTTATGAAGAATTTAAAAAGGAATTTTTCGATTACTTGGTCTTTCTCTGGAGGAAGCTAGCCTAGAATTCGATTTTTTGAGCAATCAGATTGGTCTTTGATTTCCCGGAGACTCGATTTTGCAAGAACGCAATAGCCATGTTCGTACCGGTGATTTAGGCAATAATTTGGTATCTTCAATAATTGGGGTTTTGTCCATCCATAATTAGATAACCCATTAAGCTGCGGCACAAGCATATAAAATTCTTGATGTCTAATCTGATGTCCAATTCTGAATTGACACATCGGTCCGAATGCAACATTTATCATGCTTGGAGTGTGACATTTGTCATGCTTGTATCGAATAACGCATCATGCTAAAATAAGAGAAGTTCTGCTATAAGAAGTAAAATACCGTATATAGGAACAATTTATGAATAATATTCCTGATGAAGACGTAACGTTGCCGGAAACAAAAAAGATCATATATCAATCATCTAAATGCAAGGGCTGTTATTACTGTATTGAGGCTTGTAAAAGGAATGCGATATTGATAGCAAACCAAGCCAACTCCAAAGGTTATTACCCTATTTCGATAGATCAGGAAAAATGTACAAAATGCGGAGCATGTTACATAGTCTGCCCAGATTATGTTATTGAAATTCTTTAATTTACAACTGATTCGAGGAATTATGATGACAAAAGTTCTGATGAAGGGGAATGAGGCTATGGCCGAAGGGGCCGTTCGGGCAGGCTGCAAGTTTTTCAGCGGTTATCCCATCACACCTCAAACAGAGGTGTTGGAATATTTAGTAAATCGTCTGCCAGAAGTGGGCGGGGATTGTATTCAAACCGAATCGGAATTGGCGGGTATCAATATGTTATTCGGTGCAGTTGCTGCCGGCGCCCGCGGCCTTAGCAGTTCTTCCAGCCCCGGATTTGCTCATTACCAAGAGGGTATTTCCTTCCTCGCTGCTAACGATTTGCCAGCGGTCTTGATTAATGTATCGCGGATGGGCAATGGGTTGGGAGATCTTCCAACTGGGCAAGGTGATTACTGGCAGGCAACACGGGGAGGCGGAAACGGAGATTATCGCTGTATCGTTCTCGCCCCGGCATCAGTTCAAGAAAGTGCTGATCTGACATATTGTGCATTTGACCTGGCAGAGAAATATCTTCATCCAGTAATTATCTTGTCAGATGCGGCGATCGGGCAGATGGCAGAAGATGTTGAATTACCTGAAATGCTTGATCATGATATCGATAAATTTACCTGGACTGTAAAGGGTTGTAAAAATGGTGATAAACAACGCCAGATTCAGAATGTTTTTTACACGCGCCCCGATTATCCGGATTATTTATCAAGTAAATACAAGTTAATCGAAGAATGTGAGCAGCGCTGGGAATCTGTTTCTACCGGGGATGCTGAAGTTATCCTCGTTGCTTATGGAATTAGTGCCAGGATCTGTAAGGAAGCCGTCAGGAACGCTCGATTAGAAGGCATAAAACTTGGGCTTATTCGACCCATCAGCCTCTGGCCTTTCCCTTGCAAAGCATTCAAAAATTTATCGCCCAACCTGCGTGCATTCTTGAGTGTTGAAATTAACATTCTTGGGCAGATGGTCGATGATGTCAAACTGGCATGCGAAAATAGGATCCCTGTCGATTTCTTTGGAACTTTTTTCGATGTTCCAGAAACGGACAACATTGTTGCTAAGACCAGAGACATTTTGAACAATAAAAACCGCAGCAGTTCCAGCGGAGGAAATTAAATGAAAAAGCAAGTTCCAGAGAGGGTCCAGCATTCGAAAGCCGGGTTTTGCCCCGGATGTGGTTATGGAGTGGTTATAAGGCTCATTGCAGAAACAATGGAAGCAATGAAACTAAGCGATAAGCTGATAGCGGTCGTTGATGTAGGGTGCGGTTCGCTTATCTTAGATAATTGGCGATTTGATACCGTTCAGGCAGCCCATGGACGGCCAACAATTGTCGCTGCTGGAATCAAAAAGGTACGCAAAGAGAATCCAGTGCTGGCCTTCTTAGGAGATGGAGCGGCTTATTCGATTGGTCTCGGTGAGTTAATGCATGCAGCATTGAGAAATGAGAACATCGTCACCATCGTTGTTAACAATGGCGTGTTTGGTATGACGGGTGGCCAAAAATCTCCAACAACAATAATAGGCCAAAAGACTGTTACCTCGCGTTCGGGAAGGGACTTTATTCGAGACGGGCAGCCTTTCGATGTGATGAAAGCATTAGGCAAGTTTGATATTGCGTACCTGGCGAGAGGTTCTGTTGAGAGTGTCGCTTTAATTTCCAAGGCTTCCAGATACTTTCAAAAAGCCTTTGAAAAGCAGTCGAAAAATGAAGGCTTTTGTCTGGTTGAAATTCTCAGCCCTTGTCCAACCAACTGGAATCTTCCTCCAACAGACAGCATAAAAATGTTAAAAGAAAATTTTTCGGTCACATTTCCTACCGGTGAATTTGTTGAACGAACGATCGGAGGAAAAAATGGTTAAGATCATTTGCGCTGGTTATGGCGGACAGGGTGTAATGGCAACAGGGTTGATTTTGGCTAATGCGGGAATGGCGCAGAACAAAAATATCTTATGGCTATCTTCCTACGGGGCTGAAATGCGAGGTGGGAGTGCCAATTGTAGTGTAACTATCAGTGAAGAAGATATAGCCAGTCCTTATATCAAGCAAGCCGATATTCTTCTAGCTTTGAACGATGTATCTATTGATAAGTTTGAACGGAAAATCCTGCCAAAAGGGTTCCTGATCCTTAATAGCTCAATTGTCGATAAAACCCGCCAGTTTCGAGAAGACATTCGCATCGTCCGCGTGGATGCTACCGATATCGCGAATAAAGCCAGTAACCCACGCGGCGCAAATATCGTAATGTTGGGGGCCTTGGCTCAGTTCACTGACTTGTTCGATGTTCTATTTTTAAAGGAGAATATCGATAGGTATTTCATTAAGAACGGGAAATATATTCCGAATAATGCAGTCTGTTTCGAACAGGGTGTTGAACAATCGGATTGGTTGAGGAAATAGAAATGGATTTATCAAACGTCCTAAAAGCAAGGTCAATTGCTATCATCGGAGCCAGCGAGAAAAATAGCTTCGGCAGCGACGCGTGCAATAATATTTTGACTTATAAAAAAGACTTAAGCCGAGTTTATTTTGTAAACAAGAGCAGAGATTATGTCTATGGTCGAAAATGTTACCCAAGTCTGATTGAAATTGATGACACAATTGATCTTGTCATGATCTGTACGCCTCAAGCAACCGTCCCCTCAATTTTGAGGGATGCAAATTCGAAAGGCTGTCGTGCTGCAGTCGTAGTGGCAAGTGGATATTCGGAGATGGGAACTGAAGAAGCTCACCTAAAAGAGCAGGAATTGAAAAGCTTGGCCGTGGAGCTGGATATTGCCATCATGGGGCCGAACTGTATTGGGTTCGTCAATTATATGGATGACGTATATGCCTTCGGTTGTCCAGTTCAAAACCGTGACCGTAAAGGGAATATTGGTTTCATATCACAGAGTGGGCAGTTTTGTATTTCTGTGATGGATAGCCCCAATATGAAATTCTCCTATTCGATCTCTGTTGGCAATTGCTCCATGATTCAGATAGAGGATTATATTGATTTCCTCGTAGATGATGATGAAACAAAGGTAGTCGCAATTTATTTGGAGGGAGTAACTTCACCAGAAAAATTCGAAGCCAGTTTGAGAAAAGCAGCCCTGAAGAGAAAGCCTGTGGTTGTACTAAAAGCAGGCCGCAGTGAGAAAGGTGCAGCGCTAGCCGCTTCACATACCGGAACTTTGGCTGGTTCCGATAAGAGCTATGATGCCATCTTTAAGAAATTTGGGGTAATTCGAGTAGACGATCTGCAGGATTTGCTTACCACTTCCTTGCTCTTCGCGACCCTTCCAGTTATTCCAGAGAAAGCGGCTTTTGTTTCGATAAACTTATCTGGAGGGGAGACAGGAATATGCGCAGATATGGGGCACTTATTCGGAGTTCCCTACGCAGACCTTTCTCATGAAACTAAAACACGCTTAAAGCAACTTTTCCCTTTTTCCGCTCCGAGCAATCCTTATGATTCCACTTCCACTGCAGCCTATAACGCAGAATTATTCTCCGAATGCTTAAGCACCATTCTAAATGATGACGCAGTCAGTATGGCCATCATTGGAATGACGATCTTCAACCAGGTAGAAGATCCTAGTCTTGAAATCATGTACGAAGGTATGCGCAATGTCATTTCTTCTGGAATGCGTAAACCCATGGCAATTCTATCCTTCATTGAGAGTACGCGAAACCAGGGCTTGTCGTGCCGGTTTGAGCAGCTAGGGGTTCCAATTTTAGCTGCTCCAAAATACGCCTTCGCATCAATTAAATACCTTGCTGATTTTATTAATTATCGCCCTGAGACGAAATCCCTTCAATTGGCTCTACCCATTCAGGGAAATCAATATGAGCGAAGAGCTCTGAGCGAATACGAGAGCAAGAGATTCTTACAACAGTATGGTTTGAAGGTAGATCCTGGTTTTGTCGCCACGACCAGATCGGAAGTTGTACAAACCGCAAACAAAATTGGTTACCCGATAGCCATGAAGGTGGAATCGGCGGATATCTTACACAAATCGGATATTGGTGGAGTAAAGCTGAACCTCTGTGGAGAGGAAGAAGCGCTTGATGCGTACGATCAAATCATCCAAAACGCAGCTCTGAACGCTCCTCAAGCGAAGGTTCAGGGTGTTTTGATGCAAAAAATGTTCCCCAAAGGCATCGAGGTAATCTTGGGAATAAAAAATGATCCTCAATTTGGGCCAATGCTCATGGTGGGTCTAGGAGGCGTTTTTGTGGAAGTCTTTAAGGACTTCGCTCTCTATCCCGTTCCGGTTAACCG
>CAIVSQ010000062.1 GCA_903908605.1 uncultured Anaerolineae bacterium
CAACTTAATATGATTTCACGCAAAGCGGCAAGAGGCGTTAAGAAGTGCTTTTTAATGGATAGCCATTCGTTTGGCGCAGGATAGGGCTGCTCGACCCCTGGTTATTCAATATGACGATGACTGCTGCGCTGCTGAGTGAGTGGTTATCTGTTGGTGAGGACAAAAAAGACAAAATTCGAATTAATTGAATATAGATGTAATCGCCCTCGGTGGTGAGCGGGTGGTTGAAGGGGGAGGGCTGGTTGCGGGGTATAATCAAAGGGTGAAAAAGTGTTACGGCGGTTTGGGCTGGCTGGTTTTTCACGAATATCCCAACGATTCAGGGTTGAGCGAATTTGGCTAAAATGAAAATTGCGATCGTACACGAATGGTTCACCACCCTGGGTGGTTCTGAAAAGGTGATAGAGCAATTGTTAAAGGTTTTCCCGGAGGCGGACCTGTTTAGCCTGGTGGACTTTTTGCCTGCCAGTGAACGTGGTATGCTGGGCGGGAAGCAGGTGCAGACTTCGTTTTTACAAAAAGCGCCATTTATTAACCGAAAAAATTACCGTTCATACTTGCCTTTTATGCCGATGGCGGTTGAGCAGCTGGATATGTCGCCCTATAATGTAATTATCTCCAACTGTCATGCGGTCTCGAAGGCGGTGATCAGCGGGCCGGATCAGCTGCATATTGCTTACATTCACACGCCGCTGCGGTATGCCTGGGATATGCAAAATGCCTACCTGGAAAACAGCGGTATGCGTGGTTTGAAGGGTGCGGCGGCCCGCTTGCTGCTGCATTATATTCGCATCTGGGATGTCACCGCGGCAAACCGGGCGGATATTTTGCTGGCGAATTCGCGCTTTATTGCACGGCGTATTCGCAAGGTTTACCGGCGTGAATCACGGGTGTTGTTCCCACCGGTGGATACCGATTACTATACGCCGGAAGGACCGCGCGAGGATTACTACTTTACGGCGTCGCGTTTTGTGCCGTATAAACGGATTGATTTGATCGCGCAGGCCTTTAGAGAGATGCCGGATAAGAAGCTGGTGATCATCGGCGACGGCCCGGAGCTGGCCCGTATTCAGCCTCTGCTGGGGGCAAATGTAAGCTGGCTGGGCTACCAGCCTGGCGCGGTGCTGCGAGAGCACTTGCGGCGCTGCAAGGCCTTTATTTTCGCGGCGCGCGAGGACTTTGGTATTATGCCGCTGGAAGCCCAGGCGTGCGGTGCGCCCGTGATTGCCTTTGGGGAGGGTGGTTCGCTGGATACTGTCCGTGGACAGTCTGACCCGGCGCCAAGCGGTGTTTTCTTTGGGGAACAGAGCAGCGCTTCATTGAAAGGCGCTGTGGCGGAGTTTGAGAACCTGCACATCTCGGCGGAAGATTGCCGGTCGCACGCATTGAAATTTTCCAACCAGCGTTTCCAGCAGGAATTTGAGAGGCTGGTTTCCAGCGCGTGGGAAGACTTCAGGCGGGAGAGCCGGTGAAGGGTAGGTTGTATATCAACGGAAAATTCCTGTGCAGCCCGGTGACGGGTGTACAGCGTTATGCCCTGGAAGTGTTGGGGCAAATGGATGGTTTGCTGGCTGAGCCGGCCTACCAGCATTTGGAGGTGGTTTGCCTGGTGCCGCCGGGAAGTTTGAGCAAGCCGGCCTGGCAGCGGATCATTTTGCGGCAGGTGGGGGCCAGCCCGGCCAACCTGTGGGAACAAGTGGAGCTGCCTTTTTATGCGCGCGATGGCTGGCTGTTTTCGCCCGCCAATACAGGGCCGGTCTTTTTTCGCAAGCAGGTGGTTACTTTTCATGATGCGAATGTGTTCGCGATGCCGGCTGCGTATTCGCGTTTATTTCGGATAAAATATTATTTTATTTTTAACCTATTGGCCAGGCTGGCAAAGAGCATCCTGACCGATTCTGAATTTTCACGGAGGGAACTGGCGGCTTATTTGGGCGTGGACCGGCAGCGTTTTGCGGTGATCCTGCTGGGTGGTGATCACCTTGTGCGCCAGGCAGGCGATGGGCGAGTGCTGGAGAAACACAAGCTGATCCGCGGCGAGTACCTGCTGTGCGTGGCCTCACGCAGCCGGCATAAGAATTTTGAGCTTATTATGCGTGTAGCTGATGGATTGATGCCGCAAGTAACCTTTGCTGCGGCTGGGGGCAGGCAGGCGACCATTTTTGCCAGTTCCGGCCAGGAGATTGCGGCGGACAGGCTGCGTTTTTTGGGCTATGTAAGTGATGCGGAATTAAAAACACTGTACGAAAACGCGCTCGGTTTTGTGTTCCCATCGTTGTATGAAGGTTTTGGCATCCCGCTGCTGGAGGCCATGTCGTTGGGTTGCCCGGTAATCACATCGAATGCTGCTTCGCTGCCCGAGGTGGGGGGGCAGGCTGTTTCTTATTTTGATCCGCATGATGCGGGTAGTTTGAATGCTGCGCTGGTACAATTCCTGGAAGATGCAGACCTGCGCGAAGCACTGAAACAGCGCGGACTCGAACAGGCCGGCCGTTTTGGTTGGGAAACATGCGCACGAAAGACATTAACACATATTCTCGATTGTATGGATGAGGGATAAGTATGGCGCCAGTGATCCTGAAAAAGGATGAAGTATTTTTTGCCAAATCCAAGCGTAAATTTATTTGGGCAAACCGCAGGTATGTAATGGCCCTGGTGATGGTGTTGAGTGATGCTGTGTGCCTGGTTTTTTCGATGGGTTTGGCGACGATCCTGTGGAGCAACGTTCGCTCTGATCTGCCGGTAGATGTCTATCTTTCAATTAACCTGCCGATCGCGGGTATGTTCCTGTTGATCTATTTGCTGACCGGTTTGTATCCATCCATTGGGATAGGGCCGGTGGAAGAACTGCGCCGTTTGACGATCAGCACCACATTGGGCACGCTGGCGTTGATGGGCATGTCTTTTTACCTGCGCAATACCATCTCGTGGTCGCGAGCTGTGCTGGGTCTTACCTGGCTGCTTCTGTTGGTGAGTGTACCGCTGATGCGAAAATTATTTCGCCGGCTGGCGGTGCGATTGGGGTTGTGGGGCATCCCGGTGGTGGTGGTGGGCGAAGGCGCGGGGGCGATGCGGGTTTTTTCGAGCCTGGGGCGCAACCGCTTGATTGGTTTTTGGCCGGTGTTGTGCGTGAAGACCAGTTCGATGCGCGATGTGTTTCCACGGCCATCTGACCTGCCGGCTGTGCCATGGGTGGATAAAAACTTGTTTGATGAGATCGATATTGCGATCATCGTGCCGCAAAAGGCGCCGTTGGGGGCGGTTAAAAATGTATTACTCGACCGTACCCACCAGTTTAAACGCATCATCGTTATGTTTGATGAAGCCCATTTTGGCTCGGTCTGGTTTACACCGCTGCACCTGGTGGAGCAGCTTGGGTTGGAAGTTACACACCAGCTGATTGACCCGACCCAGCAGGCGATCAAACGTTTTATTGACATTTTCCTGGTGCTGATCTCGGTGCCGGTGGTGCTGCCGGTGTTTGGCTTGATTGCCCTGGCGATCCGGTTGGACAGCCCGGGGCCGATATTTTACGCGCAAAAACGCATCGGACATAATGGCCGAGAGTTTAGGATGTGGAAATTTCGATCGATGATTATTAATGCGGATGCTGTGCTGCGATCGGCACTGGAAAAAAATGAAGGCCTGAGAAATGAGTGGGAACAAAACTTTAAGCTAAAAAATGATATGCGTGTGACCCGGGTGGGGAAATTGCTGCGAACCACCAGCCTGGACGAACTGCCGCAAATTTGGAATGTGATTATGCGCGAGATGAGCCTGATTGGACCGCGCCCGATTGTCAGCGAGGAAATTCCGCTGTATAAGGACGATTTTGAAATCTACAAGCAGGTTATGCCGGGCATGACGGGTATGTGGCAAATTTCGGGGCGCAGCAATGTGACCTATTCCGAACGGGTGGCGCTGGATGTGTACTATGTGCAAAATTGGTCGGTCTGGTTGGATATTCACATCCTGCTGCATACTTTCTTATCCACCTTGCAGGGACGTGGGGCTTATTAACCACTGAAATTGATGAAATGGATTGCCGTTGATCAGGACGGCGTGGCAGGCGGTTGCAGCTGAACAAGGCGGGCCGCCTGTTTGCATTTTCCGGTGCGGATGGCGTAGTGGGTTGAATCAAGGGCCAGGTTGGGGTTGTACCAGGGGTCACCGGCTGCGATGTATGCGGACCAGGTGCGCATAAACTGATCGGCTTCCTGGTTAAAGCGGGCTTGTTTGGTGGGGTTATCTTCGTAGCCGCGGGTGAGTGATTCATCGTGGATCAGGCTGGCGTAGGGCGTCCAGATGACGGCGTAATTGTTGGCCCAGACTTTCAGGCATAAATCGACATCGCCATAACCGAGTTGGTAAAAGAGATCGAAGCCGCCGACCTGGTGGAAGATTTCGGCGCGGATCATCAGGCAGGCGGCGGTGACGGCCGAGGTGCGGTGTGGGCTGAGCAGGTTGCCGTGATAACCGCTCTCGCTGGCAGCGCAACCGACCTGGTGATGGCCAGCGCCGACGCCCAGCCCGACGATGATGCCGGCGTGTTGGATGAGCATATTGGGGTAATAGAGCTTGGCCCCGACGACACCGACCTGCGGACGGATGGCAAAATCGAGCATGCGCTCGATCCAATCCGGGTTGAAAACGCGGGTGTCGTTGTTTAGAAAAAGCAGGTAGTCACCGGATGCATGGGCGGCACCGACGTTGTTGATCTCGGAATAGTTGAATGGCTGGTGGTGGTGGCTGAACATGCGGACGCGGGCATCGAGGGCCTGGAGCTGTTGGTAGAGGGCAAAGATGGCCGGGCTGGTGCTGTTGTTTTCCATGATGATGATTTCATAATTTTGGTATGTGCTGCGCGTGAGAATTGATTCGACACAGGTGCGTAAATCGATGGGGTGCTCGTGGTTGGGGATGATGATGGAGATGAACGGCTGGTTGGGCAGGCTCAATTCGAAGCGGGTCTGGGCGCTGGCGGCAGCACGCACGGTGCGGGCGGGCCAACCCTGGCGCTGCAGGTGGTCGGTGAGGATGTTAATGCGCTGGGCATGGGCTGCGGAAGGGCTGGCGGGTGGCAGGCAGGGGTCGGGGCTACCGGCCAGTTGGTGAGATAAAACCTGGGGGATGTGCAGGAAATGACCGGAGGCTTCGGCCAGGCGCAGCAGCAAGTCGAGCGAGTGAGCCGATTGGAGCTGCGGATTGAACCAGCCCAGCTTTTCGGCAGGTTGTACACGAATGCCCCAAAAAGGCTCGAAAAAATCGCACTGCTGCAGGTAATCGATGTCGAAGGCAGGTTTGAAAAATGGGTCGAATCTACGGGCTGTTTTGGCGTGCTGGCGGTCATGGTCTGCGTAAAACATATCGGCCTGGGGGAAGTGCTGCAGGTGCAGACGGCAGCTTGCCAGGGCGAAGGGTGCCAGGCAGGCATCCTGGCGCAGGAAGGTCACCAGGCGGGTTTGCAGCTGGCGCAGGGTGGTGTTGAGGTGGCTGGCCGAAAATGGGCCCGACAGCGGATGATAAATGATGCGCGGGTCGGGCAGTGTGGCGGCAAGGCAGGTGGCCTGGTCGGGGGGGGAGGCGAAGATGTGCAGCTGCCAGTTTGGATCGCTCTGGC
>CAIVSQ010000063.1 GCA_903908605.1 uncultured Anaerolineae bacterium
ACCCCGAGCTTGTTGTTGATCATGATCCTACTGCAAATCACGATGGTTTTTTTTCTGTCTTTGCGTTATTTGGTTGCGTTTCGAATGGTTTCGCAAAATGTCAGCCTGGGGCAAACCCTGTTGTTTGCCAGTGCAACCGTGCTGACACAACTGGTCAGTATTGCACCGGGGGGGTTGGGGGTTCGCGAAGCAATCGTGGCGGCCGTTGCATCGATCATTGGCTTCGATCCGGTTGTGAGTGTGGTAGCCGTCAGCCTCGACCGGCTGGTCATGACGACGATTATTGTTATAACTGGCTGGGTTAGCAGCATTTATTTGGGGAAGGAAATCCAGGCCGAAGTCATTGAGTAAACCGCAAGGCGGCTCGCGCAGTTCGAATTCCATCACGGATATGGGGGTATGAGGGTCGGGTGGTTTCGGCAAGCATGCCAGCTCAGGTCATCCTATCATTGTTCTCCTGGCATAGATCACCTGGATGGTTTTTTGATGCCATCGTTGTTGGGGCTGAATTTGTACTATTGTTTGATTGTCTTTGTGTGCTGGTATCTATGCAAGCCGGGCAGGTTGGCCGGGCGTGTTTTTGGGCAACCGGTTGATTTTGGGGGCGGCGATTGTTTTTACGTTGAACGGTGTGATTTCTATTGAAAAACAGCAGCCGGCGAACAACACGCTGCCTTTGCTGAGCTTCCATTTTTCGCTAGCGACCCGGCGGGCTCTTGATCCGCATTTTAGCTTTTAGGTTAATTGAGTGGCGCACCGGACTCCCAGCCCAACCATAGGTCGGAATCATATGCTTAATGCGATTAGCCTGGCAGGCAAAGGCTGATGATACAAATGCTAAAATCAATAAGGGTGACAGGCCGACGATTTGATAATCTGAAAGACGGTCATGTTGTCAGATGGGCAATCAGTCACGAGTTATTTTTTATATCTGATTCTTTTTATTTCATACAAAATTTTGTCCTGGTTGACACGCATGCGATTTAACATGTCTGCTATTAACGCAATGACCAGCACTAATAAACCGAAAACCAAGAAACCCAAACCAATAAAGCCTGTTGATTTATAAGGGGAAAAACTGCCTGCCAGGAAATAATAAGACATTAAAAAGACTTCAAAAAGGGTGCCAATAATGATACAGATTGATCCAAACAAACCAAAGACCCTTATAGGGCGGTAGTCGAGCAAAACGCGCAAAATAATTTTGGATGATTGCATGGCGTAATGCAAAATATTCGAAGCGACCCTTGATTTTCTATCTGTATCGTACTTAACCCATACTGGATACTCAATAATATTGAGCCCATGAAAACTGAGGGATAAGATGGTTTCGTGCGTGTAGGTGAATTCGCCTACGATGTTCATTCTCAACAAGGCTTCCCATCCATAAGCACGGAACCCGCAGGAAACATCGTGAAAGTTATTGTGTGTGATTGTATTGACGATGTTGATAACTTGCTGGTTGCCCCAGAACTTAATGGCGGACATGTTGGCTGGTCTGCCAGAGGTAAAACGATTGCCGATTACCATATCCGCTTTTTTTTGCACAATAGGCTGGATGAGATTTTGTAT
This sequence comes from uncultured Anaerolineae bacterium, assembly GCA_903908605.1. GTDB lineage: Bacteria > Chloroflexota > Anaerolineae > Anaerolineales > Villigracilaceae > UBA5195. Next base: position 1,573 of record CAIVSQ010000063.1, read on the forward strand.
TTCATCCGGATTAAATTGACCATCCGCATCAATGCCAACCAGAATATCTGCGCCAACGTTGAGAGCATAATTTACAGCGGAGTGGAAAGCTGCACCAACACCCCGATTGCGATTATGAGAAACAACAACAGCACCTGATTCCTGGGCATATTGGGCAGTTTTGTCTTTACTGCCATCATCGACCACGAGATATTCAATTTCATCGATCCCTGGTAATTCGCGAGGCAGCTTCTCGATGACCTGCTTGATGTGGTCAGCCTCATTAAGGGCTGGCATATAAATTAAACATTTCATATTTTTCTCGTTGAAGCAGTGATATTTTTCAATACAGATAAATTATAGCCGCACAACATTGTGGTTATGTTGTCCACTCCACTTGTCGATGCTGGTGGTTTTGTTCTTCAATTTGTCAAGCAGGTTGGTTGAATAATTCATAAAATCAACTCCGAAAATGATATTTCTAATATTACCATAACTAATTTTCGGCAAGTTAGCTTTGATTAATGACCGCATCGGATGGAGAAATTCACTTTTGTGGATTCCCAAAAAATAAAACCTCTACATCTCCGGCAATCGCAGATACAGAATACCGGCTGATGTAAAGTTCATATCCCCTTTGTCCGATACGATCCAATTCATGCTTATGTTCAAATGCCCATAGAATGCTTTGCGACAATTTTTCGGGTGATGATTGGGGGATTAATAGACAATTATCTTGATCGACAAAGCCTGTTTCCATTTCAACTGCCCCGATGATGACGGGCTTTTTCATGGCAAGGAATTGGTATGTTTTGCCTGTGATGACTCTTTTTGCCTGACCAGTATTTCCAAAAGGTCCCCCAAGGCCTACATCTGCAAATTGTATGTAACTGGACAGATCCTGAAAATCCACCCATTTGATGTGGGTTATATTTTTCAAATCATGTTGCTTAATGAATTGATTAAATTCAGTCAGGTCGATGCGGTTGCCACCAATTAATGTAAATTGAATGGGCAGGTTTCTTAATTCAAGTGCGGACTGCAAAATTATATTTACGCCATGCAGAGGGAGGAAAGACCCATAAAATAGAATATTGAAGCGCTGATTATTGTATGGATTGATATTATTTTTTATCTCTCCCAGTAATTCATCTGCTCCTACCGGAATGGACATGATCTTTTCCTGATCGATACCAAAGGTTTCCTGGAAAAAATATTTATGGAGCGCGGTATCGGTGATGATTTTGTCTGAGAATTGCAATACTATTTTTTCGTAGTAGTAGATGAACCTGCCAATCACGCTATCGGCTTTGATCGTCTTTTTTTCGTTGATCAGGCTATCGTATGGGGACATCATGTGGTCAAAAATGAGGGTCTTGCCAAAGGTGATCATTCTGACAGGCCAGAATAATTCATACCCTCGAAATCCCAATATGTAATATTGAGGGTTGAATTTTATACGTATAGCGATCAGTTTTGCGAGTGTCTGAAAATAGCGGACAAAGCCCCTGGATGTATTACGTGCCTGAAATAAGTTGACATTATGAATATTCTGTAAGGCTTGAACCAGGGTGGTCGTACGGATATACTGCGGGGAATAGTATGAAAGGATGTAACAAACCGATATGTTGGTCACAAGGCGCCTCTTGTAAATAGAGCCGTATTGGTGAAGTTTATTTTTGCCAATGAAAAATTTCCCTTTGCCTATTGCTGATACATGCATACAAAAGAAGATTATGGTTGGGTGGTTCGCAGTTTTCTGCCGTATTGCTCCGCCGGTTATCCTTAGATATCGTTGTTGAAAATAACTGATATATAGGGAGTAAGCTCGGTCATCCATGATAATTTTTATATCATAAAGCTTTTGATC
>CAIVSQ010000064.1 GCA_903908605.1 uncultured Anaerolineae bacterium
ATACGTAGTAATCCAAGGTACTTAATTTTTTATCCGGAAAGCCTTGCGTCTGGTTTTGAAAGGAGAAATCAATGCTAGAACAATTTAACAATTTACCAAAACTCCCAACCTTAGCGGCATTCCGTAAGCTCACAAAGCTGGGACGACGCGAAATGAGTTTTGGGATGCTCTTCCTGTCTCCATGGATCATTGGCTTTCTCGCCTTTACACTGCTGCCGATGTTGGCCACCCTGTTTTTCAGTTTCCTTGACCTTAGCATTACCGATGGCATCTGGGCTGCACCTAAATTTGTCGGGCTGGATAATTATATTCACCTGTTCAAAGACCCACAAGCTGGCGCTGACCCGCGCATGTGGTTCTCCAGCCAGACACCCAGCTCCATGCTGATCACCATTAAATTTGCATTATTCGCGCTGCCAGTCGGCATCTTCCTACCACTTGGATTGGCGCTGCTGATGAACAACCCCAACCTCAAGGGGAAGATGCTTTTCCGCTCGCTGTTTTACATGCCTTACATCGTACCATTTGTTGCCTCTGTCTTTTTATGGGGCGGCATGCTCAACCCAGAAAGCGGTTGGATCAACCGAGCGCTGATGTATTTTGGCATGGCCAAAGAAAATGTCCCGCTCTGGGCAAATGACGTCAACTGGGTCTATCCCAGTTACGTTATCATGGGTATCTGGGGTATCGGCAACGCCATGTTGATCATGATCTCCGGTCTGCAGGGTGTTCCCACCGAGCTGTATGACGCCGCCAAGATGGACGGCGCTACAAGCTGGCAAGCCTTTTGGAATGTCACCTTCCCGATGATTTCACCGGTTATCTTTTACAACCTGGTCCTGAGCATTGTTGGCCTGTTTCAATACTTCCTGGTACCTCTGGTTGTCAACCAGGGCACAGGCCGACCCGGCGGGGCGACCATGTTTTATAACCTATATCTATATAAAACATTCTTCACCTACCAGGATATGGCCTACGGATCAACCCTGGCCTGGTTCTTGTTCCTGGTGATCCTTATCGTTACCATGGTTTTGTTCAGCACCGCCAAGTACTGGGTTTATTACGCCGGCGAGTCACGCTAGGAGATTGAAAAATGAGCAAAAAATCTTATGCCGTTTTACTTCGTAATGGTGCCAATGTCACCTTTGTCACTGGCCTGACAATTGCCCTGCTGTTCATTTTCTTAGCGCCGTTTGCTTTCATGGTTTTCACATCTCTCAAGACCCAGGGTCAGATATCCGAACTAGGTGCACCCATCTGGCCCGCCCGGCCGGCCACCTTTGATTACAATGGCAAGACCGTGGATATTTACAAAGTCCCGCTTTCTACCTGCGATGGCTTTGACCCAAATGACACAACCATAAAACAATTGGCCGCCGCCAAAAAAGGCCGCCAGACATCCGTTTTTGTGGACCCCACGGACCTGGCACGTGGCGAATTTAACTGCAAAGTCTCATGGCGTGCACTCGATCGCCCCTGGGCATGGGCACCTGCCTGGGATAACTACATCACAGTATGGACCACCATCGACTTTCCCAATTTGCTGTGGAACACTACTTTTTACGCCATTATGACCGAAATTGGTACATTGCTCTCCTGCACCTTGGTAGCCTATGGCTTTGCGCGTTTCCGCTTCCCTGGGCGCGACTTCCTCTTTGTGTTACTAATCGCCACCATCTTCCTGCCCGGCGCGGTCACCATCATCCCGACCTATTCCTTCTTCCAGAAGATCGGTTGGTTGGGGACATGGTTGCCACTGATCGTACCTACCTTCTTCGCCAACGCTTATGATGTCTTCCTGCTGCGCCAGTACTTTATGACCCTGCCGCGCGAGTTGGATGAAGCTGCGGTGATCGATGGCGCAGGACCATTCGATGTGCTTTGGCGGGTGATCATCCCACAGTCTTACCCTGTGCTAATGGCGGTGACCGTCTTCCACATTGTGTATGCCTGGAACGATTATTTCGGGCCACTCATCTATCTTTCCACCAGCCGCAGTAAATGGCCGATCTCGGTCGCGCTGGCAAACTTCAATGGCATCTACGGCCAGCAGCCGCAGTTGATCCAGGCAGGATCGCTAATGACCCTGATCGCCCCCTTGCTGCTCTTCATGGTTGCCCAGCGCTTCTTTGTTCAGGGCATCGTTATCACCGGGGTTGAAAAGTAATATGCGAAATAAAAAAAGGGCCAGCCAAAAACTGGCCCTCTTTTTCTTGATTATTATCTCAATAAGCCTGGCTGGCTGCCAGCCAACCACACCCCAGGCAACAACCGTGCCAGCAACCGAAACACCCGCCCCCACGGCTACCCCTGCTCCAAGCGCCACCCCAGCCCCACCCTCCGGCGTGTTTTGGATCGATCCCAGCCGTGATCTAGGCGAAATCAGCCGGTATACTCTGGGCGGCAACCACGGTCCGTGGTCCGAATTCAGCGTGGACGCCTTCAACAAAACCATTGAACTCGGGATTACCTTTATCCGCTGGCCCGGTGGTAATTGGGGAGATAAGAACGACATCCGCACCACCATGATTGATCTGTACATCGCCCAGGCGCGCAAGATCGGCGCTGAACCCAGCATCAGTGTGCGTGTTCCAGGCGGATCGCCAGGAAAAGCGGCTGAATTAGTGCGATATGTCAACATCACCAAGGGCTTTGGGGTTAAATATTGGAATATCGGTAACGAACCCAACCTGTACGACAATGACCCCGCTCTAAACCTTGACCAGAAGTGGACCCCCGCTCTGTATGCCAAAACCTGGCGTGAATTTGCGCTTGCTATGCGCGCAGTGGATCCAAGTATCCTTTTTTATGGCCCCGATATCAGCCAATTTGTTGGCAATCCCAGTTCAACCGCCTCAGAAGGGGATGCCCCAGATTACTTACGGGAATTTCTCAAAGTTAATGGCGATATGGTGAATATTGTCACGGTCCACCGTTACCCTTTTCCAAGCTGCATGAATTGCGGAAACCCCAGCTGGGAAGAAATGCGCGCCAACACAGCCGAGTGGGATAACATGCTCACCAACCTGCGTAAGGTTATCAAAGAAATCACCGGCAAGGAATTACCAGTTGGTGTAACCGAATATAATTCCAACTACTCCAGCGCAGCCGGAGCCGATACCTCGCCAGATTCATTCTACAGCGCGCTCTGGCTGGCGGATGTTTATGGGCGTTTGGTACGCCAACAACCTGAAATGCTGGCATTCTGGCAATTGAAAAACAACGGCGGCGGTTTGGGTTTGCTAACCTCCTTCGATGTACGCCCCAGTTATTATTCATTGCTGATGTGGAAATAATTTGGCAGCCATTTACTAACCGCCAGTACAGATGCGCCCCATGTTTCAGTCTTTGCGGCCAGCAGAGAAGATGGAGCCATCACAGTAATGATTGTCAACCTGGATGGCAAGGAAGTTCGCCAGCCACTGCAAATCAACCAGGGTGACAATAAAACAATAAGCGATGCCTATCTTTTCGATTCAGAGCACAAAGCCGTGGCAGTCACACCCCCGGCATTCAGCAATGGCGGCGAAATCGTCGTCCCGGCTGAAGCGGTGATGCTCTTTATCCTCAAATAATCTTCTTAAACGGAGTGTTCCATGTTAAAAGTAGCAGTTATTGGTGGTGGTTCAACATATACTCCCGAGCTAGTGAACGGATTCCTGGCTCGCATCCAGCAGTTTCCAATTGATGAACTCTGGTTGATGGATATCGACGCTGAGCGATTGAAAGTAGTCGGCAGTTTCGCCCAGCGCATGGTGGAATTTAAAGGTTCGCCTTTTAAGGTAGTATTGACCACCGACCAGCGCGCGGCTGTAAAAGACGCCAGCTATGTGACCACCCAGTTACGGGTGGGCCACATGGAAGCCCGCCGCAAGGACGAATACCTTGGCTTGCGCCACGGGTTGATTGGGCAGGAAACCACTGGTGTGGGCGGCATGGGCAAGGCACTGCGCACTATTCCTGTCATTCTCAAGATTGCCGCTGACATGCGGGAACTTTCCATGCCCGGTGCCACGCTGGTTAATTTCACCAACCCCGCTGGCCTAAATACCCAAGCACTCAGCCAATATGCCCCCGAAACACCCGCGGTGGGCGTGTGCAATGTACCTATCACAGCCCGCATGATGATGGTGGAAACCCTGGAACAGGCCACTGGCAAAAAGATAGACCCGGCTCGCACTGCATTGAACACCCTCGGGCTCAATCACCTCTCCTGGCACCGTGGTTTCTCGATTGATGGCGAGGATGTCTGGCCTCAGATCATCTCCGAATTCATCAAGGAATTAAAGTCTGAAGAAAAACCGGAATGGGATCCGCGCACCATTGAAGTACTTGGGATGATCCCCAATTATTACCTGCAATATTTTTATCATACCGATAAAAAACTAAAATCACAAGAAAAGTGGCCACCATCCCGCGCCGACGAAGTCATAGAAATTGAGAAAGCGCTTATCGAAGAGTACGCCAATCCCGAACTTAAAGAACCGCCCGCCAAGTTGATGCAGCGTGGTGGCGCTTACTATTCAACCGTTGCCACCCAGCTGCTAAACGCACACTATAATGACCTGGGCGAAACCCATGTTGTTAACCTGAAGAATAACGGTGCAGTTAAGGAATGGCCGTCGGAATGGGTGCTCGAAATGCCCGCCACGGTAAGAAAATCGGGCATCACCCCAATACCCGCCGAGCCGCTGCCGCCCGCCTGTTTTGGCCTGATCGCCCAGGTTAAATCGTATGAAATATTAACCGTTGAAGCCGCTGTACATGGAGATCGTGACGCTGCCTACCAGGCCCTGCTGGCCAATCCGCTCGGGCCAAAAGCAGACAAGGTTCAGGCCGTGCTGGATGACATGCTGGAAACTCACCGCGAAAACCTGCCACAATTCTGGAAATAAAATATCACGCATGCCGATCCAGGAGATATCCACACATCCTGGCTGCGCACCCCATTTGAAATAAATCTGGCCGTACCAGCCTTTGTGTTTGGCGGTACGGCCAGGGTTCAAACCCAAACAACCATCGGCATGTTAAAGACCTCATATCACAGGGAGTATTATGCGCTATTTTTTAGGTGCCGACCTGGGCGGCACAAAAACACACATGGTCATCGCGGATGAGGATGGCCGCGCTGTGGGTTTTGGCGAAGGGGGACCGGCCAATCACCAATCTGTCGGTTTCGACGGAATGGTAAATTCCATGCTAACTGCTCTTGAACAAGCTCTCGCCTCCTCAGAGCTCTCACGCCAGGAAATCTTCGGCGCGGGGTTTGGAATCGCAGGCTATGACTGGCCCAGCGAAAAACCTGCCATGGACGAAAGTATCCAAAAACTGGGATTACGAGCCCGGTCGATCTTGGTAAACGATGCCATCCCGGGCCTGGTTGCCGGGGCAGAAGCAGGCTGGGGGGTAAACGTCGTCTCCGGAACAGGCTGCAATTGCCGCGGGTGGGATAAAAACCACCAACGCGAAGGTCGAGTAACAGGCTACGGCATTATGATGGGCGAAGCAGCCGGCTCTTCTGAACTGGTTTTTCGCGCCATGCAACTGGTCGGATATTCCTGGACAAAGCGCGGGGTTTACACGGCCCTGGGTGAGACCTTCATGCATTACTGTAGAGCGAAAAGCCTGGAAGACCTGCTGGAAGGATACACAGAAGGCTATTACTCCATAGGTGCCGAAACAGCCCCCTTGGTATTCCAAACCGCACATGAAGGCGATATCGTAGCACGTGATTTGATCGACTGGGCAGGCAGCGAATTAGGCGAAATGGCCAATGGAATCATACGCCAATTGGATTTTGAAACGCTCGACTTTGACGTTGTCCTTTCAGGCAGCATGTTTGAAGGTGGGGAAATGCTGACAGATCCAATGCGTCGCACCATCCTAAAGACAGCCCCCCAGGCCCGCCTGGTACGCCTGAAAGTTCCACCCGTGGTTGGCTCGGTACTGCTGGGGATGGAGCAAGGTGACTTGGTTATTAGCCCAGCCACCCGAACTTATTTGGCTGAAACCATCACAACCCTCAAGAATGGTGCTGTCGCCCTGTAAAACAGGCGACGGCGTTTACAACACATGAAAACCCCACGCTTATTACTTATTTGTTTCGCGATTTGTTTGCTGCTCAGCGCGTGCGCGCCAACCCAGGCGGGCTTGCCCTTAGCCCCAACAGCCACCCAACCTTCCACACCAAGCCCCATGCCTATCCCCACCGCAACCCCTGCGCCCACTACCCTGCCACGGCCGTTCCGTGTCATCGGCTATGCCACCGAGGCAATCATCGTCGAGGTCATCCCCTTTGATAAGTTGACACATATTAACTACGCCTTCCTGCTGCCAAATGCAGATGGCAGCCTGGCACCGCTGACCAATAGTTGGAAAATTACCGGGCTTGTCAACCGCGCTCACCAGACCGGTGTTCAGGTGTTAATTTCGGTAGGCGGCTGGGGACTGGACCCCCAATTTGAAGAACTCGCGGCCAACCCATCCACCCGGGCACGCTTTATTAAAGCCACTATGGAAATCGTTGACCAATACGGCTTTGATGGTGTCGACATCGATTGGGAATACCCTGACCCCGGTCAGTCTGCCCAAAACTACCTGGCACTCATGCGTGAACTGCGCGCCGCATTAACGAACAAATTACTAACCACCGCGGTAATTGCCTATGGTGACGAATATGGCCAGGGTGTACCACCGGAATGTTTTGAGCTGTTGGACTTCGTCAATGTCATGACCTATGACGGTCCTGATCATGCTTCGCTGGGACAGTTTCAACAAGGACTGGACTATTGGCTGGCACGTGGCGTCCCCCCCTCCAAACTGGTAATGGGAGTACCGTTTTATTCACGACCTGGGGAAGTTCCCTTTCGCAAATTGGCGGATGGGAAACCTGATAACGCCATCCTCGATACCCTGGTTTACAATGGCCGCGATGAACATTTTAACGGTCTGAAGCTTGTCGAACAAAAAACAGAGATTGCACTTGAAAAGGCTTCAGGGATTATGTTCTGGACTCTGGAACAAGACGCCATGGGAGACCTCTCCTTGCTCAACCGTATTTACCAGACCAGCGCAAAAACCCGGCCCTGATCAACATACCTGCCCATGGAGTAAAGATTTTGACGACCCGACTCATCATCAACGCGGACGATTACGGCCGCACCCCCGAGATATCACGTGGCATACGCCATGCCCATTTACACGGGATGGTAACCTCCAGCACCTGTATGATGAATATGCCCAGCGTTGCCGCAGATATCAAAATTGCCCAAAAAGAAACCCCCAGGTTGGGCCTTGGGGTTCACCTGGTACTGACGGCTGGCAAACCGCTTCTACCCGCTGAAAAGGTTCCCGGGCTGACCCGGGCCAATGGCAGCTTCCTGAGCCAGGAAACCCTGATCGAGAAAGCCGCCGGGTTGGACCCGTCGATCATCAAACAGGAATGGCGCGCACAGGTGGATGCATTCATCGCCGCGGCCGGGTACAAGCCCACCCACCTGGATTCGCATCACCATTCCTCCTACTTTACAGCCAGCATATTTAAAGCCATGCTCGAACTGGCCCATGAATATGATCTGCCAATCCGTCTTCCAATTGCGCATGAACAAAATCAGCTGCCCAAAGACGAACCGGATTATTCGGCTGATGAACTGGACCAGTTTGGCCCCAGGCTGCTGGAAAAATTTCAACCTCGCAGCCCAGATGCACTCTTCACCACATTTTATGACCAGGGAGCCACCAGGGCCGAATTCCTGCGGATTTTGAGGCTCTTCCTGCCAAATAGCTGCTTTGAGATAATGTGCCACCCAGGCTTCGTAGATGAGGCGTTTGCCAGGGAATCAGGGTATGCCTTCCAGCGTCAGGCTGAGCTGGAAATTCTGACTGATCCCGCCTTGCGAAAAGAAGTAGATCGCCTGGGGATCAAGTTAATCAGTTTCGCCGAGTTGTAACCAATCACAGGAAATTAAAAATCGGGTGGAAAAGGTGACCATTATATGGTTCCTCTTCCACCCGATTTGTTTTCGATTAGTGAGTTTCGGTCACCTTGGTAATGGAGCGTGGCGCTTCAGTGTTATAGCCCTTCACCTGAGTAAGATGGCAGGCAAAAAGCTGGGCAGCAACAATCGTAACCAAGGGGGTCAACCATTCCGGAATTCCAACCGGCAAACGAATGGCCGATTGCGCCAACGATAAGGCGCGGTCATCATCCGAGATCACGACCAGCTCCGCTTTATGCACCTCGCGCAGGCGTGTCAGCATCTCAAGCAGGTTATCAAAAACTTTACCCTGTGGAACCACTGCCAAGACCGGGAAACCACCCTCAACCATGGCTATTGGGCCATGCTGAAAATCAGCCGAGGAATACGGCTCAGCCACCACATAGGTCAGCTCTTTTAATTTCAACGCCCACTCAAAAGCCGTGGCGTAATTAAAACCCCGGCCAAGCACTACACACTGTTGCATGTAACGGAAGCGTTCAGCCATACGTCCTATGGTTTCGTCCAGCAGCAGCACCTCGCTGATCCAACCGGGAACTTTTTCCAGGTCGGCCCAGGCTTTTTCATCCCCGCTCATGGCTGCAGAAATCATCGCCAAAGCCATCAACTCGGCCGAGTAGGTTTTCGTAGCCGCTACGGCTTTTTCTGCCCCAGCCTGGATGTCAAAAACCAGCTCGGCTGCATTCCCCAGGGGTGAATCGGGGGCATTCGTCACTGCCAGGGTAAGACAACCTTGTTTGCGACCTTCCGCAATCACGCTAACAATATCCGGTGACTTGCCCGATTGAGATACCCCCACTACAAAGGCACCATCCAACCGGGGCGGCTCATTGTAAAACGTGAACAATGAGGGCGTCGCCAGTGCAAGGGGTAAATGGTTGTGAGCCCCCCACAGGTAATTTGCATATCGCCCGGCGTTATCTGAAGTGCCACGCGCAGCCAGGAAAACATACTTACTACCGCGAGCACGCAAGGCTGCGGCGATGTTTATTGCCTGGTCACGTTGCGAATGTAATAAGTCCCGCAACCGAGCAGGTTGTTCAAAAATTTCCTCGTGTAAAGACATGCCAACCTCTCCATTGAAAAAAATAATAACTGAAGAATAAAAAAAAACTACCCTGCCTGCCAGCGAGCGTAAACAGCATGGGACAAGTATCGCCCCGCGCTTGCGTCACGGGTCACCAGCTCACCCGCATCAGTCTCTCCCTTGTAACGCTTCATCAATTCAGCCATGCTCTGGTGTAAATGCACACCCGAAGCCCGCACAGCATACATGGTCATCGCCACAAACAGTGGGGAATCACTTAGCACTGCGCTGCAAGCCTTAAGCAAATCAGGCAGCGATTCATAAACTTCCCAAATTTCACCCTTGGGACCTCGTCCAAACTTGGGCGGATCCAGGATAATACCATCATACTTGACACCTCTGCGGCCCTCACGCTCTACAAAAGCCAGGGCATCATCCACAATCCAGCGGATTGGTTTTTGCTCTAGTCCTGAGAGAATCTGGTTTTCGCGCGCCCATGTGACCGATTTTTTTGAAGCATCCAGATGCGTAACCTGGGCGCCTGCCCGGGCTGCCATCAACGAAGCCAAGCCGGTGTAACCGAACAAATTCAATACCTTCACAGGGCGGCCGGCTTTTTCAACCAGGCCTGAATACCAATCCCAATGGGCTGCCACCTCTGGAAAGACACCCAGGTGCCGCCCTGGGGTAGTCATGGCCCAAAACTTAATCCCTTCATACGCCATCACCCACTTGTCATCCATCGATTTCCGAGCAGCCCAATGACCACCGCTCTCTTCGCTGGTAGGTTGAAAGACCGCATGCACATCACGCCACTGTGACTCAGGCGCAGCTCGCTTCCAAATAGCTTGCGCCTCAGGGCGGACAAATCGGTAAGGACCATAGCGTTCCAGCTTCAGGCCGTCGCCAGTATCGAGTAATTCATAGTCTTTCCATTTGGGTGATTCAAGCAAATTTAGCTGCATGGGGGTATCTCAGGTCACTTTCGGGGAGTTGACGATCTTAAAAAGGGAGTCAATCTATCAATTTTGTAATATATGGCTTAATCACCCATTTATCCCACTTGAATTCTCACTTTTTAAGGTGTAGAATAAGCAAGTAAGTGGGAAGAAGTGGGTCGAAGTGGTAGATCAGAGTGGAGCGCCGGAACTTATTCCGGCGTTCTGTGTCTTAAAGGAGTAATAGAACGTATGTTCATAGGCCAGTACCAACATTCTCTTGATGATAAAGGACGTCTGACAATTCCGTCAGCGTTCCGTTACTCATTGGGAGAAGGTGCTTACATCTCCCAAGGGTTTGATCGCAACCTGATGGTGATGAACACGGCCTACTTCATGATGGTCTATGAGCGTTTGAACGCCATGAATATCACTGATCCCGATGCCCGTCTTTTGCGGCGCATGATGCTATCCACCGCGTTCCAGGTGGAAGTTGACAAAGCCGGGCGCATCCTGGTACCGCCGAAATCTCGCGAGTTTCTTTCTCTGAGCAACGAAGCGATGATCGTTGGCCAGGGCGAATATTTTGAAATTTGGACACCTGCAGATTGGACCTTGCAAATGGACAACATCCAAAACACAGCTGCCAATACGCAACGCTTCGCCATGCTTGATCTCTCAGCGCACAAATAGCATGGGGCCGCATTTACCAGTACTTTTAAAAGATATTATAACCGCAATGCAGCCCAAACCGACCGGCCGCTATATTGACGGTACCCTCGGGGCAGGCGGACATTCAGCCGCCATCCTCGAAGCCTCCGCTCCAGGTGGTGAAATACTTGGCTTCGACCTGGATCCACAGGCACTAGCATTGGCTCAGGAACGCCTGGCTGAATTTGGTGCCAGGGTTCACATTCGCCAGGCATCCTACTCCACCATGAGGGAAGAAGCAGCCCAACTTGGCTGGCAATCTGTGGATGGGATTTTACTGGATTTCGGGGTCTCTTCCATGCAGTTGGATACACCTGACCGGGGTTTCTCTTTCCTCCAGGACGGACCATTGGATATGCGTTTTGGGCCGCAAGCCACCCAATCAGCCGCAGACCTGGTCAACACCCTGGATGAAGCTGAACTCGCCGAAATTATTTATCTCTACGGCGAAGAGCGCAACTCACGACGGATCGCCCGGGTCATCGTTCATCATCGCCCCATCCATCGCACCAAGGAATTGGCAGACCTGATCCAAAGTGCCGTTGGACGCAAGGAACGTATCCATCCAGGCACTCGCACCTTTCAAGCCCTACGTATCGCGGTAAATAAAGAATTGGAAACGATAGAAACTGTCATTCCAATCGCAGCCAGCCTTCTGAAACCTGGCGGACGATTGGCCATCATATCGTTTCATTCACTTGAAGATCGTCTGGTTAAAGAATATTTTCGCAGGGAGAGCACCGACTGCATTTGCCCTCCCCGGCAACCAATCTGTACATGCAACCACAAAGCCAGTCTACGGGAGCTTAATCGCAAGCCAATCGAAGCCGATGAATTCGAAAAACAGGCCAACTCTCGAGCAAGAAGCGCGAAATTAAGGATAGCAGAAAAACTATGACCCTACTAACCAAACTCATCCCAACCGTATCCTCCCGCCATTCCCGGTCCTCTTCACGCGAACGAACTCAGCGAGAACCCCAGGCCACCGAGAAACCAAAATCGGAAAAACCGGTCATGAAGGCCTATCAAGCCGTTGCGAATGCTGTCGGGACACTGCAAAGCTATCAAGATATTCCACTTCAGTATCACCGTCAATCAATCACCGCCTTCCTGGCAGTGCTCGTTGTTTTCACGATCATCACCGGCTTGTACCTGAACATCACCTCACGAACCGCATTGACGGGTCGGGAAATATTCAGCATGCAAAGCCAGATCATTATAAGCCAGCGTGAAAATGCGAACATCGAGACTGAAATTGCGCTCCTGCTTTCAAGCAAGTCACTGGAAGAACGCGCCAGGGCTATCGGATACAAACCCTTGACCAGCGAAAACATCGAATACATCACCGTACCAGGTTACTATGCCAAGCCGCTGATCGACCTGAGCACCCCTGTTACCCCATCCATGGATATTCGCAAGTCACCTGAGTTTTCTGAATCTTTGTTCGCCTGGTTAGCCCGTCAACTACAAGCTGCCTCTTTGCCACTCGCCCAGGAAAACTAAACGCGATGAAAAAAGAATTTCTTACCCGTGTGAATATTGTCAGTGTATTTTTTGCTATTTGCTCCATTATGGTGGTGTATCAGGTATTCCACATCCAACATAGCAAGGAAGCTGAAGAATTTCTAAAACTGGGTCAGGAAAAGGGCTGGGGCTGGAAAACGCTCTACCCCGAACGCGGTAAGATTTTTGATCGCAACGGCAACATGCTGGCCGGCAACAAAATCGTTTACGAAGTTGGTGTTACTTTTTCTTACGTTGAAAACCCCAGCACAATTGCCCAGACCATGAACGCTATGCTTGGCAAAGATTACCAGGAAGTTCTCGACCTGCTGAAAAACCCGCCTGAAAACCGGATTTATCAGACCATCGATCGCTTCGTTACACCTGAAGTATACGAACGTCTCAAGGCCATGAAGGAAGAAATGACGAAAAACTATTCTGGTGAGGGTGACCCATCACTCGTCGGATTGGATTTCGCCCCCCACCTGATGCGCTCCTACCCGGACAAATCGCTGGCTTCAAATATCATTGGCTTTGTCAACATGAATAACAGCGGCAATTATGGCATTGAGCAAAAGTATGACAGCTTGCTTGCTGGTGTACCGGTGACAGTCCCAGTTCCGCTGGATCCCAACAAAGCGGGTGAGACCCAAAAGGTACCGCCAGGCACCGACCTGGTCCTGACCATCGACCGTAACATCCAGGCCATGGTTGAAGAAGAATTGATCAATGGTTTGGAAAGTTCCAAGTCAAAAGCCGGTACGATCGTGGTGATGGATCCCCGCACAGGTGAAATCCTGGCCATGGCATCCAGCCCACAAATGGACTTGAATAATTTTCTGGATTACGGATCGATCTACAGCAGCGCCAGCGAGTTCAACCGGGCAATTTCCATGCAATATGAGCCCGGATCGGTCTTCAAGATCCTGACCATGGCAGCTGCCATCGATATCAACCTGGTAACACCAGAAACCACCTACTACGACCCCGGATATTACGAAATTGGTGGTGTTGCCATCCATAACTGGGATTACGGCGTATATGGAACCCAGGATATGGTCGGTTGCCTGAAAAACTCATTGAATGTCTGCATGGCCCGTCTGGCCGACCTGATGGGTGAACAAACCTTCTACACCTATATGCGCCGTTTTGGCATCGGTCACCCAACCGGTATCGATATTGCCAACGAAGCCAGCGGCCGCCTGAAGGATCCGAACGACAAAGACTGGTACAAGGTTGATCTTGGCACGAACTCCTTCGGGCAGGGCGTGGCCGTCAGCCCAATCCAGATGATGACCGCAGCAACCGCACTGGCCAATGATGGCAAGATGGTCTACCCGCATTTGGTGCTTTCTATGGTCAGCAACGGTGTGCAATCGAATACCCGTGTGCAAACCCTGGGCACACCGGTCTCTGCCAAAACTGCGCACACAGTCAGCGAAATGTTGGCCTCCGCGCAGGAAGCTGGCAATTCAAAAGCATACGTGGAAGGATACCGGACCGCCGGCAAGACAGGCACCGCTTCCATCCCAGGTCCAAATGGCATCTACGACTCCGACCAAACCAATGCTTCTTATATTGGCTGGGGGCCAGTCGATGACCCGAAATTCATGGTGTATGTCTGGATGGAGCGGCCTGAAACAGCCGACTGGGCTTCAATCGTCGCCTCCCCCATTTTCCATAATGTCGTCCAAAGGCTGGTGGTTTTATTAAACCTGCCTCCCGACGAAACCAGGATACAACTGACAGGACAATAAAATCTGTGTTGACATATTCCGACTTGATTGAAGCTCTCACCAATTACCGCCCGGAAATGCAAAACGCATTTCTTACAGAGGCGGCAATTGATTCACGCCAGGTGATACCGGGTGGCTTGTTCGTTGCCATTCCTGGCGAGAATGTGGATGGGCATAATTACGTTGGACAGGCTTTCCAGCGCGGCGCTTCGGCCGCAATGATCGAACATTCAATCGATGGCCCGCTCTTTGGGACGAAAAGCCAGCCAGTCATAACTATCGACCTTCGCAATCCACCTGCGGACGGATGGGCATCCATTGTCATCGAGCCCGGGCAGCCGGTTTGCTTCCTGGTCAACAATACCATCAGCGCTTTACAGCAGTTAGCCAGCTACTGGCGCCGCAAACTCAACCTGCGGGTGATCGGGGTGACTGGCAGTGTTGGTAAATCAACGACCAAGGAAGCCATCGCCCAGGTGCTCAGCCAGCGATATACCACCCTGAAGAGCGCCGCGAACCTTAACAACGAAATCGGCCTGCCACTCAATGTGCTCAGACTGACCCCGGGACACCAACGCGCCGTATTGGAGATGGGTTTCTACGTCCCAGGTGAAATAAAACAACTATGCGATATCGCCCTGCCACAGGTGGGAGTGCTGACCAACATTGGCACAGTCCACGCCGAGCGAGCCGGATCGCAAGAAATCATTGCCCAGGGCAAGGGCGAATTGGTGGAAGCCTTGCCACCCGCCCCACAGGGTGTCGCCATCCTTAACTATGACGACCCCTTCGTCCGCCCAATGAACAGCCGAACCAATGCACGCGTCTTTTATTACGGATTAACCCCGGAAGCCAATTTATGGGCAGACCAGGTCGATAGCAACGGGCTGGAAGGCATTCGCTTCCGCATGCACTACAAAAACGAAACCCTTCATATGCGCGTGCCCATGATCGGCCGCCACTCAGTAGAAACAGTGCTACGCGCCGCAGCAGTAGGACTGGTGGAAGGTCTCACCTGGGATGAAATTGTACACGGGCTGCAGGAAAGCCAGGCCCAGCTGCGCCTCACGGTTGTACGAGCCGAAAGCGGCGCACTGATCATTGACGACACCTATAACGCATCACCTGAATCAACCCTGGCTGCTCTCAACTTGCTGGAAGAAATTTCCGGGCGCAAGATAGCTGTTCTGGGAGATATGCTGGAGCTCGGCCAATATGAACGCGAAGGCCATGAAAAAGTTGGCATTCGCGCCGCTCAGGTGGCGGACCTATTGATAACCATGGGCTCGCGAGGCCACATGATCGCCGCTGCCGCACGTAATGCAGGCTTGCGCAAGGATCAGGTGCTGGAATACGAACAAAATGACCTGATCGTGGATTGGTTGAAACACAATCTAACTTCACAAGATGCCGTTCTCATCAAGGGCTCCCACGGCCTGCACATGGAACGCATCGTGGCGGCGTTGGAGGTATCCCAATGAATTTCAACGTCCTCGCAGTCAGCCTGACCGGCCTTAGTTTCCTGCTGACCGTCATTTGGGGTGGTCCGTTGCTGCGTGTTCTGCGTCATTTCAAGATAGGCAAATTGATCCGTGTAGAAGAACCTGGGAAACACATGGTCAAGATGGGCACACCCACCATGGGTGGTGTGATGATCATCCTGCCGGTGATGCTGGTAACCGCGTTATTGAACGGGGCTGCGCTGATCGGTTTCAGGCTGAGTGGCAAATCCATTTTCGTTCCGCTCATCTCAATGCTAGCCTTTGGCATCCTGGGCGCCATCGATGACTGGGAAGGCATTCACGGCAAACGCAAAGGCGACGGAATGCGCGCACGCACCAAGTTTCTTTTGCAATGGTTGATCGCAGGCATCATCGCCTGGGCCCTAAAATATATGCTCGGCGCGCCGGACCTGTATATCCCGGGTGTACAAGCGCTGATCGACCTCGGCTGGTGGTATGTACCGATCGCGGCTTTTATCATTGTGGCCGAATCGAACGCGATCAATTTCACCGATGGTCTGGATGGACTGGCAGGTTTGATTTCGGTCACCATCTTCGCCGCTTATGGCGCGATTGCAATGCTCCAGGGACAAAATTTCCTGGCCCAGTTTTCCTTCACCCTGGTGGGCGCGTTGTTCGGGTTCTTGTGGTTCAACGTTCACCCCGCCCAGTTGTTCATGGGTGATACCGGGTCGCTCGCACTGGGAGCAACGGTTGCCGTCGTAGCCCTCATGACCGGCCAGTGGGCAGTTTTGCCACTGATCACCATCATCCCGGTCAGCGAAACCTTAAGTGTGGTCATCCAGGTGCTGTATTTCAAAATCACCAAGGGTCGCCGGTTTTTCAAGATGGCGCCCATTCACCTCCATTTTGAACTGCTGGGTTGGAGTGAAACCCAAATTGTGCAGCGTTTCTGGTTAATCAGTCTACTGGCTGCGTTGATCGCAGTCGGATTGGCGATGTCGTAGGAATATCATGAGAACAGTTGACTGGCAAGGCAAACGGGTAGTGGTCATTGGCGCGGCGCGGCAGGGTATTGCGCTGGCCCGTTACCTCGCGCGCCACCAGGCCAGGGTCGTGTTGAATGACAAGCGCCCTCTGGAAAAACTCGTTGCCGAAAGAGAAATGCTGGCTGATTACGAAATAGAATGGGCCGCAGGCGGACATTTCGCCGAAATCTTGGACACCACCCCAGACCTGGTATGTGTTTCGGGCGGCGTTCCGCTCGATAACCCCCTTGTGCTGCTAGCCCAGGAACGCGGCATCCCCGTTTCGAACGACACGCAAATTTTCATGGCAGCTGCACCATGCAAAACAGTTGGCATCACCGGTTCAGCCGGGAAAACCACCACGACCACCCTGGTAGGACGCATGGCCAGGGCCGAAGAAGGACGAAAATACCGGCGTGTTTGGATCGGTGGAAACATCGGCGACCCGCTCATAAATTATCTGGACGAGATGGATCCATCTGACCTGGCCATCCTGGAGATCTCCAGTTTCCAGGCCGAACTGATGAGCATTTCGCCCGACGTGGCAGTCATTCTGAATGTGACGCCCAACCACCTGGACCGGCATGGAACAATGCACAATTACCTGGCTGCAAAAGCGCGTGTGGTTGGTTTCCAAACCAGCTCTGGTTGTGCAGTCCTCGGACGCGACGACCCCTTCGCCTGGTCACTGGCCAATTCGGTCAAAGGCCAGCTGCTATCCTTCGGTTTCAGCGCGTTGCCAGCCGGACAGGATGGCGCATATATCGAAGATAATCAGTTCTTCATCCGCCAGGACGGCAAAACCACCCGTCTGCCAGTTGAGGATTTGATCGAACTTCGGGGAGCCCACAATCGCCTGAACACATTGGCAGCCTGTACCATTGCCATGGCGGCTGAAATTGGCCAGGACGCAATCATCGCCGGGGTCACTGGTTTTCACGGCGTACCACACCGCCTGGAATACATCCGCACCTGGCGGGGCACTCAATGGTTCAACGACTCAATCGCCACCGCGCCCGAGCGCACCATCGCCGCCATACGCGCTTTTGATGATCCGTTGATCTTGCTGCTGGGTGGCCGTGACAAAGACCTGCCCTGGAATGAACTGGCAGATTTGATCCACAAGCGGGTCGATCATGTCATCATCTTTGGTGCAGCCGCCGAAAAAATCCAGGCAGCTATTCAGGCCAATGGCGGTTCTGCCCGTCCTTACAGCCTGACCCGCGTAGAAAAATGCCAGCAAGCGGTGCAGGCCGCCGCTCAACTGGCCCAACCCGGTTATGTAGTCCTTTTTTCGCCAGGCGGAACCAGCTATGACGAATTCAAGGATTTTGAAGAACGTGGAGAAAGGTATAAACAATGGGTACTCGAATTTTCAGAGACGCAGCCTTAGAAGCCCCAGCCACTCGGCCAGTGAAGACGTATCCCTTCTTTAAGTTGGATGGATCCGTCGATCTGCTCCTCATCCTCGTGTTGATCGCCTTTATCGTATATGGGCTATTAATGGTCTATTCCGCTTCCACTGACTACTCATGGTGGTGGTATGACAGTGCCTTTTCACAATTTCATCGCCAAATCATCTGGATGGTGCTAGGTATTGTCGTCGCCGCTGTCGCTGCCTTTGTCGATTATCACAACTGGCACAAATTGGCCTTGCCAGCGCTGCTTGGCACCCTGGTATTTCTGCTGATCGTGCTGTTCATCAATAAAACTGGCACTTCAGAGACGAATGTATTTACCCGTGCGTTCTTTAACGGCTCCATCCAACCCTCCGAACTGGCCAAGGCCATGACGATTATTTACCTGGCCGTTTGGATCAATTCCAAACGCGAAATTCTTCATCAGGTTAGCTGGGGCTTGGCTCCTTTGATTATCATCATCGGGTTGGTGGGTGGTGTTATTTTGGCCCAACCAGACTATTCAGCAGCACTGACCGTGGTCATCCTGGGTGGCATGCTCTTCTTCCTGGGCGGTGGTGAATGGAAACAAATCGGGTTGGTGCTGGTGGGCGGAACAATCCTGGCCATTTTTGTTGTGGGTATCAGTTCCACCGGCAAGGCGCGGTTTTCAGATTACCTCGCCGGCCTGGTAGATTTGACCAAGGCTTCTGAGCATCTGGTCTATTCCTTCCAGGCCATCGTCAAGGGCGGTTGGTTCGGCGTAGGCTTCGGACGATCCAGCATGAAATTGCTTGGTCTACCGTTCGCTCCAACCGATAGTATCTTCGCAGTTATCGCCGAAGAGTTGGGATTGTTCGGTGTTTTTGGAACCGTCGCCCTCTACGGTTTGCTGGTCTGGCGTGGACTGCGAATTGCCAACCGGGCGCCGGATTTGCTCGGCAGCCTGCTGGCATCCAGCCTGACGTTATGGATTGGGTTTGAAGCACTCATGAATATGCTGGTCATGGTTGGTCTTTTGCCCTTCGCGGGCAACGCCCTGCCCTTCATCAGCTACGGTGGTTCCAGTCTCTTAACTACCATGGGTGCAGTTGGTATTCTGATGAATGTCTCAAGGCATTACCAGCCTGAGACCGACAAAGAAGAATGGAGGAGTTTCGGTGCGAGTGCTGATTTGCGCGGGCGGAACCGGCGGCGGAGTTTATCCCGCATTAGCCGTCCATAGTGCCCTCAAAAACCTCCGCCCGGATGTGGAAACTCTCTGGGTGGGTGGTGAAGGTGGCATGGAAACCAGGCTCGTTGAACGAGCCGGTATTCCGATTAAAACGATCCCCGCTGCCGGGTTGCATGGTATCGCGGTTCGTCAGCTGCCGCGCAACCTCGCCGCGATTATGCACGGCATCAGCGCTTCAGGTGCCATCCTGAAGGAATTCAAACCGGACGTTCTTCTCTTTACCGGTGGGTACGTGGCAGTCCCCATGGCCCTGGCAGGACGTAGCATTCCGGCGCTGCTCTACGTCCCAGATATCGAACCTGGGCTGGCTTTGAAAGCCCTGGCGTATTTCGCCAAATGCATCACCGTAACCTCGGAAGATTCGAGGCAGTTTTTCTCAAAAAACAGCCATGTGGTTGTCACCGGTTACCCGGTGCGTGCTGACCTGGCAGCCTGGGACAAAATCATGGCCCGCGCCCACTTTAGCATCCCCGCCGGCAGGCGAGTGATCCTGGTTTTCGGAGGCAGCAAAGGAGCGCGTTCACTGAACAACGCCCTAATGGCCAACCTGCCCGGTTTACTGGAGCAAGTCGATGTAGTTCATGTCAGTGGAGAATTGGATTGGCCCGAAGTGGAAAAAAACATGCAGGGACTTGCCCCCGAATTAGCCAGTCACTACCATGCCTTCCCCTACCTGCACGAGGAAATGGGCGCAGCGCTGGCTGCGGCAGACCTGGTCATCTCCAGGGCTGGCGCTTCTGTTTTGGGCGAATTTCCACTCTTTGGTCTGCCGGCCATCCTGGTCCCCTACCCTTACGCATGGCGCTACCAAAAGGTCAACGCCGACACGCTCACACGGCGGGGCGCGGCTCTCATGATTGAAGATGCAAAACTGGCAAGCGGTCTCAAAATGACGATTGAAAAGCTATTGGAAACGCCTGAGAAACTTGATGCGATGCGCACCGCCTTGCTGGGGTTGCGCACGCCAAATGCCGCCAGGGAAATCGCCTCCCAGGTGATCAAACTGGCTGGAGAAAATAAATGATCAGTCTTACTTTTGCCTTCTGGCTCCTGGTAGTCTTGTTCGGCCTGATTGGCATGATGCGCGGCTGGGCCAAAGAATTGCTGGTTTCCTTCAGCGTAGTCTTATCCCTGGCATTCAACAGCCTTCTGATGCGCTATGTTCCCATCATCCAGGCCCTTTCTCCGGCTGAAACGCCCCTGTTCTGGATACGAATCACCATTGTGGCGACGCTTGTCTTCTTTGGCTATCAAACAGTCAACTTATCACGTTTTTCCTCAAAGGCAAATCGTGAAAAATTACAGGATAGCCTGCTGGGTTTTGTACTCGGAGCAATGAATGGGTTCCTTGTGATCGGCACCATCTGGTTTTACCTGGCTGAAGCCAATTACCCATTCAGCCAATACATCACCCCACCCGTGGCTGGCACCCCCATGGGCGATGCGGCCATGTCACTGATGCCCATTCTCGCCCCTCGTCTGCTGGGTGAACCTGCAGTTTATTTCGCGGTCATGCTGTGCTTCATCTTCGTTTTGGTGGTGTTTATCTAATGACACACGTTCATTTCATCGGCGTCGGAGGTAGTGGTCTCTCTGCCATCGCCCGTTTCCTGCTAGAGCAGGGATACCGGGTGAGCGGATCTGACCGCGCGCATTCCACGCTGGCCGCCGAGCTGGTGAAAAAAGGCGCCACAATCACGATCGGGCACAACGCTGCGAATATCACCGGCGCCGATTGGGTGGTGCGCTCATCCGCCGTCCCGGATGATAATCCAGAGGTTGTGGCAGCACGGACAGCGGGCCTACCCGTCTACAAGCGTGCTGATTTCCTTGGTCAACTAATGGCCCCACCTGCCCATGAAGGTATTGCTGTGGCAGGCACCCACGGGAAGACCACCACAACCGCCATGGTCGCCTGGATGCTCGACCAACTTGGAGCAGATCCTTCCTTCATTATCGGAGGAGTTTCACAGAATTTCGGTGTAAATGCCCGTGCCGGTAGCGGCAAGGCCTTTGTAATTGAAGCGGATGAGTACGACCGCATGTTCCTCGGCCTGCAGCCACGTTATGCAGTCATCACCAACGTTGAGCATGACCATCCGGATATTTATCCAAGCGCCGCCGATTTCTCTGAGGCATTTCGTCAATTTATTCGCCTGGTACCACAAAATGGTGCCTTGATCGCCTGTGCGGACGACCAGGGCGCTGCCCTTCTCGCCAAAGAAGCTCGCACACAGGGCACCCGGGTGATCACCTACCAAATTGAAGAACAACCAGGCAAAAGCCTGGGCGAGTGGATTATCGCCCGTAACGTCAGGGTCAACCAGCTTGGTGGCTTTACTTTCGAAGTCTCCACCAACCTGCATCAAGACCAACCGGGCAGCTGCACGGTGCAATTGCGCGTACCAGGCTTGCACAACGTACGCAATGCCCTCGCTGCACTGGGCATCGCCAGCCTGATGAATTGCAATCTGGCGCAAGCCGCTTTAGCCCTGGGAGAGTTCACCGGGACGGGTCGGCGCTTCGAGATCGTTGGCGAAGCTGGCGGAATTGTTTTCATCGACGACTATGCGCACCACCCGACTGAAATCCGCGCGACCCTGGCTGCAGCGCGCGCACGATACCCTCTTCAGCGTATTTGGGCAGTCTGGCAACCGCACACTTATTCGCGTACGCAGACGCTCTTCGAAGAATTCTCCGGAGCCTTTGGCGCAGCGGATGAAGTGATCGTCAGCGAAGTTTACGCCGCCCGCGAACCCAGTCAGGATTTTTCGGCCGCACAGCTGGTCGCTGCCATGCACCACAAGTCAGCCCACTTCCTCGCCACACTGGCTGAAATTGGCACCTACCTGCTTTCACAACTTCAATCTGGCGACGTGTTAATCGTAATGTCCGCGGGTGATGCCGACCAGATCAATAAGAATGTCCTGGCCCAAATCCAACCCGCTCATTAATCGAGGCATATCATGACCGATAAAAAACAAACCTACCAGTCAAATACCTCGGCCCTGCCCGGTCTCAAACCGGTGACACCAGATGCACTCGAACAAGAGGCAGAAGGTCGTCGCCGAAAATCAGCAGGAACAGCAGATGACAAGGTCGAAATTGACACCCGTAAAACCGTCAACAAGCTAATCAGTTATCTGACCAAACACGACAAGTAAGCCGAAGAAAAAGGAGTAACGTGGTACCGAATTTAGCTGCTGGCATGCGAGAAATACTGGGAGACCAGGTTCAGGAGAATGTAATCCTGGCCCCCTATACTTCTGCGCGTATCGGCGGCCCAGCGGATGTACTGGTTACAGCACGCAGCAGCGCCGAACTTGCGAATGCGGCCCAGGCTTGTTGGAATTCGGGACTGACTTTCACCCTGATCGGCGGCGGCTCAAACATCCTGGTCAGTGACCAGGGCATTCGCGGCGTGGTCATTTTGAACAAGGCCAAATCCGTTGAGTTTCGAACCGGCGCCCAGCCAGTTGTAATGGCCGAATCAGGCGTGGTTCTTTCTAACCTGGCAAATCGCTGCGCCGCAGCCGGTTTGGCTGGCCTGGAATGGGCCGCAACCGTCCCGGGAACCGTAGGTGGTGCCGTTTATGGCAATGCTGGCGCCTTTGGCGGTGATATTGCCCACAACCTGCTAAAAGCGGAAATATTGCTGGAATCAGGTCGTGAATGGTGGCCGGTTGAAAAAATGCAGTACGGATACCGCAGCAGCATACTAAAACATGGTGGGCCGAAAGTCCTGGTCCTCTCGGCAGAATTCCGCCTGGAGCAGGGTGAGCCAGACGCCATCAAAGCCATTATGGAACAATTTACCACGCGCCGTAAAGCCAGCCAACCACCTGGCGCAAGCATGGGTTCCATGTTCAAAAACCCACCGGGTGATTTCGCCGGTCGCCTGATCGAGGCAGCCGGGCTAAAAGGAACCCGCATCGGAAATGCCGAGATTAGCCCAATTCACGGTAATTTCTTTGTGAACCACGGTGAAACCAGCGCTTCTGACATCCGCGCTTTGATTGATTTGACACAACATTCGGTAAAGGAAAAATTTGGCATCAACCTGGAACTCGAAGTTGAACTGGCAGGTGAATGGGAATGACACAGATGCAGCCTAAACGCACTCTTGCCATCCTGTTTGGTGGCCGATCGGGCGAACATGAGGTTTCTCTCATGTCGGCCAGGTCAATCCTGTCCGTTCTCGATCACACCAGGTACACGGTGATCGAAGTGGGCATCACCCATGACGGCACGTGGTTGACCGGTCCCGACGCACTCACTGCCTTTGAACAAGGACAAACCGGCCGGCTATCACCCACCAGCCTGCTGCCCGACCCAGCCCGACCGCGCCTGGTGATCACCAATAACTTTACAAACAGCGGGCACGAAACACCTGCGTTGGATTCGATCGATGTGGATGTTTTTTTCCCGGTGCTGCACGGCACCTATGGCGAGGATGGCACCATCCAGGGATTATTTGAACTGGCAGATGTCGCTTATGTAGGCGCTGGCGTAGCTGGTTCGGCAGTTGGAATGGAAAAAGGCATTTTCAAGGATGTCATGCTGGCCAACCAGATTCCGGTGGTCAATTCAATCACCGTTCTACGTTCTGAGGTTGACCTGGATATCGCCAGTGTCGTCAATCGCGCCGAAAAACTCGGCCCCTACCCAATCTTTATCAAACCCGCCAATCTTGGCTCTTCGGTGGGTATCACCAAGTGCCGTTCAAAATCCGATCTGTATGAAGGCCTGCTCGAGGCCTGCCGTTATGACCGTCGGATCATCATAGAACGTGGTGTAAACCACCCACGCGAAATAGAGGTCTCTGTTTTGGGCAATGATACCCCCCGGGTCTCCATCCCAGGCGAGATCGTCCCAGGTGCAGATTTTTATTCCTACGAAGCCAAGTATTTGTTAAATACTTCGGAGTTACGAATACCCGCTCCACTGAGCGAAGCACAAGTTACCCTGATCCAGGCACTGGCAGTCAAAGCATTCAAAGCCATAGACTGCAGTGGCATGGCAAGAGTTGATTTTCTGCTCGATACCATCACAGGAGATATTTTCTTGAACGAGATCAACACGATACCAGGTTTTACAAAAATCAGCATGTTTCCAAAGCTATGGGAAGCCAGCGGATTGTCATATTCCGCACTGATTGACTGCCTGATCGAACTCGGACTGGATCGCAAGGCAGACCGTGAGCGCACATCACATCAGTTTCGGAGGGATAAATGAGTCCTGACCGCACTACCATAACACGCGCCGAGGCCGTAAGACTTCGCCGGGAAGATGAACAAAAACGCCGAGAACAATTAACTCAGCGGGCTGTTGCCAAGCCCAAGCTGGTTCCTCAATCTTCGGCTCGCCAAAAAACAAACTGGCCCGACCCGGCGCAAAATTCGTCGACGGTATCGGGGCCACGCCTGCGCCGTAATTACGGTATGACGTTGAACGCGCCGTACCGGCAAACACCACGCTTCAACACCAATTTCCTGTCTGGCATGGGTCTCAACATGCCGCACATTTCATATGGGCCACGATGGCTGTCATTTATTCTCGCCTCCGTTTGCCTCGCAGTACTTTACATGATGCTCAACGTACAACCTTTCGTCGCTGGCGACGCAATCATTAGCGGTAACAAGCGTGTAAGCGTACAGGAAATCCAGGATGTATTGGCCATCAAAGGCCAACCGATCATCACGCTTGACCCAAGCATGGTGGAGAATCGCATACTGGCTTCCTTCCAGGATATTTCTTCTGCACAGGTGGATCTGAGCATCAGCCAGGGAATATCCGTAACCGTGCAGGAACGCATTCCGGTGGCAGCCTGGCAGCAGCCATCAGGTGAAACATTCTGGCTGGATGCGAATGGATATAAATTCACAGCTCGCGGACAGGCAGACTCACTGCCAGTGATTATTGCTTATGGAGACCCGCCTGCCATCCAGGTACCAGTCGATGATAAAAAAACCACGCCGGAAGTGCCACGCTTTATACCGGAGGTTTTGTCGCAATCCATTGGGAAATTATCCCAATATATGCCCACCGGAGCAAGCCTGATTTTTGACCCTCAGTACGGCATAGGCTGGCTGGATCCAAGTGGATTAAAGGTATACTTTGGCCAATCTTTCGACGGCAGTTCGACAAAAATCAAGGTCTATCAGGCTCTGCTTGATCACCTCGCAACCGCCGAGATACAACCCGTGATGATTAGCGTTGAGTACCCCAACGCCCCATTTTATAGAATTGAGCAATAATTATGGATGATTTCGTCGTCGGCATTGATGTAGGAACTACCAAAATTTGCACCCTCGTCGCCCGGGTTGAGCCAGATGATTCTCTGCGAATCATGGGTGTTGGCGTCGAACCAGCCGAGGGCATTCGCAAGGGCGTGATAGTCGATCTGACCGCCGCCTCCCAATCGATCGGGCGCTCCATCGCGCAGGCCGAGCAAACTTCGGGGGTCAAGATTGAAACCGCCCTCGTCAGCCTGGCTGGCGCTCACGTGGCGTCCATCAACAGCCGCGGCGTTGTGGCAGTTGCAGGTCACACCGTGGAAGATTCGGATATCGAACGCGCCATGGATTCAGCCCGCAGTGTGGCCATTCCCAACAGCCGCGAGGTCATCCATGTTATCCAACGCGGTTTCTCGCTGGATGGACAGGATGGCATTCACCAGCCAATTGGCATGCATGGCTACCGCCTCGAGGTCGAGGCGCATGTGATCACCGCCGCCACAGCCACTGCGGAAAACCTGCGCCAGGCGGTAGGCGCAGCTGGAGTACGCGTAGCACAATTTGTGCTCAAACCACTCGCATCGGCCGAAGTGGTACTGACAGATACAGAACGCAACATGGGCGCAATTGTGTGCGATATCGGTGGCGGCACTACCGACCTTGCTATTTACGTCAATGGGGACGTATGGCATACCATGGTTCTGGCTGTCGGTGGCAACAATATTACCCAAGACATTGCGCATGGTTTGAGACTTCCTCTCAGCCAGGCGGAAGAAGTCAAGAAACTTCACGGCCATTCCGTACAAGCAGAGATCGGCATGGATGAGGCCTTCAATATCCTGCCATTTGGTGCAGAAACCCCCATGCGCATGAGCCGCCGGGATTTATCGCTGATCATCGAAGCCCGTGTGGAAGAAATGTTCGAGCTGGCCTTACAAGAGATCAAACGATCGGGCTATGACGGCCTGTTGCCCGCAGGAATGATCCTGACCGGCGGCACCAGCCTGCTTCCCGGCATTCGCCAGTCAGCCAGCAAGGTGCTCGGCATGCCCGTTCGGACCGCTCAGCCCGATAAGCTGCTGGGCTTGGCCGACAAGCTAAATTCGCCAGCATATGCCACCGGTGTTGGCCTGCTAACCTGGGCTGCCGCCCTTCAATCCCTCCCCATTTCATACCGGGATGGTCCCCAAAAAAGACGTTCAGTGCAGAAAGGAGACGGTGAAAATTGGAATACAGTAAAAAACCTGATAAAACGCCTGCTCCCTTAAGTTTACAGTCTGCTTTCAACCTAACAGACCTATTGACAGCAACAAAACATTATCGTATATACTATAAGCGGTACTCATTTTTGGAGGAAAAATGGAACTGAAACCTGTGGAAACTTTCGCCCGTATTAAAGTAGTCGGTGTTGGAGGTGCTGGATGCAACGCCGTCAACCGAATGATCATTGAAGGCATTCAAGGTGTGGAATTTGTAGCCATCAACACCGATGCCCAGGCACTTTTATTGGCAAAAGCCCCCACCAAAGTGCGTATCGGTGACAAGTTGACCCGCGGCTTGGGCGCAGGTGGAAATCCTGAAATTGGGCGCAAATCGGCCGAAGAAACAGCCGATGAACTATACAATGTGCTCAAGGGTGCCGACATGGTATTTGTCACCGCAGGTCTGGGTGGCGGAACCGGCACTGGTGCTGCCCCCGTGGTTGCGCAAATCTCCAAGGAAGTTGGCGCGCTGACCATTGGTGTCGTAACCCGCCCCTTCACATTCGAAGGTGGCCGCCGTATGCAGTCAGCTGAGACCGGTATGGAAATGCTTAAAGAACATGCCGATACACTGATCGTCATTCCAAATGACCGCCTGCTGCAAATCGTGGACAAGAAAGCCAACCTGAGCGATGCCTTCCGCCTGGCCGATGATGTCCTTCGCCAGGGTATCCAGGGTATTTCCGAGTTGATCACTGTCCCCGGTTTGATCAATCTTGACTTTGCCGATGTAAAGGCAATCATGTCCGAAGGTGGCGCAGCGCTGATGGCAGTTGGTCACGCCGAAGGCGATGACCGTGCCCGCATGGCTGCCGAACAGGCCATATCCAGCCAACTGCTGGATATCACCATCGACGGCGCTCGCGGTGTACTGTTCAACATCACTGGTGGCCCCAACATGACCCTCTTTGAAGTCAACCAGGCCGCCGCCATCATCCGTGAAACCGCCCACCCGGACGTGAACATGATCTTCGGCGCGGTGATCGACCCGAACATGGGCGACGAAATCCGCATCACTGTCATCGCCACCGGGTTCGAGCGCGCTTCTGCCCCACGCCGCATTGTC
This sequence comes from uncultured Anaerolineae bacterium, assembly GCA_903908605.1. GTDB lineage: Bacteria > Chloroflexota > Anaerolineae > Anaerolineales > Villigracilaceae > UBA5195. Next base: position 27,599 of record CAIVSQ010000064.1, read on the forward strand.
GATCAGCGTCCAGCCACAGCCGGTTCTAACCGCACCCAGCCTGAAAAATCGCAGCCAATTTCCAGCGGGCTCCGTTCTCAAAGCGAACGCTCTCAACCGTCGCCAATCCAGGCTCCCGATACCCGCTCGCATGAATCGGTTTCCATCACCCCACCCGCTTCCATGCCTCCGGCCTCCATCAATCCACCGGAATTCAAGCCCCAGACTTCGTATCACGAAGATCTGGACATCCCGACCTTCCTGCGGAATCGCCGATAATCATATAACAAAAGAGGAGCGCAATCGATCGCGCTCCTCTTCTTTTTCTATCGATATTCTCACACGGTGAAATAAAATTACAGCGATAGCCTTGTCGTGTTGTCGACCCGCTTCAGTCCTGCCATTCCAGTTCGTAATCACCGATCATAACAGTGTCACCATCTCTAACGCCTGCCTCGCGTAGGGCAGCTTCAATACCCAACACTTCCATCAATCGCTGGAACCGGCGCAGTGATCCGGCATGTTCAAAATAGGTCATGCGGGCGGTGCGTTCAATACCAGCACCAATCACACGCCATTCATTCGAACCTGCCCGCTCAACAGCAAACTGCTTGGGGTCATCCTTGGGGCGATAGACCGGAACAGGAACTTCCGTATCAGCCAAAACCGGCGTGTTTGCCAGTTGGTTAACAGCCCGGTAAAGCAGGTCGCGAATGTCTGTGCGTGCCATAGCAGATACCGCCAGAAGCTCGTAACCGCGACTTTTTAGCTCCTTTTTCAGCTTGGGGAACATCTCTACGGCTTCTGCCTGGTCCATCTTATTTAAAGCCACAATTTGCGGTTTTTTTGATAAGTTTGGATCAAATAGAGCCAGTTCGCCATTGGTCTGGCTAAAATCGGCCAGGGGATCACTGGAAAGACCATCCAGTAAATGGATGAGAACACGGGTTCGTTGAATATGTCGTAGGAAATCATGGCCCAGCCCGGCGCCCTGGCTGGCACCCTCGATTAACCCAGGGATATCCGCCAATACAACGGTGGTTTCTTCATCGACCTTGGCAACACCCAGGTTTGGTTCAAGCGTAGTGAATGGATACGGTGCGATCTTGGGTTTCGCATTGGTCAAGACCGAAAGAAGAGTCGACTTGCCAGCATTCGGAACGCCAATAATGCCAATATCCGCGATCAATTTCAATTCGAAGCGCAGGTTTTTTTCTTCGCAGGGTTCCCCTTTTTCACCAATGCGAGGAGCCTGGTTGCGCGAGGTGGCAAAGTGCTGGTTACCGCGTCCACCACGCCCGCCCTTGCAAATGACCAGGCGCTGACCTGATTCGGTCATATCTCCCAGCAATTCACCTGTCAGAACATCAAAGATGGCTGTGCCAGGTGGCACAGGGATAATCAGGTCCTCAGCATTGCGGCCTGACATGTTGTTCGGGCCACCGCCTTTTCCATCCTCCGCCAGAAAACGCATATTATGACGATAGCTGGATAGGGTATTCATGGTGGCCCTGACCTCAATGATCACATCACCACCATTGCCGCCATCACCACCATCCGGGCCACCGCGTGAAACAAATTTTTCACGGTGAAAATGAACCATACCATTACCACCGGTTCCAGAACGTACGAAAATTTCAGCTTGATCGATAAACATTTCTTACATTTCTCACTAATCTGACTGGTCACAGTCCGAACAAAAAAGGATTGGGATTATACCCCAACCTGTTGATTGTACCATCCCGACTGGTCAGATCAGGCCATATTGTCCATTAATAGCAATGTCCAATTAATAATGGGCTGGATGTTTGGCATCCAGCCCATTAAAAAGTACTGGTTTCTGGCTTTAAAAAGCCGGGTTAGGCCTTCCGACCGAATTTCTTCATCAACAAATCCGCCAGGGTGGGTTGGCCAATTTCCTGTAGTTCATACCGAACGCGCTGGTACGGCTTGTTGATTTTGATGATACGGGTCAGGTCAATCGGGGTACCAATGATTACCAGGTCCACATCCGAGGCGTTGATGGTTGCTTCCAAATCACGGGTTTGAGCCTCGCCATAGCCCATCGCAGGCAAAATCGCACCTGTCTTGGGATACTTGACATAGGTTGCTGCGATTGATTTGACCGCAAATGGACGCGGGTCGACAATCTCGGCGGCGCCAAAACGGCGGGCTGCCACATAGCCAGCCCCGTAAGCCATTTCACCATGGGTCAGGGTGGGGCCATCTTCCACCACCAAAACACGCTTGCCCTGGATCGCGGCAGGGTCATCCACAAACAGCGGTGAAGCGCCTTCAATGACCACAGCACCCGGGTTGAGGCGGCGCAGGTTCTCACGGACCTGGATAACCTTTTCTGGGTCAGCCGTATCAACCTTGTTGATTACAAACACATCTGCCATCCGGACATTGGTTTCACCGGGGTAGTACGTGCTCTCATGCCCGGCACGGTGAGGATCGGCGACCACGATCTGGTAATCGGACACATAAAATGAGAAGTCATTGTTGCCGCCATCCCACAAATAATATCCACTTCCTTCTCAGCCTGGCGCAGGATTTTTTCATAATCGACACCTGCGTACACAATAACACCGTTATCGATATGAGGTTCGTATTCCTCGCGCTCTTCGATCGTACATTCATGCTCATCGAGATCGCCATAATCGGCGAAGCGCTGCACTTCCTGGCGAACAAGGTTGCCATAGGGCATCGGGTGCCTGATAGCCGCCACCTTGTAACCCATTTCGCGCAGGATTAATGACACACGCCTGGTGGTCTGCGATTTCCCAGAACCTGTACGCACCGCGCACACAGAAATTACTGGCTTGGTGGATTTAATCTGTGTGTAGTGGGTGCCCATAATACGGAAATCCGCGCCCAATGCGTTGACCTGTGAAGCCTTGTGCATGACATATTCATGCGGCAAGTCAGAATATGCAAAAACCACCTGCTCAACCCCAAATTTCTTAATCAACTCTGGCAGGTCAGACTCGGCATAAATGGGGATTCCAGCAGGATATAAATCACCGGCCAACTCCCGCGGGTATTGACGTCCATCAATATCGGGGATCTGAGTGGCGGTAAATGCTACAACTTCATACTCCTTGTTTCCACGGAAAAAGGTGTTGAAATTGTGGAAGTCGCGTCCGGCGGCTCCCATGATGAGGGTTTTGATGGGGGACATGCAGGTTCTCCTGTGCAGAAAAGATGAAATTCAGCCTGTCTCCGGTTTAATAGTCACACTGGTGGCTTAAAAACTAAACCACAGCAGATACCCAGCGCTTTTTAGGGAATCTGTTGCCCTGTATTCAGGGCATCCTGTGACAAAACAGGAAATTGCTGATTTTCGCAGCGGAAAAAACCGCTACGTCACATCACTTCTGGGGCTGTGATGCCCAAAAGCGCCAAGGCATTGGCGATCGTTTGTTTTGCGGCAGCGACCAGGCGCAAGCGCGCAAAACTGACCGACTTGTCGTCGGCCTGGAGAACCGGTACAGCATGATAGAAACTATGAAACGTGTTAGCCAAGTCATACACGTAAGCAGCGATGATCATGGGGCGGTATTCACTGGCAGACTGTTGGACCAACGCAGGAAAACGCGTAATCTGTTCAATCAGTTCAATCTCATGATTTGTCAACACGTAATTGAACGCCGCAGTGGGGACTTCACCTTCCGGAAGATTATTTTCATTCCGATATTTTTTAAGGATGGAATTGGCGCGCACATAAGCATTTTGGATATACGGACCCGTACGGCCATCAAAACTAAGAGCCTCATTTACATCAAAAACGATATCCTTGTTGTTATCCACACACAACATGGAATATGTCAGAGCGCCCAAGCCAATTTTCCTGGCGACACCGGCCCGCTCAGCCTCAGCCATTCCAGGGTTCTTTTCAGCGATCACGTTCAACACACGCTGCACAGCTTCGTCGTAAACTTCTTTGAACAAAACCACCCGCCCGCGGCGAGCGGACATGGCGCCCTCGGGTAAACTGACGTATCCATAAGAGAGGTGGTAGCATTTCTCAGACTGGGGGAAACCCCACAGTTTGAGGATGGCAAATGTCTGCTGCATATGCAACGACTGGCGCACGTCAATCACGTAAATCGAGCGATCGACATGGTACTGTTCGAATTTCACCTTTGCCAGGGCAAGATCCTTGGTAAGGTACAGGCTGGTACCATCTGAGCGCAGGATGACATTTGTTCGGTATTTTTCCTTGGTCAGGCCAAGTTTTTCATCAATTTTCACAATGACCGCTCCACCATTGGGGCGTTCATCCGTCGCGATATCCCGCGCAATCAATTCATCGACAATTGCCTTGGAGGGTTCATCCACTTCGCTTTCATAAAACCATACGTCAATCTTGGTGGAAAGCATGTCAAGGATATCCCGTAATTCCTGCAGGCTCCATTCGCGTGTTTCCAACCAGAGCTTGCGCACTTCGGGGTCACCGGCATCCCATTTGCGATATATCTCCCGCCGCTCAAGGTCATAGGCTTCCCGACGAGCGATATCCTCGTCAGTTTCACCCTCTTTTTTTTCGAGCAGGCGAGTCGCTTCAACATAAATGTTCGCCAACCACTGACCGCGTTCGTGGATCCCCTGGGGCTCTTTACCCCGGTAAAATTTATCATAAGCCCAAATAACGGTAATCACCCCCAGGCCAATATCACCTGGATAGGATGCGCGAATGGTTTCATAACCAGCGAACTCAACTATCCGGGCAAGTGACTCACCGAGCATGGTATTCCGTGCATGTCCAATATGAAAAGAGTGATGAGTGTTGGGCTGGGCGTATTCCACCATCACGCGCTCATTTTTCCTGGATCCAACTCCAAAATGAGCTCCACCATCCAGTACAGCATTTACCACGCGAGCAGCATATTCCAGGGTTGAAAAGTACAGGTTCAAGTAAGCTTTAACCGCATCGATATGACTGATATTGGGGATTGATCCAATATACTCTTTAACCTTGACCGCGATTTCGGCCGCTCGCAGCGGAACCGGCACACCACTGCCTTTCCCGGCTTTTGCTTCATTCGCAGCCATCTGGAAAAAGGACACAGAAATTCCCCATTCACCGCTGAAGGGAATTGGAGCCCACCTCAGTTCAGTTTCGGGAATATCGTTTTCTGCGCAAAATGTTTTTATTTTCGATTCGATGGCTTGCTGTTCGAGCTCAAACATACTTCACCTTGAAGAATAAAGATTATTAAATGATTATAACACCCGGCAAGACACCGTTTGGTAATTAAGACATTGAACAAAACAAATGGTGACTTTTGACATAAAGCCGTCCAGATAATACACAAACGCTCCACATCAATGCAACATGGAAAAACACTTAAGGCGGAAGCTAAGCGCTTCCGCCTTAAGTGTTTTCAAAATTATTATTGAAATTACTTCGCGCTGGCGGCAGCAAGCGCCTTCATCAGGCGGCTTTTGCGACGGGCGGCATTGTTCTTGTGGATGACACCCTTTTCAGCGGCCTTATCCAAGCGGCTAATGGCTTCGATAATGGTAGCCTGGTCGGGTTTGCCAGTGTCAATGGAAACGCGGGCATCACGAACTGCGGCGCGAGCGGCGCCACGGAAAGTACGATTGCGCAAGCGACGTTTTTCGTTCTGACGATCACGCTTGATCTGCGATTTGATGTTTGCCAAAGTAGTTCCTCCGAATATGATTCCAATACAACGGCCGAGAATTTTAACCGAGAGTGGTTGATTTGTCCAGTATGAATGTCCAAATCCGTTTTGGACATTGGAAAAACTCCCACCGCCAGGCGGCAGGAGTTTTTTATTTATGGCGTTGGCGTGACGGTAAGTGTCGCCTGCCCATCTGGTGTGGGCGTGAAAGGAGAAGGCGGTGTGGGAGAAGGTCCTTGCGTAATTGTCGGCCGGGGTGGATTAGTGGGGGTTACCAGGTTCACACGCACAATAATCTGCTGGTAGGCCTTTATACTGTTCGCATCCTCGATCTTGTTTTCCTTGATGATGTCTTCAAAGGTGCTGTTGAACTTCGAAGCAATTGAAGCAATCGTATCGCCGGGTTGAATAATATAAGTGATTTTGAACCCAGGTTGCAGGTCCGATGGAACTGGCGTGGTCGTGGGAAGTTCATATCCCGGGTTGGGGATCTTGATTTTTTGCCCAATGCTGATATTGGCTGTCAGGGGGTCGATTTCTGGGTTCAAAGTAAAAATCTTCTGAATACCAAAATCGCCCAGGTTGAATTTTTCGGAAATAGAGAATAGATTCTCGCCTTCCTGGATGACATATTCAAATGGCTCACTCGGGGTGGGCGTCAGGGTCTGGGTGGGTGTAAGTGTTTCAGTTGCCGTAGCAGTGAAGGTCGCCGTGGGTGTTTGGGATGGAGTAATGGTGACCGTCGGTGTCGCTGTGGCGAATAGGTTGAACTTGGGAGCATTCCCGCTGGTCATGTAAATAATGAGCAAGATGATGCCAGCGAAAAACATCAAAACAATCAACCCCCCGATAATAAAGGGGCCGACTTGCATCCTTTTCCGGTAGGACGATATCATGTGTGCCGGATCTTTGGCAGGATGCGAGGACATGGGTTTTAATTGAACCCTGGGCTTTTTCTTGGGTGGGATGGATGAAGATTCATTTGTCATACGATTTGCCTTTCATTTGAACAACAA
>CAIVSQ010000065.1 GCA_903908605.1 uncultured Anaerolineae bacterium
CAAGTTGGTCACTCAATGGACAATGCGCCTATCGTGAGCAAGCTAAGCGGCACAGTATCCAAGGATGTTACGTTGGGTGAGTATAAAAAGCATCTTGACGAAAAATATATCTAATCGTTAAAACAGGATCACAACAAAAGCGCTGTTACCCCTAAAAAGGTAACGGCGCTTTTTGCATTTAATCCCTGGGAGTATAATATGCCGAACACCCGTTCTGCGATTATAGAGCTAGATACTCCTAGGAAAGTGCTGCATCCATACTTTTTGAAAGGAGTAGCTATGCCTGTTATCGCAAAGTTTAACGATATCGAAGTAGAAGTTTTGAGCGTCAACAAGGAATTGGGGGTCAGCGCAGTGAAAGCTGTCAACTGCGAACCCTGGCCAACGTACACACATGGGGGATGGGCATTCACCCGCTACAACAACGTGGCGACCACTGCTCTTTCTGACATTCGACTTGATGGGGATGAAAATGGCAACTAATTCTGTTATTGCACCCACCCAATTGCCGCCTGTCATTGCGTCTTTGTCTCGCAAGCTGGAAACCACCCAACTATCTCTGGAAGAGTTCACAGCTGTACTGGTGATGCTCAAGCATGAGAGCATGTTTATCAACGCCATGCTGGACAAGTACACCAAAAATCCCATCAGTGACAACCTGAAAAGCGTTCGTGAAATCCAGACCGCGTTCGCATCACTCCATTCTCTGCTCAACCGGATTGATGCGGGGGAATTCTCCCATGAAAAATAATTTTTATTCAATGAACCACAATACCCACGTGGACAATCCCAATGGTGGTTTTGGGGATATTTTCGTAAACTTCCCTCGGAGGAAATCTAATGATTTCAAAACGTGCTGTTGATCTGGCAATTACAGACTTCTGTGTCTTCCTTACGCTCCTGACTGCCGCCATTTTGTTTGTCAAGTTTATTGCCTGATATTTCCTTTTTCCCATAGAGCCCGTACTGAAAAAGTGCGGGCTCTTTTGATTCCATGGAGAAAAACATGACTTTTGAAAATGCTCAAATCGCTCGTCCGGTTATTGAATTCACGCCGAAGACCAAGCCAACCCTGAAGAAAAATAAGGTGGAAGAAACCTTATCGAAAATCCGCCAACTACATGAAGAACTGAACACCCAGTTGTACAGCAATCCCAAAGAGCGCCCTTCCATCCAGAGTCCAGCAGACGCAGCCAATCTTCTCGATTGCTTTATTGGCTCGTTGGATCATGAGGAAATGTGGGTCGTCAATCTGAACAGGCGCAATCATGTGGTCAACCTGGTCAAGCTCTATCAGGGTTCGGTGAGTTCATCCCAGGTGCGCATTGGTGAAGTGTTCCGGCAGGCCATCCTCGACAACTCGAGCGCGATCATTGTCGCACATAACCACCCGTCATCTGATATTTCCCCGAGTCCCGATGATGTAGCTGTCACAAGGGCAATTGTTCAGGCGGGAAAGCTGCTTGATATCGACGTTTTAGATCACGTCATTTGTTCCCATGGAAAGTTTTGTTCGCTCAAAGAACGCGGCCTGGGTTTTAGTTAAAAAAATGACAACCACACAGGAAAAGATCGTTTGGGAATCTACCCGTTACAAGCTGCGCATCGTTGAAGTCCGGATGTTCATTACGCTGGAAATACTTACCCACAGGATAGATCGGTTCCTGGAAGGAAAGTGGCAGCGCGTGAATTCCCGAACGACGCTCCGTGAAGCGCAGTGGTTCGTTGAATATATTTTTGGAATCAAAGTTGAAAAGGAGAATGAATGCCAACAATAACCGCAGAAGAACTCGAAATGAACCTGACTCAATTCACCGGCACCGAAGAGTATGCGCGGATGAGGTATCCATGGGCCAACCTGCTGCTGACTGATGGGGCAAAGTATCTGTGCGAAAACGCGAAGTCTTTCTGGCTGCTCGACTTGATCGCATCTTACCAGCCCAAGCAACTGCGCGGCTGCGAATTTCAGCATTGGGTTGTGAAGGCCGAGAACAACGCGGCTGTTGTGACCTGCGATGATGGGGATAATCACATCCTGGTTGAACAGCACATCGGCTATACCGATTTTCCCTTGAGGGAAATTCACTTGTACGTTCAACCGACAGAATATCCCGAGCGCGGCTTGGTGGTGATGCTGACCAGCGAATATTAATTTCCGAGAAATATTGCTAGAACATATATTCTATGCTACAATGGCGAAGTAATTCACGATCACCCCCGATTACATTACTAGACATTACTAGACACTCCTAGAGCAGCAGGAAAAAATCCAAAAGGTCATTGTCGCAAGTGGGCAATGACGTTTGCGTTCCAGGAGTGTCATGAAACATATCGTTGTTCTGAATCTTACTGGCGAACAGCTCGACTCGAGTTTTTCACTTGTCGCCGAAATGAAAAGTGCGACCGTATCCTTAGGGTGGAAAGACGGTGCGCCACCAAGCGTCAGCAGCCCAATCACATCCTTACTTACACAAAAAGTTGCAATTCCAGCGATCGCCATCATGCTTGCCGAGAATCTCCAAGGAATCTCTGCTGAGCAAATGGCCTCTCTGGAATTTGTTGTTGTAGGTGGAAACGAAGGCGTCAAGCACTGGATCGCGTACTTTTGCGGCCGGTGGAACATTGCTTTGACGTTCTGGTACGAACGCTCCAGGAATCTGTGGGCCAGTGAACAGATCAAGCTTGGAGACAATTCCCTATTCTCAATTCCCAACCAATCCAATTAATCATGCTCGCAGGGCAAATTCCCTGCAGCTCATACAAAGGAGAAACCCCCATGTCTGTTAAATTCAATAGCTTTTGCGAACTCGATGTTGTCGGCACCGTCACCAAAGATCCAGAGATGAAGTACACCCCCGAAGGAAAGGCTGTGACCACCATCGATGTGGCCTACAACGAGTATGTTGGCAAGTCCGATGACCAGGCCAGCGCGACCGTACCGATGTGGATTCGCCTGACCGCCTGGGAAAAGGATGCTGAAACCCTGAATAACTACCTGCACAAGGGCGATACCCTGCATGCCAAGTGCCGCATCAAGTTCGATCACCAGACCGGCAGCCCGCGCCTGTACCAGCGTTCGGATGGAACCGTGGCCGCATCTTATGAAGCGAGCATCAAGGAATGCACCGTCATCTCCAAGAACAAGAACGGCGCGAATGGCAATGGCGCTCCTTCCAATGGTGGTGGGGATTTCGAACCGCAGGGCCAGCAATTTGTGAACCAGCCCCAGACTCAACCCCAACCGCAGCAATTTGTTCCGCAACAGTCTGCCGCCAATCAACCGCAGTATCAGCAGCCTGTGAATCAGCCCCAATACCAGCAGCCGCAACCTCCACAGTTCAACCCACAGCAGGGCCAGCAATTCCAGCAACCACAGCAGCAAGCTCAACCGCCAGCTAATCAGCAGCCTGGCCGGTTCACCGTTCCCCAACAGCCCCAGCAGCAACAGCCTCGCCAGAATCGCTCATGGTAATCCACAGCAACGATGGGAGGGCAGGAATGCCCTCCCATAAATCCTATTTTCCCTCGGAGGAATTCGCAATGAGAAACATCGATCGAAAAATCTACGAAGATATCTGGATGCAGTCTCTTGACGACAAGCATCGACTGGCCTGGATCATGCTGAATAACAGCGTGTGCGACGACCAAGGCCGCTTTGAGTTAAATCCCCGGACTATGCGCCTGTCCATGTTCTTCGGGGATCAGATTTCCGATAACGAAATCAAGGGCGTGGTTAATAATTTTGTTACCGCCAAAAAGATCCTGCATTATGAGGTTGATGGCATTCAGTATTTCCAGGTAATCAATTGGTGGAAATACCAGAGCCAATCGTCCTACATGGCGGCCAGCAAATTCCCTGCACCTAATGGTTGGACAGACCGTTTCCACTTCACAGGCAAGAACCGGAAGCACATAAAGAGCGATAACTGGAATGATGGCGTGGCCGGTTTTATCACGCTGGATCAGGTTTTCGCGGACCAGCAGTGACCTGACCCATGTCGAACCCCTGTTGTCACCCTTGCCTTATCCCTGTCCTGACATCTGATGACAGGGGTTCGATAAAGATAATGTTAAAGATAAAGAGAAAGATAATGATAAAGAGAAAGTTAATACATGGCTGCTACGCAGCTTGAAAACCGCAAAGAACGCGGTTTTCAATGCCTATAGAGCAGTTCAAAATCCTTCGAAGGGAATGATAAACACCTTGTTCCCTATTATGGAAATGTAAATCTCAAGATTTATGAATCCATTCAAGTGAAATAAAACTTGAAGGCAAGTTCTCTAGAATTAACAGATCTAAAGAGTCCGACTAAGAGATCGACCAATCTATTGAAAGGTTAACTCTACATTGCGTTTAACGCGAAAGGACAGAATTGTTCGAATATCCTGATGATGATTTGGGACACCGTTTCATTGTGTCCGGTGGTGAAGTCGTAGACATCGACGAGCAAGTATCCCCTCGGCCGCTCGATTTAAGTATTTCACACAGAATTGCTCCCTGGGAGCGAGAATACAGAAAGGAACTCAGAAAACAAATGGAAGAACAAGAGAAAGTTGAAACCATGCTCTACCAACTGCAAGATTGCGAACAAGCTCTGATTGCTCTCCAAATGAAGCAAGATGAACTGATCGACCAGGTGATGCCGGATGAAGTCAAACAAGCTATTGCTGAAATCCATGCCGAGTTTGATCCCCGGATGTCCATAGCTGCTGCCAATGTTGAAAACATCAAGCAGGTTATCCGAATAGAAATCCTCAAGCTTGGCCGCACCGTGGAGAATGAGTTCTACCAGGTTCAGTGGAAGAAAGGGCGCAGCGGCGGTTTCGATACAAAAATGCTGGAAGGGATGGCCAGGCTGATCCCGCAGCTCAATGATGCCCGCAGGCCCGATAGCGAACCGACCGTTTCTTTCAATCCCAAGAGATAGGTGACAAACATGAACGCAATCGTAAAAGGTTCACTCTCGCAGATCGCCAAGGAAACCGGCAGGACGCTTGCCGAAAGCTGGATCAATGTCGATGCCGTCATCCTCGTGGATATCTCGCTGTCCATGACTGAGTGCGATGCGCGCGGTGGCAAGTCGCGCTATGACGTTGCCCAGGAAGAACTGACCGAGCTGCAGAACAGCCTGCCCGGTAAGATCGCTATTGTAGCCTTTTCCGAAAAACAGTACTTTGTCCCAACAGGCAGCCTGCCCCAGCCGATGAGCACCACAGACCTGGCGGCTGCCTTGAAGTACGTTCGTGTCGCCGACTCTATCCCCGGCATGCGCTTCATTCTGATCTCGGATGGTGAACCAAACGATGAAGATGCTGCCCTTGATGCAGCCCGGAAATTCAAAAATCGTATCGATTGCATTTACGTAGGCCCCGAATCGGGCAAAAGGAGCCGCGAGTTTTTGCAAAAGCTGGCAAGCCTGCGCAACGGTGAAATGCAGTTGAAACCGCAGCTCAAAGAGCTGGCTTCCGGCATTCATGGGCTGCTGGGAGCATAAATGGACGCGAGTCTGTTCATCAACGCCTACATCGAGGCGATTAAATTCACGGATGAAATCTTTCGCAAAACAGACAGGGACTCTCACCCATCCACCGCGGACAGGATCGAAAAATCCTGCCGCGAGTTTATGCGCAGGGCGGAAGAACTCTGCCCGGAAATCGACTGGAACGACCCTGAAGTAGTCACGCATGCCGCCCATGATTTCTGGCTGACCCGCAACGGTCACGGCGCTGGCTTCTGGGATGGGGACTGGCCAGAGGATGTTGGCAGGAAGCTGACAGCTTTGTCGAAGGAGTTTGGCGAGCAGTGGCATTACGTTGGAGACGATGGGTTGATCTACCTGGAAGGAGGCCAATAGCGATGGCTACCATTACTTTTGACGGATGCTACACAGTCAAGTTCGATTTCAACCGCGGGCTGGTGGAAGAAATCAAAAACATGATCCCCTATGCTGGTCGCAAGTGGGACCCAACCGAAAAATGCTGGAAAGTGGATGCCAAGCATGCTAATGCCTTGCGCCAAATCTTCCCGGACGATGAAGTTCCCGCCCCTGCAGCGGTCAGCCAACGGGTTCAGCAGCGCGCCATCGATTTGCGTTATGTCGGCCAGGTCAAGGATCGTGGCTCGAATGAATTCACAGCCTTTGGGTACAGTAATGGCGGCTGGTCAGTCGTTTTCCCGGAGCAGGTGCTGCGTGAATGGTTTGAAGGAACCGAAGAACATCCCAAGATCGATACATCGACTCTATATGGAGTGATCGGTGTGGCCAAAGGCGCAAGCGCGGATGAGATTATGGCTGGTTACCGTCGCATGGCCAAGCAGTGGCACCCGGATGTTTGCCGGGAACCCAACGCCAATGAGATCTTCCTGAAAATTCGGGAAGCATTCGATATTTTGAGCGACCCGAACAAGAAAGTGCGCTATGACGTTGGCTTAAAGTTTGAAGAGCGGAGTGAACGGAAGAAGAAAAAGAAAGACGAATTTGATGGCTACCGTTCACCCTTGCGCTGCGGCAATGTGGCCGTTGAGGGCGTGGATGTTCTCGGGCGCTTTGTTGTCTCGAAGATATTTAACTGGGATGACATTATCGATGGATACGGCCGGACTCTCGTTACCAGTTGGGTGATGGGTGACGACAAACCAACAGAGAATTGGGCATAACCATGACCAAGGATGAATTCATCGCTCTCACCAAGGACCTGCCGGGTGACACTGAAATCCTACTCTGGGATTGGAACGGCGTGAAGTCGCACTGGTTTTATCTTGGACCAACCTGCGGAAAAACAAAACCTGGCACATTCACGCTCGTGGTTGGCCAGTGTTGCGACAAATGGTTTGAATCCATTCCTGGCGCGCTTGTGGAAAACCTGCACAGACTTGGTAGAAACTGTTAGCGTCAACTAGATAATTTGGCGGATCGAGCAGACTCCGCCAAATTATTGAAATGAGAAAGGAATAGAATGATGTATAATGATAATGTATACAAGGAGAATTCTATGACAGAGCATATGATCAGAAAGCAAATCTATATTCCTTCCCGGCAGGATTCCCTGTTGAAGAAACTCGCCAGACAGCGCGGTGTGAGCGAGGCTGAAGTCATCCGCCAGGCGCTAGATCGAGAAGTGCAAATGCCCGGGATTGAACAAAACAGTGAATTGGCATTTGCAAAGATGGAGAAATTCATGGAAGAACGAAAGGCAAAGTATGCCGGTACTGGCGAGCCTTACAAGTGGAACCGTGATGAGATCTATGAAGAACGTGAATCACGCTGGGTCAAACCTAATCAGGAAAATTGACGATGACTGAAATTCTGCTTGACACCAATGTATTGATCTACTATCACGATGCACAATCTCCTGAAAAGCAGAGTCAGGCGAGGTTAGTATTGCAGCAACTCATAGCAAATAAAAGCGGTTGTGTAAGCGCTCAAAACCTGGCGGAATTTGTCAGCGTGGCACTCCGCAAACTTAAGCCGCCACTAACACCATCAGAGGCTCTGGCAGAAATTAGCTTACTCTCTTCAACTCTACGGGTGATCGATTTAAACCGAAATGTTGTCTTGGAAGCAGCTCGAGGCGTAAGGGATTACCAACTCTCTTATTACGATGCGCAAATATGGGCAGCCGCGAGGCTGAACCAGATATCAGTGATTTTCAGCGAGGATTTTCAAGACGGGCAGATAATCGAAACTGTGAGATTTGCCAATCCGTTCGGACTGAATTTCAACATCAACGAATGGTTATGACTCGCAGATTTAACCCTGGCTGGTTCCACCCGCATCAATCACGATGACTGGCGGAGTCTGCTCGATCCGCTCACCATTTAGATTGATGTTGATCTCCATTCGGGAAGCGATTGGTCTGCGCTTGATGCCCATGATCTTCTTCACATCATCATCCCGTGATGAACCCTCGGTGTTGAGCGCACTCTGAATGCGGTCAGCCTCGCTGTTGAGATGGCTGCTGATGCGCATCAGGGTTTCAGGGTCCTGGATGAGATCGACCTGCTCGGTGATCTTTTCAATGACTTTGTTCTGGGCTTCGATGATCGTGAGCAGCTGGCCGCGCATGAGCGCATCGTTTGCGCGCTTGAAATCAGACAGCACTTCCGGGTACTGCGCCATGCGCTTTCTGGCAGTTACGGCAGAGATGCCGGCTTTCTGGCAGGCTTCATAAAGCGGCGAGCCATTGGCCATCGCGATCAACACTGTTCGCAGTTCCGCCTGTTCGGTAGCGGTGGTAATCGTCATTAGTGGAAGAGTCATTTCATCATTCATAAGGAGGCCTCTATAAAAGGATAAAGAAAAATGCAAAATTCCCTCGCGGGAAACTTGAAACATATGTGCTATTTATGATAAACTAATTCAGGGAAAATGCCAATCCCAACGCACGACCACTAAACACTACTAGACACCCCTAGAAACTACTACATACAACTAGAAGACAACCAAACACAGAGAACAGCAGGACTCTCTGTGTTTTTTGTTTAACCCAAGGAGAGATCATGTCTACTCTTGATGCGCAGGTTTGCGCCCTGGTTCAGGGTGTAAGCCTGGATGTTTTTGATTTTGACCTGGAAGTGATTCCAGAAAAACCAACGCTCGAAATGTACAACTTTCTACTCGATCCCAATGCCCCGGAGTCGGCCACGAAAGCTGTCAAAGCCATCTATTCCCTGTTGTTTTGGGATCAGTGGGATGGGTCGAATGCCACCAAAATTCAGGCGGCGCTGAGTTCCCAACAATTATTGATCCGCTGGATAAAAGAACGTGCAGACAAAGGTTTGTCTGTTTTCGACGGTTTGAGCGAGATGGCCAAACGCTCAAATGTCCTCTTCCAGATCGCATATGAACGGGCCGGGCTGCAGTTTGTGCCGGACGAGAACGAAGAAATCTACGAATCCTTCACCGATCTGCTCCAGGAGAAGTTAGGTCAATCTCAATCGGTGGGCGAGAAGTCCGAACTGGCCTGGGCGGTGAAAGAACTCATTCCACGCATGAAAGCGATGGGATTGGACATTGCCCCGCTGATTGACCGGCGCGACTTCTATACCAAGTTCCGTCACTTCGTGCAGAGTGCCCGGCAGCGCGACCGGCTTGTCGATGCCGTTTCACGCCGCTTTGACGATGCCAAGCGCCGGGTGGCAAAAAAGTTATCACAGGCTGAGCCTGGCACACCGGAACATGACACTCTCACCAGGGATCTGGTGCGGGTGATCGAAAAAGAGCGGGTGCAAAAGACAACCCACCTCGAAGAGTTCGAGAATGTCCTGAAGGATGGTCTAACCGATGTGCTGGACCCATCCGTGAGTGTGCGCGATATCGACAAGAAATACCGGATGCAGTTCGGCCCGAGCCTGGGCGAGGCCATGACCGGAACAGGGTACACGGCGCTGCTCTTTGGGCGCAAAACCATCCTGATCGCCGAGTTTGATTATGCCCTGCTCGGCCCGGTAACAAACGCAGTTCAATCCATGATCCAGATCAAGGGCATGACGGACCCGGTCTTGATCATCAAGCAATTGAGAGAGTATGCAGACGAGTTGGAACGGACAATGGGCGGCGGATAAATGTCCTGGATAAAGCAAGTACTTGAGGACCTTTTGTCCCAAGGCGATGACAGAGCTAGCGCAACGATTACACCCCTAGGAAAGACAAATCAACCAAATATTGCAGGAAAGGAGATCACAACTGATGCAGGAATCAGACGTGATGACCGCAACCCGCCATGCCCTGATGTCCCGGGGCTACTGGCCGTTTCACCCAACCGACGGCATTTTGTGCCCGAAGTGCCATATGCGCATCGTGCCGCCTTCAAAAGGCAGGCCCGATCTGTCCGTACTGCATCCCGCTGGCATGAGTTCAGTCTGCGAGGTCAAGGACGTAAACCACGCAAAACACGCCAACGCGCTGTACTTCTCAGAGATCACTCCTGAACAGCGCGAGTGGCTGGATGCCTGGGATACCGCCGCTGGCATGGATGGCCCCGGAGCGTTTTTATCGGTTGGACTGATTATGCCGTTCGGCAGCAAGACCACGCTCACCGATGTATGGATCATCCCCTGGGGCATCTGGAAGCGGATTGAATGTGAGTGGAATTCTTACGGTCAGGCCGGCGTTGGGATAACTCCCGATCTTTACAAGCGCAAACCGGATGTGCCCCGCACTCTTTACCTGGATGCGTACCGGCAGTTGAACGTGTACCACATTGAACGGCACATCGAGGCGGATGGCCGTTCTGGCTGGCAAATGAACGATAACCACCCGCTTGCTTACGGGCATGAAGTTCAACAAAGGTTCAAACAACAGGAGCAGGTATGAACTTTGAGATACAGGGCATTGTCTATGTCGAAACCCAACTGGCTCAAATGCGGCAGGCCGAGGAACTGGCTGCTCAGGATTTTCGCGAACAGTACAAACGGCAGATGTACGCGGAATGGGTGCGCGAACCAACTGTAGCTGACCTGGTCAGGGTGCTGAAGATGTACCCAAACACCTTGAAAGCCAACAACCAGACCATCGAAGGAATCATTTCAGCCGCGCCCTTCAATGGAGCGCGTTATTTGGATGTGGTCAGCAAGCTGGTGGAAAAAGCAGCGGTCAAGAATTTCAATCTTTGCGCAGTGTGCGGAACGCCGATGGTCAAGACATCCCCCATTTTTGGCAAGTTCGACACCGGCATGCGCTGCGCGTTCAACCGCTACCACTCAGTGGCGAATATGGCAGCCGAAGTAATGACAAGGCAACAGTTAAACCAGGCATTCGGAGGCACCTGGCTGGAACACATGATCGAGAGAAGTATGACCAACGTATTTGCCCTGCAGGGCATCCAGCACTAAGGAGCAGTAGTGGATTTCAGAATTATTGACACAACGCAGAGTTTAGACCTCGGAACGACCATGGAACGCTATGAGCGCAACATGGAGGCCATTCGCATTGCCAAGTCGGAGGCTGTTCCCTCGAGGGAAGAACTCGATCTACTGTCAAAGTATGTGGGCTGGGGCGATTCCCAGGTCTACAAGGAGTACGTAAACAGACCCCATCCGGTGAAAAATTCTCTGACCCCGGAAGAGAAAGAAGCTATCGACGCATCCATCATCAATGCGCATTACACCGATGTGGGTGTGATCAACACAATGTGGAAGCTGTTGGAACGCATCGGCTTTGGAAAGAGCAATGACCTGCGGATTCTTGATCCGTCCGCTGGAAACGGACACTTTAAATCCTGCGCGCCAAGTTGGGCACACACAGCAAAGTGGCTGGAAGCCGAACTGGATATCGTCACCGGGAAGATCCTGAAGAAGCTGCACCCGGATAGTGACGTGCGCATCCAGGGCTTCCAGACCATCGATATGCTGAAAGACTATGCTTTTGATTTAGCGATCACCAATGTGCCGTTTGGTGATGTCTCGATTTATCACAGCAAACACCAGACCTACTCACTGCACAACTATTTTCTGGTCAGAATGGCAGAGTTCCTGCGCGAGGGGGGAGTGATGGCCGCGATCACATCGCGATATTCACTGGATGGCAGCGATTCCAGCCATCTTCTGGACATGCGTAAGATGGGCATGAAGCTGTTAGGGGCTTTCCGTTTACCCAATACCGCCTTCAAGAAAAATGCTCGCACAGAAGTCGTGACTGACATCCTATTCTTCATCAAGGATAAAGAGAACTGCCTGGGTTGGGATGGACCCAGACCGGAAGAGTGGACCGAATCGCAGTGGAAAAACAACGGCAGCCGCGGCTATTACCTCACACGCTACTTTGACACCCGGCCCGACCAGGTAATCGGCAGCGTTGCCTTCACAGGAACAATGTACGGGCGCAATGAATACACGGTCAATCCGTTGGAAGGTCAAAATACTGTTGAGCGGCTGCTCGAAGTGGGTCTGCGCGTTCTACCAAACGGAATTTACCAGGAACAGCCCCAAGAAACCGATAAAGAGTCAACCAGTATCGAGCCAAGGCTGAAACAAGTTGAAACCAGCGAGTTATTCGGTGCGATGCCTCCCTCGAAGGAAAAGCAGGAGCGGATCAAGAAGCTCACCGCCTTATACAAACAAGCGAAAGACTTGATTGCCGCTGATTATGCCGATGCCTTCATCGATAACAGTGAGGTTAGAGCGGCGCTCTCTAAAGCCTATGACGAATATGTTTTTCTGCATGGCCATATCAACGAGCAGCGATCCCTGGAACTGATCAAAGGGACACCGGCTGGCATGTTCCTGCAGTCGTTGGAAATTGTCATCCAGGTCAAGGGGCACAATACCGAATACCGCAAAGCGGCGATCTTCTTCAAGAGAACCGTCAATTCATTTCCCGCGATTGGCAAGGGAGCGTCTGTTAAAGACGTATACGCTTTTGTGCTGGGCTCGACCGGCTCTGTCTCGATTCGCAAGATCGCCAAGCTGGCCGAAAAATCAGAGGACGAGATCATCGCGGAACTCAAGGATGAGATTTTCTACGATCCGGCTCTGCGTGAATGGGTATCCAGGGATGAGTATCTTTCGGGAAATGTCCGGCAGAAGTTGGAGTACGCACAGCAGGTCTGCAAACTCTGCAAATTCGACCTGACCGGGAACATTTCTGAGCTTGAAAAGGTCATGCCCGCCTGGAAAAGTTCGGGGGATTATGTAACCACGCTGCAATCCCGCTGGATCCCGGATGAAATCCTGTCTGCCTTCTTTCAGCATCTTTTTGATTTGTGGCGGGATGTGCCAATCACACGCCTGGACATTCTCGATGAGCGCAAAGTCAACTGGCCGGGGATCAACCATTCCTACTTGTTTCAACGCTACGGCACTTACGACATGGATGCGACCGACATCATCGACCGCATCCTGAACACCAAGCAGATTGTCGTGTATGTCAAAGACGAAAACGGGAACTCGATCAAAGATGAACGAGCGACCATGGCCGCCCAGGAAAAGGCCCGCATCATCAAGGAAGAGTTTGATAAGTGGATTTACACCGATGCCAGACGTACTGAAATCATGGAGACGGTATTCAACCACAGATTCAACAGCCACGTCAATCGCCACTACGATGGTTCCCGCATGACCTTTGACGGTCTGAATACCGCCATCAACCTGCATCCGTATCAGAAGGATGGTGCTGCTCGGATCGTCTTCTCACACAACACCCTGATCAGCTACGATGTTGGCTGGGGAAAAACGCTGACATTCCTGTCAGGCATCCTGAAGTCCATCTCCTGCGGGCTGGCCAAGAAGGCTATGCTGGTGGTGCCGAACCACCTGGTGGAACAGACCGTCAAGCAGGTGATGTGGGCCTACCCGCTCGCCAATATCTTGTTCCCAACCCCCAATGACATGAAGAAAACCACCCGGCCGGTCTTCTGCAGCCGGATCGCAACCAGCGATTTCCATATCGCCGTGGTGCCGTTTTCATTCTTCAAGCTGATGCCCATCGCCGATGAGATCGTTCGGGAAGGCATCCTGGACAGGATCAGGCAAATCTCGGAAATTCTGCTGGCCAATTACAGCCACAGTTCAAGCAAGTTCGATACTCGGGCGAAGAAACAGCTCGAAAAGGCCAAACTGCGCCTGGAAGAGAAACTCAAGGCTATGGCGGATATGAAGAAGGACTCCGCAACCACAATCACCTTTGACAGGATGGGGATCGACATGCTGGTGACGGATGAATTTCACTGTTTGCCTTATGAAGCTCTTATCACAACCGACCAGGGATTGATCCCGATTGGTGAAATTGTTGAAAAGAAACTGCACGTTAAGGTCAAATCGGTTGACCTGGCAACCAATGAAATCAAGTGGATGCCTATCAAAGGTTGGTTTAATAACCCGCAATCAGCCCCAATGGTTAAAATTGTGCATGAAAGCGGTGTATTTGTATGTACTTCCAACCATAAAATTTGGACTATCGAGGAAGGATATGTCGAAGCAGGAAAACTATCACAAGGTCTTACGCTTAAAAGTCTGCCCAACATGCAAACGAGAATTTCCGCTGCGAAGGGGCAAGGCAGCGGCGAAACAAATTCATTGCTCGCACGAATGCCAGAAGAATGCAGAGCACAAATACGAAACGAAGATTTGCCTTCAGTGCGGGAAGGAATTCAAATTTCGTTCAATGGGCAAAGTGAACAACGAGAAAAGGAAGTTCTGCGGAAGTTCTTGTGCGGCGAAATGGAGAATGGCTCAGCCGGAACGCAAAGAACTCATGAAGACATACATGCCTCGCACGTGGGCAGCATCACGAGACACTACCAAAGGAAAACCATCTCCTCGATCAACTCTTCGAATGCTGACCAACAATCCAAATCAAACGCTAGAGTGGAAAGCAAAAATGTCCAAGATAATGTCGGGAAGGACATTTCTGGCGAGAGGTGGCAATGGAACGATAACACCCCAACAAGAGAAGGTTTCCAAGGCCCTGGAGTTGCCTATGGAATTTGCAATTCCGACCAAACCCGTAAGGGGTCAATTCACTTCTCTACCAGCTTGCTACAAGGTAGACGTGGCAGACCCGACTCGGAAGTTGGCAATCGAGATAGATGGGGCAACGCACGAAACAAAAAAATGGAAATTCTTGGACAAGCGCAAGACCGAAGTCTTGAATGCTCTCGGGTGGTCAGTGTTACGGTTCTCGAATCAGAGAGTGGATTCCGATCTGGAGTCGGTGCTCAAGGAAATCGCCGAGTTTACTGCTTAGAAATTGCAAGCACTCACAATTTCTTCGCAGAGGGGGTTTTAGTTTCCAACTGTTACAAAAATTTAGATATCCAAACAAGAATGCAGTCAGTGGCAGGGCTGCAAACCAAAGGCAATCAATCCACCTTCGACATGTCCATGAAGATCGCCTGGCTGCAGAAACAAGGCAAAAAGGTCGTGGGAAGTACGGCTACTCCCGTGACCAACACTATCGGTGAAGCCTACTCGCTCATGCGCTACTTCTGCCCGGAAGAACTCAAGGCCAAAGGGCTGCAGCACTTCGATGCCTGGGCGGATATGTTCGCGGTGGTGGAGTCAGCGCCCGAGATGACACCGGATGGGGGTGGATTCCGCATGAACAACCGCTTCAGGAAGTTCGTGAACGTCGAGCAGCTGGCGACAATGCTGGGCGGGTTTGCTGAGATGCGCCGTGGAGAAAACGAAGCTACATTCTCGCGGCCCAGCGTTTTCGGCGGCAAGATGACCAAAGTCGTGATCCCCTCCACAGAAGAACTCAGGGCTTATGTTCGTGAATTGGCCAACCGGGCGGCTGCGATCAAGAGTGGGGGCGTCAGACCTGACCAGGACAACATGCTTCTGATCACGTCCAACGGACGCATGGCTGCGCTGGATATGTCGCTGGTTGTGCCGAAGAAGAACATCTCTCTCGCGGATATGCCCAAGATTCGGGCGCTCGTCGACAACGTCTACAACATTTGGGAGAAAAGCACCCCCACCAAATCGACGCAACTCATCTTCTGCGATATCGGCATCTGGAAACCCGGCAAAGAAGAAGAAAAGGAGGAAGAGTCGGAAGAGCAGGAAGAGAACCTGACCGAGTGTGAAGCCAAACTCACCAAGGATGTGTACTCCATCATTCGTAATGCACTGGTACTGAGAGGTGTCCCCGAAAGCGAGATTGCTTTTGCACACGAAGCCAAGACGCCGCAGCAAAGGCGCGACCGAGAAGATGCAGTCAACTCCGGGAAAGTCCGCGTCCTGATCGGCTCGACGGCCAAGATGGGCACCGGCATGAACGTGCAGACCCGCTTGATCGCAATTCACCACTTGGATGCCCCCTGGCGGCCGGCCGATATCGAACAGCGTAATGGGCGGGGCTGGCGGCAGGGCAATTACCACAAGAAGATCATGATCTTTGTGTACGTCATCGAAGGCAGTTTTGACGGCTATGTCTGGCAGACGTTGGAAACCAAAATGTCGTTCATCGACCAACTCATGCGCGGACACCTGCATGCAAAGGAAATGGATGACATCTCCGAGACGGTTTTGAGCTTCGCCGAGATCAAGGCAGCCGCGAGCGGAAACCACAAGGTTATCGAGTTTGTGGTGTTGACTAATGAGATGAAGAAACTGTCTGCCCTGCATACTGCCTTTGAAAAGGACAGGCTGGTGGCGCAGAAAATGTTCACATCGAAATTGGGCGGAATCGTGGATACCGAAAAACACCTGGCAAGAGTCCGTGAAGCCATGGAAGCCCGTGACCAGTTTCCAGCCGACCCTTTCGAGATTGTAATCGAGCGTAATTCCGAAAACATCATCATCACCGACAAGGTCGAAGCGGGCAAATCTTTGCGGGCCTCCATCGCAGATCATATCGGATCTGTCCTGACCGGCCGTGTTCACTATGCGGTTTTGGGCTACTTCAGGGGATTCGAGATCCGCCTTTCTACTTCCATCATGAACAAGAGTGGGACGCTCTATTCGCTCGGCTACAAGGATATGGATTTCTATTTCAATGTCTCGGAGTCGGATGAAGGCACCATCCAATCGCTGATCAACACATCGAAGTCATTTGAAAAGATGCTGAAGGCGGACGAAGAAAAGATCAACTCTCTCAGAAAAGAAGAAGCGAAGATGAAGGAAGAAGCGGCCAAACCCTGGGGGCAGCAGGCCAGGTTCGATGATGTCTGCGCCAAATACGATGCCCTTGCAAAAGAACTGAGCGCGGCTGGTGAAAACCCCAAGGACGAACTTGAAAAACGCCGTGAAGTGGAACGGGCGATGGTTGACGATAGCGAAACCGTCCTGACCGAGATCATGGAGTACGTAAGCACCTGCCACCAGATGCCATCCTACATCAGCATTTTTTCCGCGCTGGATGGGGATGAACTGCTGATGCAAGTCGCCTCCCATGTGGATGAACACGCCACAGACGATTTGCTCGAAGAGAAGATGAAGACCATTCAAGCCGCTGTGGAAGTCATGGAGGAAGACTACGCGGCCATCTTCACCCAGATCATTGTTCAGTCGCGCAGGAAGAAAAACAGCCAGGCCGTCACCACTTCGGCTGTGCAGTACGCATTCTTTTAACCATAGAAAGGAGCAAACACGATGCTTACCAAAACCAATCCAAAAGCAAGCCAGATCGAAACCAACCTGAATATGGGTCTTTACCCGGATTACGTCGCCGCTGTCCTGGTTGGAGAGAGCACATCCACGGTTTTCCCTCGAATGAAAATCGAGCAGGACGACGAGAACGATGCGTTTGTGTACTTTACAGCCAGCGTCCTCGTCGATGTGCGCGACAGCGAAGGCAGTCTGACCGCCGAAATCACTTATGAAATCTCGACTGGCACGTACAGCTACGGCCTGTTCGATTACTCAGCGCCTACTGTTTCCCGCGGCGAACTGATCGACCCGGGCGGGTGGGAGATCGACGAGAACACTTTCAGGGGGCCGTTCAAGACCATTGCTGATCTGGCCAAAAGCATGAAAGCCGACTTCGAAGCCATTGAGGCGCGCATCAAGGCGGAAAACGAGGCCGAAAAGGAATACCACGAGCAGATGAAGCAGTTCAACCCGGGCAGCAGCCACAAGCCCTATCCCGAATACTGCCCGGTCTGCCGCGGTGACTGTCTGTACGACGACAACAATGCAATCGCCGTGGTGGCATAAATCATGTTTCTTGAACTATTTCATGGGCGCACAGACCCGGACCAGCAGATGGATGATTGGGGATCTTCCGGCCCAATATTCGAAATCGACAGTGTTCAGTTTACCTATGGCTGGCACATCAAACTTTATACCGAACATAACGAATCGATGGAAGAACTGGTAGTCAACAACAAGGAGTTGGTGCATTACGACGGTGTGTTCTATGGAGATCTATGCATATTTACCGGAGAACTCGCGGAAGACCAACGTGCACGCCTGCAGAAATTCGACAAAGCCAAATCCACTCAGAAAGGTAAATAGATGGCCCTTCACTACGATATTCGCAAATGCAATCCGCCCACGATCCAGAACGACAAGGATAACTGTGATCATTACGTAATCTGCATGCTCTCCATGCACTACGGCATTCCTGAGATCACCGAGAAGAATGTCGACGAAGTCTTTGCCCGCATCCAGTCGCTCGAAGCAGAAGGTGGTTACCGCCTAGCGGACGGAGAGAGCATCAAGTTCACGCTCGAAGAAGTCCGGCGCTGGATTGGATTGAAAACCAACGTGGTCGCGATCTCAAATCGCTCGTTTTGGCATACTCACAAGCGGGCGAAGGCATGACTGTTTCCAAAAAGACCAGGCTTGAAAACCTGCTGATCGAGAGCAAGCTTCACCCACATATCTCGATTGATGGCGTTCTGATCATGCACCGGCACGTAGGGAAAAACATCATCTTCCAGGCCTGGGCGAATGGAACCCCGCTCAATAACCGTGAATGCCATGTGAAAAGGGATGCGGTTTTGTTCGCTGTCGATTTTTATTCTGAAAAGAAAGACGAACTCGGCTGGCTTGTCGGCCGGGATTTTCCAAAAAAAGGAGAACCAAAATGATTTTACTGATTGCAGTCAATGTTGATGATCCCGATATGTTCAAAGTTGAGCAGCACGTTCACGCTATTAAGGAAACAGCCGAGGCTTATGCCAAAAACAGTGACCGCGCCAACCACTACCACGGCGAGGTTTTCAAGGGAGCGAAAAGCGAAATGGGCAACCTTGTCTCGACCTTCACAGTCCTGGACGACACCGAGGAGATGTTTGTTTACCGCGCCCACAATGTCCTGGATAAATTCCAGCTTACCAAGGGGCTGGAGCTGAAGAACCTGGGCCTGGAATTTGTACCAGCAGCAGTTCGTATTTTCAAAGAGTTGATCCGGCTGTGCAATTAAAAGGAGAACCAATGGCGAAATTTCTGGTGATAAAAGCTCATTTCAGCAGCGATGCGTGTGTCGATACCCCTTCCGCTTTCGTGGTCGAAATCGACGAGGCTTTTATGGCGTTTTTGAAAACATTCACCGAGAACTCGGCTCCATTCCTGGATCAAATGAAGGCTACTGGCTTCTGCAAGACCGTAGTGAATGCCTCTTTTGGTGACTGGCTGTGTCTGAAAGACGATCAGGAAGAGCAGCAGAAAAAGTTCTGGGATCAATTTGAATGTGAGTATGCCATCGTCGAAGAACCCCCCACATTTCTCCAGGATGCTAATCTTTCCGATGTCGATGTCGAAACACACTCTACTTCCTGCGACAATCCTGCTTTTGTGAACTTCAAAGCCACGCTTTATGATGAATCGGTTGAAGTATTCACGGATGATGTGCCCATCCTGCTTCTCGCGGAGGCGGTTGGATTCAAGCTGCCGAAAAAAACGGAGAGCGGATATGCAGGTGACCCCACTCATTGCCCGGTGTGTGGAGAAGATGATATCTGGTCGGACAATGGCGATTTCGATGTATCCAAGGATGGTAAAGAAGCATCTTCGCCCGTTTATTGCAAAGCCTGCCAGTCAAAGTGGGTGGATTTTTACCAGATCGCTGGTTACCGCAAGCTCGTTAAAGGAGAGACGCAATGATCCTTGAATTTACCCATGTGTATGACCTGCTCGGACTGGTCGATGTTCAGTTCCGCGTGAAAGAGTTCGACAGCAAGCAGGATTGGGAAGAAATCAAGGTTTCTTTCATGCTGCCCGTTCGTTCTCGGGAAGATGCGGAACGGATTGCGCGTGATCTGATTCGCAGCGTGCCTCTTATCCAGGAAGTGCGCTGGAATCGGGCAGGCAGTCCAAAAGGGCATTTTGTGCAAAACAATAATGGAAAATATCCCAAAAAAGTTTTTAAACGCCACAATGCAAGCGCATATTGAAAGGAAATAATCAATGCAAAATGATTCAAAAATAGAACGAATGTGCGATAATTACCCTACTCCAGACTTTCTGGTTGAGACGCTGCGGGCTCAGAACGTGAAGAACGCAGCTGATCTCTACCGGATTGTCGAAGAATCTGTAGGTCTTCCGGAAAGTGAGATAGAAGAACCCATTCTGGTGGACCTGGATGATGATGGCAATGAAGTAAAGAGCAAGTCTGCCGACTCTGCCTGGCGCAGGCCATCTGGAGAGTTCGCGGGCGATGCCTTCAGCGCCTGCCATATTAAACAATGGAGCAGCAAGAAGCAAAAGTCTCGTTGGCAAAAGGTCATGACCGAAATGCGCTCGGTCTACGGAGAGGAGATCAAAGTCAGGCGCGCGTGGGTGCAAACTATTATCGCCTGGGCAAAGCGCAAGAACGAGGGCAGGTACGCAGTCGCCATCACGATGGATAACCTGATCAGCGCGATGGATAACTCTGGCTACGAAGCGTTCAAAAAGCAGTATTTTGAACAGCATCGAGAGGAGTGAGTAGTTGGATATGGAAAAAATCGAGCACGACTACCTCGAGTCGTATTTTATGTGGATGCAGTACGTTGAAACCAACCCCGACCGTTTTGGAGGATTGCAGTACCCACTCAGCTACGCAAAGTGGGCGAACACCCTGAAGAGCCGTGGCCACCAGATCTGCCCGATTTGCAAACAGATCGGCGCATATTCGTTTGTGGTCGATGACGTTGAGCATGAATACAAATGCCTGTGCAATGTGGCCTCCTGGACCTACCGGCAGGAACAGATGACCGAACGATGGAAAGATCCATTTGAGTACACCCCATGGAATGCGATCACACCCACCAATAAATTTGGTGCGATCAACGATAAAAAGCCGGCCGAAGTGATCGAGGCCAGCGCCAGCACCTTGAGTGCCTTGCAGGATTTCACTCGAGGGAAAATGCGCTGGCATATCCTGCGTGGGACATTTGGCTGTGGTAAATCCACCATGCTGAAGATGGTGGCAACTCGACTCCAGCCCATCGCCACCTATGTTACCGCTGGTAACCTGAAAAATCGTTTTCGTGACGCCGCTGTGGATGATGAAACAGGGGCAGGGCTGTCAACCCTCATCGAGGCTTTCTCAAAAGTGCGCATCCTGCTAATCGATGATATTGGCATGGAATACGACGGCTCTGGATTTACATCCAAAACCCTGCGTAACATCATCGATAACCGCATGGCTTTCCCTTTCCGATTTCCAACGATCGTGACCACTAACATGCGCCTGCACGATGGCGATTTGCTGGCCGGGAAAAATCCGGATGACACGCGGGCGATTGTTTCCCGTTTTCTCGATCCGCGCTACAGCGACGTGCATTACATCTATCAGGGTGATGCCCGGCGGGTCGGGTACGAATCGGTCATGAAGGGAGGTCTGTGATGCCTGTCCAGGATTCTGCCACTGCCTATCCGCTTTACAACAAGCAGCAGGAAGCCGTCATACAGATGGCACAGATGCAAGG